>DATCDK010000022.1:0-16242 GCA_036510735.1 Acidothermaceae bacterium | reverse complement strand
ATCGCGTCGAGTCGGTCCTGCAACGAGGCATTGAAGGCGAGCTCACGCCAACCGACCTCGGCAGCCGCGTTGATCTCGGCCAGTTCCCGCGCACACGATCGCACCGCGTCGTCGTCGAGGACGAGTTCGCTTCGCCCGATCAAAACACTGCCGAACAGGAACCGGTGACCAGCGACGTTCATGTTGAGTCGGCGGGCGCGTTCGGTGAGGGCGAGGAAGTATGTGTTCCCGGCGGCCATCCCGACCCCTGCGCACACCGCAGCGATGTCGTTGAGGTGGTTCCACACCCGCTCGATCTCGAGCAGGAATGTTCGGGCCCGTGCGAGTTCCGGCGTCGCGCCGAGCCCTAGCGTCTGCTCGGCCGCAGTTGCGAACGCGACACTGTTTGCCACCACGCACCCCGCACATGCCCGCGTAATGACATTCATGGCGGACGCCGCCGGCGACCCTTCCGCCGCGCGTTCGAGGCCGCGGTGCTTGTAGAACAGCCGCGTGTCCAGGTGCAGGATCTTGTCGCCGACGACGTGGAATCGGAAGTGCGCGGACTCGATGACGCCGGCATGGATCGGTCCGACCGCCACCTGGTACGGATCGTGTCCGCGCACCGGGACGGTCCACGATTCGAGCGGCGCGGCGTGGTCGAGCAGCGGCCTAAGCGGCTGGTGCCCAGCGAAGCCCACGCCGCATAGATCGTGCGCCTCGCGTTCGTCCCAACCCATCGCCGGCGCGAGGTCGACGATCGACGGGACGCTGCCTTCGCCGTCCGGTACGACACTCTCTAACCGCGTCTGATTGTCTGGTCCCGTCAGCAGCACACGTACGACGCGCCCACCCTCGGCGGCGTACAGACTGCGCGCGCGCCATCCCTGCGCGAGTGCGGTCTCAACATCGGCCCGAAATGCCGCAGCAGTGGGGCTGCTCACGGCACACCTCGCACGAGCGCGTCGACGAAGCTGCTGCCCGCGAGCCACGGCGCCGCCGCAGTGAGCCCGAGGAGCACGACCAGCGACACACCGCCCAGGGTGGTGACCAGCCGCAACCCCGGCAGCCGTGTGACGTTGCGGCGATGTGCCTTGCCGACGAGGGTGTCGATGGTGGCGTGCGCGAGCCCGAGGAAACCCAGGGCGAGCAGCACCGCGGCGATAGCAGCCGGCCACGGTCTGCCGGACTCGAAGCCGCCCGCGAGGATCAACAGCTCACTGACGAACAAGGGGGACGGCGGCAGCCCCGACAGTGCGCCGAGCGACAAGCCCATCGTCGCACCGAGCGCAGGTGCAGTGCGCCCGATGCCGCTGACCGCGTGCCGGGCCGCGCGCGGCTCGTGCGCCAACAGCGGCGTTGCTGCGTAGAAGCCGAGCGCTTTGGCGATGGCGTGTCCCACGATGTGCAGGGCGACGCCTGCGAGTGCCAGCGGCGTGCCGAAGCCAACGCCGAGGGCCATCACCCCGAGATGTTCAAGGCTGGAGTAGGCAAGCAGCCTCTTAAATGCCATCGGCCGCCACAAGAACGGGACCGCGACCGCAAGTGAAACAAGCCCGAATCCGATCAGCGCACGCTGCGCTCCCGATACTCCGATCAGCGGTGCGAGCGCACGGTCGGTGCGCCACGCGACGAGCAACACGGTCGGTAGCAGTGCGGCCGATAGCAGCGCCGACACCGGCGGCGGGGCTTGGGAGTGCGCGTCGGGCAGCCAGTTGTGCACCGGCGCCCATCCGATCTTCGCGGCCAGGCCGATCAGGATCAACAGGTATGCCGATAGCGCGGTCGAGCGCCCCGATCCGAACGTCGCCAGCCGTCCCCATGCCAGCCCGCTGACCCCACCGCTCGGCACACCAGCGGCGAGGATCGCGATACCGAGCAGCGCGATACCCAGACCAAGCGAGGTGAGGATCAGGTACTTCCAGCCCGCCTCCAGTGCGTGTGCTTTGCCGCTGAAACCCACCAGCAGCGCGGACGCGGCGGTCGTCGCCTCGACCAGCAGCCAGGCCGCGCCGAGGTTGCCGGCCAATGGCACCGCGAGCAGCATCGCCCAGAAAAGAAACAGGACGACGTAGTAGACGCGGTCACGATGGCCCTCGGCGACAAACGAGCTGTGCGCGCCACGCAGATAGGACGCCGACATCAGCGCGCTGGCTAGCCCGATGACGGCGGTCACCGCGAGCAACAACGCACCCGCGGCGTCGACCACGATCCAGTGACCGACCAGCGGATGGCCGGCGTCCCTCACTGCAACACCAACAAGCACCACAGCGAGTGCTGAGGTTGCCACGGCACAGGTGCGCGCCAGCGCGGTGAGATGTTTGCTTGGGGCAAGACTGATGAGCCCGGCGGTCACGAGCGGTACCGCGACGACGACGACCGCGAGCGCTTGGGTGTTAATCACGCAAACTCCGCAACGCCGCGCTGTCGCCCGCGCCGAATTCGCTGAAGATGCGCAAGTGGAACAGCGCCGCGACGCACACGATCAAGGTGAGATCGAGCGTCACGCCGAGTTCGATGATCAGCGACGAGGCGTGCGGTGACTCGATCGCCGCCAGCGCCAGCCCGTTCTCGACGAGCACGATGCCGAGTACCTGAAACAGCGTGGATCGCCGCGTCGCAGCACACGCCAGACCAGTAGCGACGAGGGCAAGAACCGCACGTTCCGCCGGGCGAGAAGTGAGGCCGAAGGCGGGTACCAGCGCCGTCAACAGCAGGATCAACACCACTGCGACGCCGGCGCGCACCATCGGAGGGACAGGCGCTCGCAGCGGTTGCGACTCCCGGCTGCGGGCCACCGCGACGAAGAACAGGGCACCGAGTGCGCCCGCGCGCGTGGCGAGCGCCAGCCCAGCGACGACGTCGCTGGCCGTGCCGGCCCGCTGCAGCGCGATGGCCGCGAGCACCAGCGCCTGCGTCGTCACGAGACCGACCGCGATCGATCGACGCCGCACCACGACGACACTGAGCCCAAGGCCGACGAGCAGCCATCCGGTGGCACCCGTCACGACCCACCGACCCCACGAGCGACAACACCGAGTAGCGCAGCCAACGCGGCAACACCGAGCAGGCGAGGTACCAGTAGCACGCGCATCTTGGCCTGAAACGTCTCAACGAGCGCGAGCGCACCACACAGCACGACGAGCACGAACGGCAGCATCGCAAGCTGAGCCCAGACACCGCGCGGGTGCGGGAGGAAGATCTGCGCGGCGAGCACCAGAACGACCCAATGCCGGGCAGCTGCCGCCCACTGCAAATAGGCGAGATCGCGACCGGCATATTCGAGCAGCGGCGTCTCGTGGATCATCGTCAGCTCGAGGTGCGTGTCGGGGTTGTCGAACGGCTGACGGCCGGTCTCCGCGACGATCACTATTCCGAACGCCAGCGCACCCAACGGCAGCGCAGGGCTCGACCAGACCGCACCGCCGGCGGTGCCGGCGATCATCCCGAGCAGGTTCGACGTGCCCGCCAGGACGACGGCCACGGCCAGCGCTAGGAGCAACGTCGCCTCGACGAACACGGAGATCGTCAGATCGCGGCTCGCGCCCATCAGTGAGAATCCGTTGGCGACATCCCACGTGCTGGCAGCCGCGGCGAAACGGGCGAGGGCGAGCAGCCCGATCAAGACGATGACGTCGTGTCCGATCCCGAGGTTGGGTCCGACCGCGTTCACCGGGACGAGCCCGACAGCGGCGACAAGGCAGGCGCCAATCACCGCCGGCGCGAGCCGGTAGACCACGGTCGTCCCCGCCACGTCGACGGTGCTCTTGTTCCATATCCGGCGAAGCTCGCGGTAGGGCTGCAGCGGCGATGGACCGCGCCGACCTTGCAGTCGCGCTTTCCAATGCTGGATTAGGCCAGGCAGCAAAGGCGACAACACGAGCCCGCCGATGACTTGGACGGCGCCGCTGGCAACCGTAGACGTCGTCATCCGAGCCAGCCGATCCGCCCGGCGATCAGGACGACGAGCACCAGGCCGATGAGGTAGCCGACATACATCCCGAGGCTTCCGCTCTGCAGCCGTCGCGCGTATGCGGCACCGGCGAGCGACCACCGCGCAACAGGACGATAGATCCGCTCGTCGATCAGGTTGGGCACCTCGCCTTCGTACGCGACCTGGGTGACGACGCCGCCGCGGGTGCGTACCTCAATCTCCCGGCGCGGTCGTAACACAATCTCGAGCACCAGCCGCAACGGCTTGGTGAAGCCCGCGCTCGACCACTGGAGCTCGGGCACAACCGGCTGTCCGCACACCCAGGTTGGCGCAGCAGGGGCGGTGCGTTGCCCACGCAGCAGAGTGAGCATCGCGGTCACGACGACGAGGACCACCGCGATCCCGACCGTCGGCAACGAACCTGTGCCGGGCACGTAAAGACCGGCATGGACTGGTGCGTCGCCCGACCAAGGGGCGATCGCGACGAGCCGGCTCACCAACAGACCCGGCGCGAGCCCCAACATGATGCAGGCCAACGCAAGTACTGCGACAGCGCCGCGCATCGGCGCCGCGACCTCGAGCGCATCGCGGACATGGGCGCGCCGTGGCGGCCCGAGCAGCACGAGACCAACCACTTTGACGAAACAAAACACGGCGAGCGCTGCTGTCGCCCCGAGGGCAGCTAGTGCGACCGCACCCGCCGTGCCATCGCCAACGTGACCCGACATCACCACATGTAACAGCGCCTGCAACGTCAGCCACTCCGAGGCGAACCCGTTCAATGGCGGCAACCCTGCGATCGCCATCGCCCCGACGAAAAACGCTCCGCCGGTCCACGGCATCCGCCGCAACAGACCACCGAGCTGGTTGAGTTCGAGTGAGCCAACCGATCGTTCAATCGAGCCCGCACACAAGAAGAGCAACGCCTTGAACACCGCATGGTTGACGGTATGGAGAAGCGCCGCAGCCAACGCAAGCGCAGCCCAGACATCCTCATCGTGCGCACGAAGCACAAGGCAAGCACCAAGACCCAACACGATGATGCCGAGGTTCTCGATCGAGTGCAGCGCCAACAGCCGTTTCAACTCGTGCTGGAACAACGCATAGGTGACGCCGCCGACGGAGGACATGGCGCCGACGGCGAGGACCAGGACGCCGAACCAGGTCGGCAGCACACCAAGCCAATCGACGAAGACGCGGATCATCGCGTACACCGCCAGCTTGATCATGACGCCGCTCATCAATGCCGAAACCGGCGCCGGTGCCATCGGGTGCGCCCGCGGTAACCACGCGTGCATCGGCACGAGGCCGGCCTTGGTGCCCATGCCGACTAACGCCGCCAACGCGATGCCGATCTGCAGGCCGGACCCAGGCCCGACGACGCCGGCCGTTCCTAACGCCCCCACATGTGCGAGCAACAGCACCGCCACCCATGTACCGACCCCGCCGAGATGGGTGATCGCAATGTAGATAAAGACGCTACGACGCGACTCCGCGTCAGCGTCGCGGTGGAGGAGGATGATCACCGCTGGCAGCAAGCTCATGAGCTCCCAACTGCCGAGGAACGTGATGGCATCGCGCGCACACAGCAGTCCCACCATCGCCAGCACGAACACCCCGGTCAACGCACCGACCAGTCGCCCGCGACGGGAGCCGTCGAGGTACCGGCAGGAATACGCCAACGCCGGTGCGGCGACCAGACCGAGAGTTGCTAAGAACACCCCGGAGAGGCGATCGACACCGAGTCGCGGAGTGAGCTGACTCGTGAACGCCGCGCCAACCGCATGTCCAGTCGCCAGAGTCGCGAAACCGGCGACGATGAACAGTGCGGCGCCGACAGCCTGCAACCCAAGACCACGTCGCCACGGCCCACGCAGGAGCGTCACGACGACACCTATCGCGATGGCTGCGCCGGCAAGCCAATACAGGACGGCGATCACGAGAGATCGAGGTCATGCAGAAGAAACTGCTGCTGCGCTAACTGATGGGTAATGATGTCGCGACCAGCCGCAAGCAGGTCGAAGACCCGCTCATCATCGACACGGTAAAAGACAGTAGTTCCGTCGCGACGCGACTCCACCAAGCCGATGCGCCGCAACGCCGCAAGATGCCGCGACGTACTGCCGGAGTCAAGATCGAGATCCCCTTGCAAGACCCCGACCGAGCGCTCACCGTCACGCAACAACTCAAGAATCCGCACCCGCGCCGGATGACCCAGCACCCGAAACAACGTCGCCTTCACCTCATGCACAGGGCGGGCATTGTGAGGCACCCCGCCACGATACTGCAAATCTTCAAAGACATGCAGTAATGCAGCCCGCTCATGTCGCCGCGACCCCTCTCACCGCCCCACGCTCGTGCGCGGTACCTCCGGAAAACGGCGCAGGCTCGTCTAGAGACAGCGGAGTGCTCCTTGTTCGCGCTATAGCGCACCGAGGTGTTCGACGGTGCCGTCGAGTCGATGCACGAACAGCTCAGCGGGTCGAGAGTCTCCTGCGAGAGATCGCAGATGTCCCACAGCCTCCTGTAGCTGGATGTGGCTGTCGTAATGCTCCATGCCGCGTCGACAGGCCCACCGCCCGTCGGCGAGCTCGATCACACGGAAGTACCACGCCATCGGTGAATCGTGAGCGCCGACGCCCGGCCGACCTAGGGCCGAACGTCCCGTCGTGCACGAGCGAAAAGTGTGGACGAGCCAGAATTGCTGCAATAGCTCTGTCGGGCGTCTCGCGCGTGCCGATAGGGCGCACTAGGGATGGCGATGCAATCCAGGACATATGTCGTGGCCGTCGTTCAGGAGGTGCAGCGGGATGGTGGACGACGCTATCGCTTGCGCGTTAGCACTGGGGTCGTACCAGATCGTGGACAGCCCGGCAGAGGATGGGTTCGACGATTTGGTGCTGTTGGCGGCACACATCGCTGATGCGCCGATCGCGGTGGTGTCCTTCCTAGAGGCGGGCGCTCGGGGTTTCGTATGAGCGCAACTCGGCCAGGAGGTCGCCACGATCAGCGAGTACCTCGGTGAGGAATCGGCGTGCAGCACGCATCAATTCCGTGACATCGGAGGCTGCCAGCTCGTAGAACACGCTGGTGCCCCTTCGGGTAGACACCACGATCCCCGCGCGACGCAACACGGCCAACTGTTGCGAGAGGCTGCTCGCCTCGACGCCAAGCGCGACAAGCAACTCGCTCACCGCCTCCGGCCCGTCCTGTAACAACTCGAGCACGTGGATCCGGACCGGATGGCCCAGGGTCCGAAACAGTTCAGCCTGCGCTTGATACAGCGGAACGGGCACGCTGCGCCCCTTACCGAGTCTCGGCCCTTGAGTCTCCTGTGTGTGTGAAGTTTCAAAGATCTTCAAACTGTTAGGCCGATCGTGCTCAGGCCTCTTGATCGGGGCGATGTGGCTAGACCTCTTGATCCAACCGCACGACCCCCTTCGAAGGGGTGGACGGAAACCCGTCAAGCGGGTCCTTAGCGGGGCCGTACGGCTGGTAAAGTAGGGGCCTACTACGGACCACAGCGGTCAAGATCGAAAACGGATACGGGCAGGTCAGCGGCCATTTTCACGCTCAATCGGGAACGTGTCCCGCTAGCCTTCCAAGCTAGCCATGCCGGTTCGATCCCGGTCACCCGCTCCACCGAAAAACCCTTACACAGCAAGGGTTCTCGCGCCCCCACGGTCGTCTGCTGCTGCTGAAACGTGGATCACGGGTCCCTAGCGCGTCCGTACGTACTCGCATCATCCCAGGCACGTAGCTCCTTGGTACCCTCAGTCATCTGATGACCTGAGGAGTTGGCGTGGCTGATGCGCTCGTTCGCGCGCCGCTCGTCGATCAGGCGATCGCCCATCTGCGCGATCAGATCGCAACAGGCAGGTGGGGTGTCGGCGACCGGCTACCCGCCGAACCGGTGCTCGCACAGCACATGGGTGTCGGCCGCTCCACCGTACGCGAAGCCGTAAGGGTGCTTGCGCATGCCGGAGTGCTGGAGGTCCGCCAAGGCGCCGGCACTTTCGTGCGGGCCACCACGTCGCCGAGCGACTTTGCGATTCGCCTGCAACGAGCCGCAGCACTCGAGGTCTATGAGGTGCGGCGTGCGCTTGAGGTCGAGGCTGCCGGCCTGGCGGCACTGCGCCGAACGGCCGACGACCTCGCGGCGATCGACCACGCACTCGTGCGGCGGATGGAAGCCCACAAGAAGGGCGACGAACGAACATACCTCGCGGCCGACCTCGCCTTCCACAAAGCCGTTGTCGATGCGGCACATAATCCTTTGCTGTCAGCACTTTACGGTTCTTCGATCGCCGCCATCGCGCGCGCGATCGAGGACGTGGTGACCGACCCGTCCATGACCAAAGACCACAGCGCGCTGCACGACAAACTGGCACTGGCGATCCGCCAGAAAGACCAGCACGCGGCGATCACCGCCGTCCGGCGGCATCTCGACGGCGCCTACGACGCGCTCGCGAATCTGGTGAATGCGTGAACCACCGCGGCGTCGCGATGATGACCTCGGCCCATGCGGTCGACGACATGTACCAAGGTGCCGTTCCGGCGTTGCTACCGTTTCTCGTCACTCAGCGCCACTACAGCTACACCGCCGTTGCCGGTTTAACCCTTGCCGCCACCATTTTGTCGTCCGTCGCGCAACCCGCCTTCGGGTGGTGGACGGACCGGGGTCCGCGCCGTTGGATGATCCCCGCCGGCATGGTCACCGCTGCCACCGGCGTCGCACTCGCCGGTTTCATGTCGACCTACCTGCTCACCTGGTTGGTGATCGCACTCGCGGGGCTCGGCATCGCGGCCTTCCACCCTGAAGCCGCACGAGCCGCACGGCAGGCGTCAGGAGACAACAACCGGGCGATGAGTCTCTTTGCGGTCGGGGGCAATGCCGGCTTCGCGCTCGGGTCGCTGGTCGCCACGCCGGTGCTGCTGTTCGCAGGTTTGCACGGCACCGCACTGCTCATCGTGCCCGCACTCGTAATGGCGATGATCCTGGTCACCAGGCTCGACACGGTGCTCGACGGCGCAGACGGACGCCGACGCGCGGCCCCGCCGACTGGTACCGACGACTGGCCGGCGTTCCTGAAGATGACCGCAGTGGTCATCGTCCGGTCGATCTTTTTCTCCGCGCTCACGTCGTTTCTGGCGATCTACTTCATCCACCACCTCGACGCCTCGAGCGGCGTCGGCGGTGCCGCGCTCACCGCATTCCTGATTGCAGGCGCATTCGGCACGCTGCTCGGCGGATGGGTCGCCGACCGTACTCGTCGGCTCACCGCCGTCCGACTCGGGTTTGCGCTTACGGTGCCGGCAATGCTCGGCCTAGCCCTGGCCGCGGACCGGCCGACCGCACTGCTCTTCACGGTGCTGGTCGGAGTGGGCGCCTTCATGCCGTTCGGCGTTTTCGTGATGCTCGGCCAGGACTACCTGCCGAACCGGATAGGCACGGCCAGCGGCCTAACCGTCGGGCTCGCGGTAAGCGTCGGCGGACTTTTCAGCCCATTGTTCGGTTGGATCGCCGACCGGACGAGCCTGCATTTCATGTTTGCGACGTTGATCGGTCTACCCGCACTTGCCCTGGTGCTATCGACATTCATGCGCGAGCCCCAGGCCACCGAAGGCACCCAGCCAGCCGAGCAGGCGATATTCGCACCCGACGCCGTCGATACCGGCTAGGGCCACGAACGGACCGGAGATCCGTCGGCCACCGTCGACTCATCAGAGCCCCGCGAGCCGCGCCGTGTGATACCTCGCAAGGACGCCCCGCGAGATAGTCGCGCCTGCGCGGCCGCGCCTGTCTCGGCAGTCAGTTGCCGACCGGGCAGCACGACCCGATTTGGCTGCATCGACCGCGTGATCGAGCAGCCAGCCACGCTCGAAGATGTGTATCAATTCGAATGATGGTAGGCGACGCGATCCATGTTCTTCATACTCATGGGCAATGCGCCGCCTATAGCATCGGAACCGCGGTAGACCATCGGGTCCAAGAAGACTGCTGGGGCTCCAAGGTCGCCTCACGGACGTCACCTCGTGACTCGTGTCATGGAAGCAGGAGCAACAAAGATTGCACATGTCACGTCGCTCAGCCGGGGACGCAACCTGCACGGTTCGGTCGTGCCGCTGGCGAGAATCTGTCGAGGTCTCAGGTGGAGACCCTGAACTTCGTCGCGAGCAGGCGCGCGTAGTCGAAGACCATCAGCGCCACGCGCACCCATGGATGTTCATCGACTTCGTTGAGGTTGCCGAACGAGACACTCGCCTGCAGATCTGCGGCTGCTGTAGTGCTGTCGTCGGGGATAGCGACGCACACCGACGGTGGCATGAACAAGCCGAAAGCTAACACCGCATTTGCGTGAACGATACGGGCGGCCGCGGGTGCGGGTCCTACCGCGTCTTGGTGACGGGCGGCATGGTTTCGCGAGTCGTGAACCGTAGCTGGGTGAGTTCTTCGCCGGTGGCCCACGCGTTAAACGCCTTGATGTACAAGGCGACATGCTCGCGGGTGTCGCGGCGGCGCATCACCTGCCCGGCTTGTTTCCTGGCCATCGCGAACATCACCCGCCGAAACAGCAGCCGCGGATCGTTCTTCTTCAACCCAGCGCCGTCAATGATCCCCTCATACCAAGGGCCAAGGTTGGTCCGACGGTTCGCGTGCTCGACCAGGTAGCTGGCGGCCCCGGCGGCACTTTTGATCATCCCGGTAGCGGCGGCGATCTGCTCACCGACCGCAACGAAGTCCCGCAGCTTCGGATGATCCTCAAGGGTTTGGACGATCTGGTGGTTGGTGACCGCCGCCGCACCCCCCGACCAGTTCAAATCCGGCCGGTTATTAAACAGCCACACGGTGCGCACCATCGCGGCCAGCATCGTCGCCGACTTCTCACCCTCAATCGCCAGCACATCAGCGGCGTTGCGCCGCTTACCGGTGTCCAACACATCGAACGTGCCGTCATCAACGTCGGTGAACACCGTCATCGCCACCGGCACATCCGCGTCCACGACAGCCGCCAGCCGGTGCTGCCCATCGATCAACACCCCGGACACATCAAACGCGATCCCCTGGTGGGTGACAATCCACTCCCCGCGTTTCATCGCGTCTGCGAACGCTCGTACCACCGTTCGGGACACCGGCCGATTGGTGGTGTTGGCCTCCAACCACTCGGCCGCCTTCGCCGGGGTGATCGTCTGCACCTTGCTGCGCAATGAACTCGCTCCTTCGCGGCCCCGTGTTTGCCCCCCGCACCGCCCATCGTCGCATGCGACGATGGGCGTCTCCGGCCAGACCCACACCAAACAGGAGCACCGGCGACCGGTGCGCCCGACCACGCGCGTTCCCGTCTGATGTGCCCCCGTTTCTCCGGTGTCCGGGAAACCGGGTCAGGCTCCTTTCAGGAGTGCGCTGCGAACTCGACCGCACGCGCATTCCAACGTGTAGGGCGACTGTGCGCGTCGGCCCTTCAGTCTTCGTGTGTGGCTTGCGATCCCAGATTGAGGTGCGCGTTGCGCTCACTGCCGATGACCACCACCGAGGCCCACCACTCGTTTTGGCGCAGCCGCGGGTTGTTGCTCAAACACGACGTTGAGCTGATCCTCGGAAACCAGGGCTGCATCAACGTTGCCCGGGAAACGGGTCAGGTCTAATTCAGAGCAAGCGCGTCTCGAACGGCCAACACTGAATGCTCCGTGACCAATCTCGAGTCTGCTCGGAGCGTAATCAACGTGCCGCCGAGAAAGGTTCGACCTCGGCAGTAGCGGGCAGCCGGTCATTGACAATGCGCCGCGGCGAACCCAAATAGGTCAGCCAACAGACCACAGGGTCTGAGGGCTTGGACTGCTGCATCGAGCGCAACCCATTGCTAGTCCAAGCGGCCCGTTCGGGCTGCCAGCTTTCAGCCAGCGTCGCTAACATTGCACGCGGCGTGCCAGGCCGATACAACTCTGCTGCGACCTCGTCGTCTTCGGGCAAAGTGATAACTACGGCATTTCCTACTCCGGAGGTTCGTAAGTCCCTCCGCAGGTAACCATGGGCCCCGCCTGAATATCGTTGCCATTCCACAACCCAAGCCGAAAACCGAGGCCTTCGATGGCAGACTGATCACTGTCCCGACGCGGTCGCCCTCCCCCGCCGGCTCGCAAACTGATGGGCCGCAATGATTGCGCGCAGAATGATTCCGCACGGGCACCTCGATCAGTCGTACGTCACCGGTACGTGGACTGCCGTCAGTAGCCGGCGCGCGCGATCGACCTACACCCGGGCGCACCGCTGCATCGGCGAACACAGCTAACCCGAGCAGGATCGCGTCATCCGGATCCTCGTTCTCATCTGCTACTTCAGCGCTGCGCTCGGTCCAGGTTCGCTGTTTCAGTACGCTGGACGAATCGCGACGGCCGTGCGAGCGGTGGCGCTCATCATCGGCCTCATTCCACCGCGCGGCGGCCTGCCGCCTGGCGGTGACACTCCGGTCGTGTTGTATGGGGCGTTTCCTGGATGAGGTGACGGTGGCGACAGTCGGCGCTTATGCAGCTCGGTCACCTCTGCGTAGTCCTTGCGCTAACGCAACTAGTGCGCTTACGCTCGTATTAGCTGATCGGTGCACCTGATGCTGCGCATGTCGGCCGATCGCCTGGAGCAGCTAGGGACCGCCTGCACTGCGAGTCGTGTTGGTCGGAGGATTTCGATGGATGTCACGTTCGCCCAGTCGGCGTTCCCCCCGCTTGCCCTCGGCTTCTTCGGTCTGGGAACCGGGTATCTGATCTATGGTCCGCAGGAATTGGCGGGTTGGCCTACCAGGGATGAGCGAGTCGATCGCGCGACTGGGGTCTGGGGGATTTGGCTGCCGGGTTTCTGCCAGTTGGTGACCGGGGTAATTCTGTTCGTTGGCTTGACCTGGTTGCAGGTCTTCCAGAAGTCCGCACCGCTATACATGGCCGCGCTCGCGTTCTCCGCCTACGGAATACACTGGTTCGCGCTTGGCTGGAACCGTCTTCAGGGCAACGACCCGCGGCCCAACGCAGGTATGTGCGTTGCGTTCATGACCGTCTCGGCTATGGGTGCGACAGTGTTCTTCAAGGTCAAGGACTGGCCCGTCGGGTTGCTGTTCGTTGGCCTCTTCGCGATCTACTTCAGCGACTTCTTCGCAGCGATCGGCGTCAAGCTCGGCGAGCGGGCCCTAGGCCTGTTCCACCTGGTGACCGGTTGCTGGCTGATGTACCTTGCGTACGCCACCGCTGTTGACTTCGCAATCAGCTACCACTGGCGCATCTGAACCTTCGGACGTGCGCACCGAGCGGAGGTTGGTAGGCATGACAGATGAATCCGCCGAGGACCGGCGGGTCCGCGTTGGCACGCCGAAGAAGTCGGCCGTCGGTATCCCCGGCATCAGCGCCTCCATGCACTACGCGCTAGCCGAGATGGGCCCCAAGCGCAGCGTGGAGACGCTGCTGAAGCTCAATCATGTCGACGGCTTCGACTGTCCCAGCTGCGCGTGGCCCGATCCGGATCCCGAGCACCGCAAGGTAGCTGAGTTCTGTGAGAACGGCGCCAAGGCCGTCGCCTGGGAGGCCACGAGAAAGCGGGTCGACGCCGCATTCTTCGCCGCGCACTCGGTCGCCGAGTTGCGCTCCAACGATGATCACTCGCTCGAACATCACGGTCGGCTGACCGAGCCGATGTATCTGGCGCCGGGCGCGACGCACTACGCGCCGATTTCCTGGGACGACGCCATCGCGCTGGTGGCCGACCGGCTGCGTGCCATGCCCGACCCGAACCGTGCCGTCTTTTACACCAGCGGTCGGGCCAGTAACGAAGCCGCGTTTGTCTACCAGCTGCTGGCGCGCCGGCTGGGCACGAACAACCTGCCGGACTGCTCGAACATGTGCCATGAATCCAGCGGCGCCGCGCTGTCCGAGACGATCGGAGTCGGCAAGGGGGTCGTAACGCTCGACGACATCGAGAAGCATGCCGAGCTGATCCTGATCGCCGGCCAGAACCCGGGCACCAACCATCCACGCATGCTGACGGCGCTGGAGCATGCGAAGCAGCGTGGCGCGCGGATCGTCGCGATCAACCCGCTACCCGAAGCTGGTTTCGGCCGGTTCCGCAACCCCCAGACCGCACGTGGCCTGGCCGGCCCTGGCACCATCATCGCCGACACCTACCTGCCGGTGCGGGTCAACGGCGACCTGGCGTTGTTCGCGGGCGTGAACAAGGTGCTGCTCGCGCGCGAGGACATCGCGCCGGGCACCGTCCTGGACCAGGACTTCATCGACACCTACTGCGACGGCTTCGACGCGGTCGCCGCTGGGTGGCGCGAGCTGGACTGGGCGACGATTACCGAACACAGCGGCCTGTCCCGAACCCAGATCGAGAGCCTCGCCTCCGACGTCGAGGCCGCCGGCTCGGTCATCGTCTGCTGGGCGATGGGGCTAACCCAGCACCGCAACGCCGTGGCAACCATCCGCGAGATCGTGAACTTCCTGCTGCTGCGCGGCAATATCGGCCGCCCCGGCGCCGGCCCGTCACCGATCCGCGGCCACAGCAATGTGCAGGGCGACCGCACGATGGGGATCTGGGAAAAGATGCCCGACGCGTTCATGGACGCGCTACGCGACGAGTTCGGGTTCGACCCGCCGCGCGAGCACGGCTGGGACACGGTGGATTCGATCCGGGCCATGCGCGACGGCAAAGTTGACGTGTTCTTCGCACTGGGCGGCAACTTCGTCGCGGCCACACCGGACACCGAGGTGACCGAACTGGCGATGGCGAACTGCCAGCTGACCGTCCACGTGGCCACAAAGCTCAACCGCTCGCACCTATGCCATGGGACCGAGGCGCTGATCCTGCCCTGTTTGGGCCGCACCGAACGCGACGTGCAGGCCGGCGGCGAGCAGTTCGTGTCCGTGGAAGATTCGATGAGCATGGTGCACGCATCGAGAGGGCGACTGCTGCCCGGCTCGAACCAGCTGCGCAGCGAGATCGCGATCGTCACCGGACTGGGCCGCGCCCTGTTCGGCGAGGACGTCGGCTGGTCGGCCATGGAAGCGGATTACCGCGTGATCCGCAAGCACATCGAACACGTCGTACCTGGCTGTCACGCCTACGAAGAACGCGTCGCCCAGCCCGGCGGGTTCATGCTGCCCCGCGGCCCGCATGACTCGCGCACCTTCAAGACTGCCACCGGCAAGGCGCGGTTCACCGTCAATGCGGTCGACTCGGTCCAGGTTCCACCCGGGCACCTGCTGCTGCAGACGGTGCGCTCACACGACCAGTTCAACACCACCGTGTACGGACTGGACGACCGCTACCGCGGCATCAAGGGCGGCCGACGCGTGGTGTTCGTCAACGCCGAAGACCTGCGCGAGCGCGGACTACGCGACGGCGACCAGGTCGACCTCGTCAGTGTGTGGCGCGACGAAGAGCGCACCGCGAAGGGCTTCCGGGCGGTCGCCTACCCAACCCCGCGTGGATGCGCGGCCGCATACTTCCCAGAGGCGAACGTGCTGGTGCCGCTGGACTCCACGGCAGAGGTCAGCAACACGCCGGTATCCAAGTCAACCGTCATCCGTCTCGACCCCGCTGGTGGTGCCAGCGCAGATCACAAACCAACAGCGACGTCGAGTTAGGCGTGCGGCAATGCCGCTATCAACCGGCCAGCCAGCCAAACAACCGCCGAATCCCCCGCCGCTCGACGTACCGGTGCACACCGAGATGCCAACTGATCACCGACGCGCATCAGCCGGACGGGTCACGGCCCAGCGACCCGACATGCCCGACCAGCGAATAACCGTTCCGAACCAGAGCCCGGACCCCGTCGCCACTCTTAGCGAGGCGTCGGAGTTGATGATCTCCGCGCCGAAGACCCTGCCCATCGACACGCAGGTGGAGGCTGTGCGCAGGGCTTTCGACGACTCGCATGTTCACATGCTCCTCTTGACGCACCGCGGGATCCTCTGCGGCACCTTGCTGCGTGGCGATCTGCAACCAGGCCTGCCGCCCAACGTGGCGGCCCTCCCGTTAGCGACGGTGCGGGGCCGTACGGTTCGACCAGAGCAGCGCATCTCGACCATCCACCAATGGCTGGTCCGTTCTGGGCAGCGTCGCCTAGCGGTCGTGAACGACGATGGCAGGCTCCTCGGGCTCCTTTGCCTCAAGAGCGACCAAACCGGCTTCTGCACAGATCAAGGTGTGGCCGCGCGCGAAGGTGACAGGAACGCTAGCTTGCCGCCGATCTTGTGTGACGCCAGCGGGCAGTTCAACGATCGAGATTCGCGTCGAGATGCCTAGCCATCGAAGCCGTCGCATACACCTGCCTCCGACAGCCACG
>DATCDK010000021.1:0-16334 GCA_036510735.1 Acidothermaceae bacterium | reverse complement strand
GGGAAGCACAGGGCTCAAGTTGTTCACGATGCCGATAGATGGCGTGAGCTTCGCAGCAGATCGAACCGCCTGGACGCCGAGTCCGTGCCCGAGATGCAAGTGGAACGAGGCAGGAACCGCCGCCGCGATGTCCTTGACCCCAGGCGCCATGCGTCCCTCAAGGTGCCCGATCCACGCAGAACACAACGGCTCATTCAAGGTCATCCAGTTAACGACTCGATCGCCAAGCGCGCCCGCCACCACGGCCGCGTACTCGGCGAACGCATACGCCGTGTCACGCAGCGGCCAGCCGCCCTTGTCCTGCAGATCCTGCGGAAGATCCCAGTGGTACAAGGTGACGAACGGCGTGATTCCCCTCGCGAGCAGCCCATCGACGAGCGCGTCGTAGAACGCGATGCCCTTGGGATTCACCGCACCCGCGCCGGTCGGAATGACTCGCGGCCACGCCACTGAGAAGCGGTAGGCGGCCGCCCCCAGCTGCTTTACGAGGTCGAGATCTTCTTGCCACCGGTGGTAGTGGTCGCACGCGACATCGCCGGTATCCCCACCGTCGATCGCGCCGGGCTGCTGGCAGAACGTGTCCCAGATCGACGGACGGCGTCCATCCACATCGTGCGCGCCCTCGATCTGGTACGCCGACGTAGCGACGCCCCACACGAAGTCCGCAGGAAATGGGCTAGAACCGTCCACGAAGGCATCCTCTCTGATCAGCCGTGGGAACGTTACCGCGCGTTCGTCCTACATGCCACGGCTGCGAAGAGCCGAGACACTTTCGTTACTTGCGACGCGCTGGGCGCCCGGGCTGACGGAGCTATGTCGAACCCCTCACTACGAGCGTGGTTGGGATAACCAGTCGAGTCTCTGGAACCGGTGAGCCCGCAAAATAGGCGAGCAGCATCCGGGCGGCTGCCGCGCCCATCTCCCTCAACGGTTGCCGAACGGTCGTCAACGCCGGCTCGGTGTGCGCCGCCAAGGGAATGTCGTCGAAGCCCACTACTGCGACGTCCGCGGGGATCCGCCTGCCTGAATCCCGCAATTCCTGGATCACCCCGGCCGCAGATAGATCGTTATGCGCAAAGACCGCATCGAACTCGATGCCTGCCTCGCGCAGTCGTTTGATGGCGAGCCTGCCGCCGTCGAAGGTGAAGTCGCCATCGACCACGCGATCAGCGCTGATGGGGAGGCCCGCAGCCTGGTAGCTCTGCGCGAAGCCCTCAAGGCGTTCTTCGGTACAACCAAACCGGGGGCCCTGAACCACAGCCGGACGCCGACGGCCGAGGCCGAGTAAGTGCTGCGCAGCCATTTCGGCTCCGGCACGATTCGTCGTTGCGACCGATGGAAACAGCGGTTGATGTGCGCGGTCGTCGATCATGACGACCGGCAAGCCCTTGGCGTGCAGGCCGTCGATGTAGTCGAGCGTTCCTTCCGGCTCGATCACCAGCAGACCGTCGAACGACTTCGCGGATACCTGCGTAGCAAAACGGCGCATCGAATCCTCACCGCGATTACAGGTAAAGAGCAGCAGCCCGTACGACTCAGCTTCAAGGACATCGACGGCACCCTGAAGCACGTCTCCCATCCACGGCCAGGTAAGGGACGGCACCAGGACACCGACGGTGCTCGTCCGACCCCGGGCTAGGCCGACCGCACCCGAGCTCGGCACGTAACCAAGTTCTGCGATCACCGACCGGACTCGAAGCGCCGTCCCTGCGTCGAGATCGTCCTTGCCGTTCAAAACTCGCGACACCGTTGTCTTGCTGACCCCCGCGTGACGGGCGACATCGGCCATCGTGACCCGCACGCGCGCTCCTGCCTGTTCGTTCACTGTGGGATCGGTCCCACGAGTTGTTGCCGGTACCGGTTCCGGTCGCGGTTCCGGCCAGCATGGTCCGAGACGCATCCCAGGTCAATCACGGCCCGATAACGAAATCCGCGGGCCGGCTGCCAGAGGCTCAACTTGGGCCTGATCTGGTGTCGACTTGTCGCCGGTCGAGGGCGAGCGCATGCTCGGACCTGTGAGCGGCGCCGACACCCTTGAGAACGGTGGCGAGCCACGCCCTGTGCTGCGGTGGGCGGCGTGCGCGCTGTGCCTCCTGCTCGTCGTGGCGGTCGTCTTCGTGTCCGTCCACCGTGCGGCGGATCGCCGTCAGGCTCGAGCGTCGTTCGACCGCATGCTGACGCTGGCCGCGGGCGCCCAGGCCGCCGTCGAGCGCGGCGTGTCCCAGGAGCGCGACACGGCGCAGAATGCGGAGCCGCTGCTGAATTCGTCGCACACCGCGTCGGCGACGCGCGAGCAGCTCTACGTCACGGTGAGCGCGAGCGCGCGGCAGGCGCAGGCCGACGTCGACGCCCAGCTGCAGCAAATGCAGGCCGACCGGACTGGCCGGTCCGGCCGACTGCGTGTTGCGCGTGACGCCACCCTCACGTACCTGTCCGACTGGTCGGATCTTTTTGCCCGTGCCGCCGGAGCAAGCGGCCAGTACGCCGGCCCTCAGGAAGACCTCGACACAGTTGGGCTAGCGGCCCAACTCGCACTCGAAAAAGCTGCCCCCGATAAGGCACGGGCCGCAAAAGCCAGCACGGTATTCGGGGTCGCCAGCAACTGAACATGTGCTCACGGCAAGTTCCGTCCGTAGACCTGACCGATGAGATCGACGCCGAAACTGTGATGAGGTTCCTCTGAACTAGTCGGTTGACCACGACCTCGGCCGCTGGTTTGCTGACGTCATCCGATCTCGTCGATGATCGGTTGGGAGTGTGCGTGTCGACCGTCGAGAGCCGCGCCGCGACGATCTACGACGTCGCGCGACGTGCCGGCGTGTCGAAGTCGACGGCATCCCGCGTGCTGACAGGTCAACAGCGGGTGTCGCCCGAAGCCGTCGAGCAGGTGAAGCGGGCGGCCGTCGAACTCGGGTACGTGCGCAATCCCGCGGCGCTGGCGATGTCGACCAGCAACGGCACGCGCGTCGTCATTGGTGTCGTATCCCCGCGGTCGCAATTGGTCGTCGATGACTATCTGTGTCGTGTCGTCGCCACTGCGGCACGCGTATGCGCTGCCGAGCGGATCGGCGTCGGACTGGAGGCATTCGCGCTGAACGGCCCGGATTCCTTTGACCCATTGGCGCGTGACCCGACCGTGCATGGCGTCCTGCTGATCAACACCACCGAGTCGGTGCTCAATGCGGTCGATCACCGATTTGCCGGTCGGGTCGTGTCGATCGGCGTTGGCTCGAACCTCGTGCCGGCCATCGACGTCGACAACTACCTTGGCGCGCGCGCAATCATGTGCCGCCTCGTCGACTCCGGTCGTCGGCGGATCGCGATGGTGACGGGTCCCCGATGGATGCCCTGCCTCGACCGGATGACTCGGGCATATACGCAGGTCATGAGCGCGGCCGGTCTACCCAAACGCACCGTCGTGGGTGGCTTTACTGCAGAGAGCGGCCAGCGAGCAACGGACGCCATCTTGCGCCGCTGGCCCGACGTCGATGCAGTCTTCGCCGTCTGTGACGCAACCGCGCTGGGCGTCATCGCAACCCTCCGAGCCCGGCACATCGACGTCCCGGGTGATGTTGCCGTGGCCGGATTCGATGACACGGAGCTTGCGTACTACGCCGAACTCACAACGGCGACGCATCCGGTAGAGGCGATCGCCGAGGCGGCGACGCGTGCCGTGCTTGCAGCGCGCGCGACGCGACCCCCCGACATGTACTTCCCGTCGCAGCTCGTTGCTCGCCGCACCGCCTAGACCGATCGACTTCGAGCCGCTCCCCGCTCCGACCGTCGACGTTCCGTGAGCTTGCGCGACTTGGCCGCAGTGCCGCAGTCCGCCATCACGCACCAACGCCGGCTGTTGTTGCGGCTGTGGTCGAGAAACAGCCAACCGCAACCGCCTTCGTCAGTCGGGCAGGCTCGAAGGGACTTCCCTCTTTCAGCAGCTGGCCCAAGCGGGTTTGTCGTGGCGCGCGTACGACGAATCGATGCCGACGACATGCGATCTCAACCCGTCAGGTCGATACGCCTCAAGCACAACCCAGCCGTCTACTACATCGCGATGCGCCAGCAGTGTGCGGTTGATGACATTCCGCTCGAAAGCCATCTCAGTCAAGACATTGCCATGGGCAACCTGCCCTCGCTCGCATTCGTCACCCCAAACTTGTGCGATGACACCCACGACTGCAGCGTGCAAACCGGCGACACGTGGTTGGCGACGTGGATCCCGCGCATTGTGGCCGGCCCGAACTACAGCTCGGGCAATACGTTAATCGTGCTCACCTGGGACGAAGGCGTCGGGACGAGCAACCTCATCCCAACCATGGTCATCGGTCCCAGTGTTCCGACCGGTACGAGGAGCACCGCCGCGCTCACTCATTATTCTCTGTTGCTGAGCACCGAGGAGTTGCTCGGCTTGCCAGCGATCGGGGCAGCGACCACAGCGACGTCAATGACGTCCGCGTTCCGCCTCTAGACCGAACTGAGCTTGAGCAAGGTTTGTCGCACTGCGGCCGCCGCGGTTGGTCGCCCGATCAGATAACCCTGAACGTAGTCGCAAGCAAGTTCGTGCAGCTTGTCGAGTTGGTGAGTCTCCTCGACGCCCTCGGCGACGACTCGCATGCCGAGTGTATGAGCCAGGGCGGTCACGCTCGCAACGATCGCCTCGTCGTCAGCGCTCTCGTTCATGGCCATCGTGAACGAGCGATCGATCTTGAGCATCTCGACCGGGAACCGACGCAGGTATGCCAGCGATGAGTAGCCAGTGCCGAAGTCGTCGATGGCCAGCCGAACGCCATGTGCGTGCAGAGCGTGCAGAACCTTTGACGCGCTTTCGGGATCCGTCATCAGCATGCTTTCGGTGATTTCGAGCCAGAGCGCTGAGGCGGGCAGCCCGGTGCGGTCGAGAACCGCCAAGACGGTCGCCAAGAAGTCAGGATCGGCGAGTTGACGGGCCGACACATTCACGGAGACGGTGAGGTGTGCCAGTCGCGGATCCGATGCCCGCCAGGTTGACGTTTGGTCACACGCGATCTCGAGGACACGAGCGCCCAATGCCAAGATGAGATCACTCTCTTCGGCCACGGGAATGAACTCGTCGGGCGGAATCACTCCGAGCGTGGGGTGCTCCCAGCGCGCGAGCGCCTCGGTGCCCGAGATCACGGTGGTGTCGGTCGCGACGATGGGTTGGTATGCCACCCACAGTTCGTCGGCGGCGATCGCACGACGCAAGTCTGCCTCGATCTGCAACCGCCGGAGCGCCTGTGCGCGAAGCGTCTGATCGAACACCTCGTGTCGGCCGCGTCCGTGGTTCTTCGCCTGGTACATCGCGACGTCGGCGTCACGCAGCATGTCATCGGCATCGCGTGACACCGGAGCACAGACCGCGACGACGCCCGCGCTGGCGTTGACTGTCAGCTTGCGACCCCCGATCGACATCGGGCTCGCGATCGCAGCGCGCAAACGCTCGGCAAAGGCTTCGGCCTCAGCAACCGTGTTCATCGATCTGCTGACAACAACGAACTCATCGCCGCCGAGTCGTCCCACCACATCGCCATCGGCAAGCGCGGCACTCAGCCGCTGGCCAACCTCGACGAGAACCTTGTCGCCCACGCCGTGACTCAGCGAGTCGTTGATGACCTTGAAATGGTCAAGGTCGATGAAGACAACAGAAAGTTGCCCGCCGTCACTATTGACCGACGCCAGCGCGGTGGTCAGCGATTGCACGAGCAGCGCCCGATTCGCGAGAGCGGTGAGCGGATCGTGTGTCGCCTGGTGGCGCAGCGCCGCGGCAGCGGCGAGCCGTGCGGTGACGTCCTCGAAGGACAGCACCACCGAATACGTCGGTCGATCGGTGACGAGGAGGGCTCGTGCGGTCAACGACAGCCAACGCGTGCCATCGGCCTGCGTGCTACCCAACCCGACGACGACGTCCTCGGACTCGCCCGTCGCACGGGCTCGCGCACCCGGCACGGTCTCTCCGACCAGACGATTTCGGTCGCGATCCAGCATGTTCAGCGCAGCGAGAGTGCTCCCGCACAGATCCTCTGCGACTTGGCCGAGTAGCAGTTCAGCGGCCGGATTCACCGACTCGATGCGGCCGTCACGACCGACCACGACAACGCCCTCTTGCAACGAGGCGACGACGGTCGCGAACCGTTGTTCCGCGAGACGCTGTTCGGTCAGGTCCGAGCAAACGACTACCTGACCGTTGACAACGTCGCGCGCATCACGCAAAGGAGCAACGGCAATGCGGACGTCGATCCGCGTGCCGTCGGCACGGAAGTGGACGCCCTCGAGCGAATCGCCTGGCTGCGGATGCACCCCGATGACATCGATCAATGGCAGACCAATCGTCTCGAACGCGCTTCGGCCGTAAATCGTCGCGGCTGCTGGATTCCAGCTCGTAATCGTGCCGCAGTTGTCGGTCGCGATGATGCCGTCAGACACTTGCTCGACGAGCGCGGCCTGATGACGAAGCGCCGTCTCGCCGGTCTTTTGGGCACTGAGGTCGCGAAGAATCACTTGGAAAGCCGGTCTGGTCTCCCACGTGGTCTTCACCGAGGTGGACTCGACGACCATGTGAGAACCGTCCAACGCAACGAGCGTCAGCTCGGTCGGCACAGAAACAGCACCTGGAGTAGTCAACCCGGCGATCCGTTCGATCATGTCTTTGCGTGACGCGACGTCGACGAAGTCGGTAATGGGACGGCCGAGCAGATCGCTTTCGGTAGCGGCACCCACGAATCGACAGGCACTCGGATTCGCGTACACGATCAAGCCGTGCTGGTGCACGACGAGTCCGTCGGGACTCAGCTCCACCAGCAGCCGGTAGCGATCAATGAGGTCAGCGATGGTCCGCCCATCGGCGCGGCGCTGACTGATGTCTATGACGACACCGGCCAGCCTGATCGGTGCACCGTGAACGTCCGGCTGTCCAAACGGCACGGCATGCACATGTAGCGAACGCGTCTGTCGTGCCACCAGCTGTTCATGCTCGAGCTCGTACGGCTGCCAGTCGCGGTTCGATCGCGCCTCAAAGACCAACGGGGCAAGAATCTCGCGTAGCGCGGCCTCGACTGCGTCGTCTCCCACCCCGACGACGTCGGCCATCGATGGCGACCAGCCCAGCGCGTTGTCGCGCAGGTCGACCTCCCAGCGCGCAGTGTTGGCGGCTGCCAGCGACAGATCCGTCGCTTGGACGGCGTCGAGCGCGACCGGGTGGTCGAAGCCTGTCCTCGCCGCGCGGTTCTGCTGCACCGAGCCCCATCGGCCAGAACACCCCGTTAATGAGCAAACCACCCATCCGGGCAACCCATGGGGGCCGGCTCAAGCGAGCCGGCCCCCGGTCGTCGATCAGGCTGTGGCGAGGCTGCGTTCTTGCGGATCGATGACGCCCAAGCTTTCGACGGTCCTGAAGCGGCCGTTTTCCGCCTGGCCAATGAACATGTTCATCCGGACGTGGTGCTGCCCTGGCACCATCTCCGCCGGTCCGCCGGGCCCGTCAGCGATGCGCGCATGGTCCAGAGCGGCGATGACGTCGTCCTGCTTGAGCGAGCCCGCCTCATTCACCGCCGCCTGCCACAGACGCAGCCCGCGGTAGAGGCCCGTACACGCGCTGCCAGCCGCGAACTTAGGACCACCCGGGAATCTGCTGTTGTACTTGTCGAGTAGGTCCCGGCTGAACGGGTCGGTGGCGTCCTGGTAGTAGTCGAGGCAGCTGTACAAACCCTCGACGAGTTCGGCGGGCACCATGTCCAACACGTTCTCATCGACATACGTGCACACGAGCTTGCCGCCGCGCTTGGCAAAGCCCGAATCGTGCAGGCCCTGCAAGAACGGACCAACACCGGGCGGAACGATGGTGTTGAACACGACCTCGGCACCGGAGGCGATGATTGCATCGATGGTCGCGCCGTACTCCATGTGGTCGAGCGGGAAGTACTCCTCACCAACAATCTCGCCACCGTTCGCAGTGACGACCTCGCGGACCCTGCCGTTCAGCACGTGCGGCCAGATGTAGTCGGCAGAGGGCAGGTAGAACTTGCGCGCGCCCGTCTGTCGCATCAGCCACGGAATGAACGGGTCGATCTGCTGAGCCGGTACCGGGCCCGTGCAGAAAATGAGTGGGTCGGATTCCTGGCCTTCGTACTGCTCCGGATACACGTAGAGCGTCTTGCCCTCTGCGACTGCCGGACCTTTGATGGCTTGACGCGTGGAGCTGTAGATGCCACCAAAGATGACATCGACCCGATCCTCCTGAATGAGCTTGCGGGCCTTCGCTTCCGCGACGCTGTCGGTGGTTTCGCCGTCCTCGAGGTGCAACTCGAGCGGGCGACCCAACAGGCCACCTTCTGCGTTGATGTCGTCGATCACCATCGTGGCAACGTTGGCGTTCGCGATGCCCATGACCGAGAGCGGTCCTGTCTGGTCCGCGATGACACCCACCTTGATCGGGCGGCGGGAGGCTGCTGATTCGTTCATTGGTCCACTCCTTGGTTGGTTGCAGCGAATGGGCTGGCGTCAGGCGGCGTAGCGCCCGCCGAGTTCGGCGGCCTGCGGCTTACCGATGTGTCCGGCCTCCTGCATGATTGCCGGGACCTCAGGGTCACAGACGAAGCTCTTCCAGCCGGCTGCGTCCCAGTCGAAGAGAACCCAAACCCGGTCGTCCTCGACGGGGTCGCGGAAGACGGTCGCGCCCTTCGAGCCATGCAATGCGCGCTTCTCGGCGCCCTTCGTGGAGAAGATCTCGATGAAACGCTCGTAGTTCTCGATCTTTGTCGTTGCGAGGATCATTGCCGTTCTCCTTCTCGGTCGGGGTGTGTACGGTGATCCTGCGCGTCGCCTCGTCCGCCGGGCATCGGGAGGTTTCCCCATTTCTGGTCAACCGCTCCGGCTTGGCGAGTTCATCGCGACGTTCGCTCTCGCGCAGGACAACGCGTTCGGCCAACCCCTCGAGTCGCAGTTGCGCTCGTGTCTGCTGGCGTCGGCGATGTGCGAAGACGCAGGCTTCGATGCGCAACTGTCCGAAACGGTTTATTGGGTCGCACTGCTGCGCTACATCGGCTGCACGGGCCACGCGCACGAGGTTGCCACCCTGTTCGGTGACGAGATCGCGATTCGCGGGCAGACGCTCGTGCACGACGCAGCGAACCCGGCGGAAGTGATGCGCGATGTGTTCGCGTACGCCACGGCCGGGCACTCGCCGGAGGAACAGGAGCAGATCGTCGCGGCGATCAAAGCTGGCGCGCACGATTGGGCCGTGCATAACTTCGCGTCAGGATGCGAAGTCGGCGACATGCTGGTGCGGCGACTGGACATGGGCGACGACGTCCGCGACGCACTGCGCTTCACGTTCGAACGATGGAACGGAAACGGCTTTCCGGCCGGCGCGAGCGGCGAAGACATCCCGCTCGCTATGCGCGTCGTGCATCTCAGCCACGACATGGAAGCCCTCGCCCGTCACTTCTCCCCCGAGCAAGCTCTCGACGCCGTGCGTGAGCGTCGTGACCGCACCTACGACCCCGAGTTGGCCGACCTATTTTCCGCGAACGGAGCTGGTTACTTCGAGCGTCTCGGAAAGACCGATCCGTGGGACGCAGTGCTCAGCCTCGAGCCGAGACCACGCCGGATTCTCGAGGGCGCCGACCTCGATAACGCGCTCGAAGTTGCGGCCGATTTCATCGACCTGAAGTCGCCCTACATGGCGGGTCACAGCCGTCGATGCGCACAGCTCAGCGCCGGCGCGGCCGCGCAACTCGGCTGCTCCGACGACGAGATCACGACGTTGCGCCGAGCTGCACTAGTCCACGAGTTCGGCACGACGGCGATCTCGAACTCCATCTTGGACAAGTCCGGTGCGCTCACCCGCGCAGAGTTCGACCGGGTCGAATTGCATCCGATGCTGACCGAGCAGATGCTGCGCCGGACGCCGGCTCTCGCGGCGCTGAATCCGGTCGCCGCAGCACATCACGAGAAAGCGAACGGGTCGGGGTACCACAAGCGCGTGCGATCCGAAGCCGTGAGCACCTGTGGGCAGATCCTCGCCACCACCGACATCTACGTCGGACTCACCACCGACCGCGCAGATCGGCCAGCCTTTTCAAACGACTCCGCCGCTGCTGAAC
This sequence comes from Acidothermaceae bacterium, assembly GCA_036510735.1. Classification (GTDB taxonomy): domain Bacteria; phylum Actinomycetota; class Actinomycetes; order Acidothermales; family Acidothermaceae; genus PALSA-607. The sequence goes on along the minus strand of DATCDK010000021.1, from coordinate 6,216 downwards.
TTCGTCGCATGGTCGCAAGTGGCGTGCTCGATAAGCGCACGACCAGCGCCGTACTCGATGCAGCCGGCCACGGCGACCGGAACGGCTTCACCACTACGTCGCCCAAGCATGTTCATGGGCTAACACCTCGAGAAGTCGAGGTGCTGCGGTTGGCCGCCCGTGGACTCACGACCGGCGAGATCGCCACCCAGCTCTTCATCTCGCCCAAGACCGCCGACCATCACATTCAGCACGTGTACGGCAAGATCGGGGTTTCAAGCCGGGCGGCCGCGATGCTCTGGGCGATACAGAACTCGGTCGTCGCCTGACGCCCTAAGCGACCAGGTACGTGCCATGACCTTCACTAACAAGCTCGCCGACGAAAGTCAGCACCTCGCAGACCCGAGTACCGGCTTGGTTGCGGTAGTTGATGACCAGCGTGTCGACGCCGCCGTACACGTCGATGACCTCGAACCGCAAAGTCCGGAATCATCTGGAGCCCTCGTTGCCAATAGGCGCGCAACGCCACCTTGCCACGGACGATGCCGTCACCACCGAGAATGCGGCTCGCTACCGGCGACCTGAAAACGACATCATCGGTGAAGTGCGTGAGCAGCCCCTCGAGATCGTGGTCGTTCCACTGGGCGCACCAGCGGGTCGCGAATACGTGCGGGTCGGGCGTCGTCATGGTGACACTCTTTGGCATGAGGCGGGACGCCCGCAATCCGATATCTCGGTTGCGTGATCGCGGCGAGAACTAGCCGAGGAGGCCGCGCCGGCGGGCGACCGCCACCGCCTCGGTGCGACTCGTCGCCTCGAGCTTGGCGAGCACGTTGGAGATGTGCACGCTGACCGTCTTGGCGCTGATGAAGAGTTGCCCCGCGATGTCGCGGTTGCTCCGGCCGGTCGCGACCAACGCAAGTACTTCCTGCTCGCGCGGCGTGAGGGCCTGCGACTCTCGTTTGACCACAGATCGCACCGCGGCGGCGTCGTACCCGGTCAGCCCACGAAGCTCGCGTAACAGCGGTTGGGCACCGAGGCGTTCGGCGACCTCACGTGCCGCCTCGGACTCGACCTTCGCCTGCGCGACCTTGCCTGCCGCACGCAGCACCGCGGCTAGGCGAGCCCTCGATCGTGCGGTCTCGTACACGTGACCGAACGCAGCGAAAGCGTCGACCGACTCCTGCCAGGCTTCGATCAATCCGAACTCGGGTGTGGAGTCGGCACCGCCGCCCACCCAGTGCAGACGGGCCTTCTCGGCGGCGACGCGACTGGCCCAAGCCCGGCCTTCAGGACCGTTGTGACGGACCGACGCCGCGACCTCCAGCGCCGATCTCGCAAGCTGATCGCCCTGGCGCACCAATCGTTCACGCTCGGTGGCCGTCGCCGTGGATGCTGCGTTTGCGAGTTGGCCGAGCAGCAGGGCCGCCAGCCGGACGCGGGCCCCGAATGCCATGTACTGCCAGATTCGCGAGACGCTGGTAATGACCTCAGCGTGCGTGGCCGTCGCGGTATCGATGTCGCGGAGGTAGCCGTACAACTCGATCGCGGCGCCGCCGCTGGTGATCGCGATCAACCCGTCGCGCAGCCACCAGGTGCGAAGCCGCGGCAACGCGTCGAGCCAGCTGACCTCGCCGCGACCAGCGGCGATTTCGAGGGCAACGGCGTCGAGCATGGTCTGTGCCTGCTCGGGTGAGTTCTGGCCGGAGGAGTCGATGATTCGTTCGGCCAGCTCCCAGTCGCCCGCGACGTACGCGACGATGGCGCCGATCACGGTGGCCTCGAGGCCGTACTGCGCCCACGGCCGGCCGTTGTCGCGGGCCTTGGCGGCAGCCTGTTGGTACAGCGCGAGTGCCTGCGGGAGCCGACCCTGGCCGTACTCAAGGCTCGCCAGGTTGTAGAGGCCGCGAAGCTCGGCCATCTGCTCGCCCGCAGCGGCAGCCCCAGCGATGGCCTTGGTCATCGCAGCTTTTGCGGCGTCCGGATTGCCCGAGCGCTCGTCGAGACGGGCCAGCAGCAAGGTCGCGTCGGTCTCGACCTCGGCAAGGTGCAGCGACTGCGCAATCGCCAGCGCCTCGGTAGCCCACCGGGTCGCTTCGTCATCACGCGACCGATCGGCGTTGGCGCGTGCGTGGATGTTGAGGACGTGCGCGCGCATCGAGCTTGGCGGCTCGTCGGCCATCAGCTGCACGGCCTCGGTTGTCATGGCGAGCAAGTCGAGGTTGGTGTCAAGGATCAGCGCGGTCGAGACGATCGCGTGGATCAACCGAACGCGAGCGAGCTTCGGTGCGTCCGCAGGAAGCGCCGCAAGCTCGTCCTCGGACAGCGCTATCGCACGGTACGGATGACCAGCTGCGGCGGCGGCTTGGCTGGCCCGGACGACGAGCGTGACCCGGTTCGGCGCATCAGGATCGGCGGCCACCCCGGCCGCGACGTGCGGGTCACCGAGAAGCTCTAGCGCGAGCTCGTAGTGGTGCAACGCGTCTTCGGGGCCGCCAACTGTCATCGCCTCGTCGCCCGCCTCGATGCTGGCGCGGGTGGCGGTGATGAGGTCGTGCGACGCACGTGCGTGGCGGGACAGCTCGGCGGCGGACCCTTGAACCTGATGGCTCGCGAGGGCAGCGGCATACGCCGCATGCAACCTGACGCGCTCGCCTGGCAGCAGGTCCTGGTAGACCGCCTCGGCTAACAACGCGTGGCGGAAGCCGTAACCGTCATCGCCTAGGGCGACCAAGATGTTGGCCTCAACCGCCGCGCGCGCCGCAGCATCAAGCGCCGCGTCGCCGAGCTCCGCGCCGCGTGCGAGGAGTTCATGTGACACGCGGCGACCCGCGACCGACGCGGCGCGCACAACGAGCCGGCCATCGTCGCCGATTTGCTCAAGTCGCACCAGAAGTAAGTCGGCGAGATCTGTCGGCAGCGCACCGCCAACCGTCGCGGCCGCGACCAACTCCTCGATGAAGAATGGATTGCCTTCGGCGCGAGCAAGGATGCGCACCAACTCCGGCTCGGGGAGAGGACTGCTGTGCAGTGCGCGGATCAACAGCCGCGACTCCGCGTCGGTCAGCGGCCCGAGCTGTAGGCGCGACACCGCCGATAGCCGCGACCACTCGGCCAGAGCCGCACGCAGCGGGTGACTACGGTGCAGGTCGTCGGTGCGGTAGGTCGCCAGGATCGCGGTTCGCGAGGTGAACTGCCGGGCGAACAGGAAGCGCAGCAGGTCGCGCGTCGACTGATCGGCCCAGTGGACGTCTTCGATGATGAGCAGCAGCGGAATGTCGGCGCTGAGTTGGGTCAGCGCGCCGTGCAGCGCGTCGTACAACGCCGTGCGCCCCGTCGGTTCCATCGCGTGGTCTGACTCGGTGAGCAGGCGCTGCGCCGGGAGCAGTCGGGCGATCGCCGGGCTCGCGGCGAGCAGGGATTCCGCTTCGGCTGGGCTGTCGGTGGCGAGTCGACCGAGCGCCTCGCTGAACGGGAGGTACGGCGGCGAACTGTCGCCGAAATCGAGGCAGTGTCCGACGAGCACCCGCCAGCCGTGCGATCGGGCTCGCTCGCTCAACTCGGCGACAAGGCGGCTCTTGCCCGCGCCGGCGTCGCCGCCGAGCACGACTGCGCCGCCGGCGGTCGGGCCGAGGCCCACGAGGTCGCACAACGTGCGAAGCTCATCGACTCGCCCGATCAGCGGCGTGGCACGCGTGTCCAGAGGCACACCTGCCATCATGACGGACGCCACCACCACGTTTCTCGGATGAGTGACGGGGGCTGCGGTCAGTGGTGCGTTGCGGCGCTGATCCAGTAGTCCTCGACCCGTCGGGTCAGAGGTCCGTCCGACTCGTACCGCGACGCACCGCGAACCGGGTTGCGGTTCTTGCGATGCGCGTCCCGGAACCGCTGGATCAGGCTCGGGCCGGTCGCCCGACGGCTCGGGCGGGCACTGCGCTGGATCTGCCCGCGACGGTAGGCAACCTCTGCATCTGCGAAGTGTTCAAGCATGGGAATCGGGCTCCTCTGTGGCTGCTGCGCTTTGCTGGCGAGATCAACAATGCGCGGGTGAGGTAGGGCGCCACATCCGAAGGAATCCCTATCTTGGGAGCCCGGATCGACCGGCGTTGGCTTAGCCCGGGCCCGATGTCTTAGACGCGCTTAGATCGGCTTAGACAGGCTCCCGTCCAAGATCAAACCACGGCCTACTTACGGCCGAAGCGTCCCTGATCTCGACCGGGAAGTCCCGCGACGAAGTGGGAGCGAACCTCAGGTCGAAGCACGCACAACAAGAGGGCGCCGAGGATCACTGCCTGCAAGAGTTGTTCGACCCGCATCCACGTGGGATAGGGGCTGAACTGCAAGACCAGCAGGCCGACGATGCCGATGCCAGCGATCAGGACGACGCGCCGGTAGGCCCACCGTCGGCCGCGGAAGAGCGCGCGGACCAAGAAGACGTAGACGATGCTGACCACGACATTGGCCACCGCGCGAGTCACGATGCCAGCTGTATAGCTGTCGCGCAGCGTCCGCCTCTGGGCCGGGTCGGTGATGTGCCGGTGGTCCAGCTGGTAGTTGACGATGCTGTGCCTCGTCAGCAGCGTCGCGACGGTCAGGAGGATCGACACCGCGAGGTTCAGCATCAGCAACACCACCACGGGTCGCAGCTCCCGTGGCGCGTCGGACGCTGCAGCGAAGAATCCGGCCGGCTCGCTCGGTTCGTTCACCGTTCCACGATAGAGCGTTGGGCGCGTCAGCCCGCAGCGCGCGACGATCTCGTCGGCCGCTTGACGGCCGGTGTCTTCGCCGCCGGTGTCCTCGCCGCCGGTGTCCTCGCCGCGGGTGTCCTCGCCGCGGGTGTCTTCGCCGATGAGGGCTTCGGTGAGGGTGCGGCTGTGCTTCCACGTGTCACTAGGTGCGGCGCATCGTCTTGTATCGACTCGGCCGACGCGCCTGCGATCACCGACAACAACTGACGAGCCGCAATTGCGCCGTATTCCGGAATGTCGCGCGACAACGCGGTCAGCGCGGGATGCACAAGCTGACAGAGCGGTGAGTCGTCCCATGCCACCAGCGACACGTCGCCCGGTACGGAGAGGCCCATCTCGTGGGCGACCCCGAGCCCCGCGACGGCCATGATGTCGTTGTCGTAGATAACCGCGGTCGGTCGGTCTGCCGAACTCAGCAGCCGGCGGGTCGCGCGCGCGCCCTCCTCACCTGTGTAGTCGGAGGAGATGGTGACGGCCGCCTCGACACCCATGCGTCGGCACGAGTCGGCAAAGGCGTCAGTGCGGATCGCGGTGTGGAGGAGTTCGGGAAGCCCGCCGACACGCGCGATTCGGCGGTGTCCGAGCGCGGCGAGATACTCCACCGCCTCGACGATGGCCGCAGCATCGTCGGACCAGACATTGCCCAGGCTGCGGCTCCCCGCTGCTGCGCCGAGCACAACTGTCGGCAGTGCAAGCTCTTCGAGGACGTGGATGCGTGGGTCATCGACCCGGAGGTCGCAAACAAGGACGCCATCGACTCGACGCTCACCCCACCACCGGCGGTACACGGCAAGCTCGGCGGCTTGATCGGCGACGACCTGCAGGGTCAGTGCGTAGGAGCGCGTTGAAAGCTCCGCCTCGACGCCACTGATCAACTCCATGAAGAACGGCTCGATGCCAAGGATGCGAGCCGGCCGGCGCAGCGCGATGCCGATGGTGTTACTTGCCGCCCCCGACAACGCACGCGCTGCGCCGTTCGGGTTCCAGCCGATCTCCTTCGCGATGGCAATCACCCGTCGCCGCGTCGATTCGGACACGCCGCGCTGACCATTCAGCGCAAACGAAACAGAGGCCTGCGAGACTCCCGCCTCGCGTGCCACATCAGCGATCGTGGGCCGCTTCACTTCACCCTTCACGAGACGAGAAGTTAGCACCGCTGCCTGCGGTTCGGGTCATGCTTCACGTCTCCCTGGCACGACCAGCCGTGATGGCGATGACAGGATTACTTAACTGGTTTAGTGCCCGATGCGCAAGGACTGGTAACGGTTGCATATCGACTGGTACTCGAATCCCGCAGCGGCCTTGACCGCCGTGCGCGACGTCTCTACCGTGGCGCACGTTCGGTTACTAAAACGCTTAATCCCACTAGGCCTTCCCGCGGCATTGGCGGGCGATTGCGAATGGAAATGGAGATGGTCAGTGTGAAGAAGACCTCGGTGGGGGTGCTGCTCGTCGTCGCCTCGCTCGTCGCGGCGTGCAGCAGCAG
>DATCDK010000020.1:0-29918 GCA_036510735.1 Acidothermaceae bacterium | reverse complement strand
GCGCGTCGTCGCCGAAGTCGCGGGTGTATTGCCTCTTGCGCAGCCGTTCGTCGACCATTCGCTGCCGAACGTGCGCTGCATTTTCTCGCAGTGACGGGACGCGGTCGATGACGTCCATCACAAGGTGGTAGCGATCCAGGTCGTTCATCATCACCATGTCGAACGGCGTTGTCGTCGTCCCCTCTTCTTTGAAGCCTCGTACGTGGATGTTGGCGTGATTGGTCCGCCGGTAGGTCAGTCGGTGGATCAGCCACGGATAGCCGTGATAAGCGAACACCACGGGCTTGTCGATCGTAAAGAGCTGGTCGAACTCGGCGTCGGACATACCGTGCGGGTGTTCGGTGTCGGGCTGAAGGCGCATCAGGTCGACCACGTTCACGAAGCGCACCGACAGGCTCGGGAAGTGCTCCCGCACGAGCGCAGTCGCCGCGAGTGCCTCGAGCGTCGGGACGTCGCCTGCACAGGCCATCACCAGATCCGGCTCGCCGATGCCGGCGTCGGTGCAGTCGTTGCTCGCCCACTCCCAGATCCCGATCCCGCGCGTGCAGTGTGCGATCGCTTCGTCCATCGAGAGGTAGTTCAGTTGGGGTTGCTTGCCAGCCACTATGACGTTGACGTAGTTGCGGCTGCGCAGGCAATGGTCAGCCACCGACAGCAGGGTGTTGGCGTCTGGTGGCAGGTAGACGCGGATGATCTCTGCCTTCTTGTTCATCACGTGGTCGATGAATCCAGGATCCTGATGGGACAGCCCGTTGTGATCCTGGCGCCACACGTGACTGGACAGCAGGTAGTTGAGACTCGCGATCGGCCGTCGCCACGGAATCCGACGTGTTGTCTTGAGCCATTTCGCGTGCTGGTTGAACATCGAGTCGACGATGTGGATGAACGCTTCGTAGCAGTTGAAGAGCCCGTGCCGACCGGTGAGCAGATAGCCCTCAAGCCAGCCCTGGCACATGTGCTCCGACAGAACCTCCATCACCCGACCGTCCGGCGAGAGGTGGTCGTCCGTCGGCAGGATCGTCGCATTCAGGTCGCGGTCGTCCACCTCGAAGACCGCACCGAGCCGATTCGACGCGGTTTCGTCCGGGCCGAACAGCCGGAAGTTCCGTGTTTCCTCGTTCAGGCTCAAGATGTCACGCACGAACGATCCGAGCACCTTCGTCGCTTCGGTGAAGGTCGTGGCCGGCTTCTCGACTTCGACGGCGTACGACCGGAAGTCGGGCAGGTCGAGGTCGCGGAGCAGCAAGCCGCCGTTCGCGTGCGGGTTCGCGCTCATCCGCAACTGGCCGGACGGCGCCAACTCAGCGATTTCAGCCAAGAGCCGTCCGTTCTCATCGAACAACTCTTCGGCGTGGTAGCTCTTCATCCAGGTCTCGAGCAGTTTCAGGTGCTCGGGTTTCTCGGCAAGCTCTGACAGTGGCACCTGATGGGATCGGAAGCTGCCCTCGGTCGGCAGTCCGTCGACCTCCTTCGGCCCCGTCCAGCCCTTGGGCGAGATCAGGATCAGCATCGGCCAGACCGGCCGCGCGCTGGCATTGCCTGCACGCGCTTCCCGCTGGATGTGCTTGATGTCGGCGACGGCGTCGTCGAGGGCGGCCGCCATCAACTGGTGCATCGTTGCCGGTTCGCCGCCCTCGACGATGATCGGTCGGTAACCGTAGCCCTCGAACAGCTTCACGAGCTCGGGTCGCGGGATGCGCGCGAGCACGGTAGCGCTGGCGATCTTGTAGCCGTTCAGATGCAGGATCGGCAACACCGCGCCGTCCGTCTTGGGATTGAGGAACTTGTTTGAATGCCAGCTCGTCGCGAGCGGCCCTGTCTCGGCCTCGCCATCGCCGACGACGGCGCACACGACCAACTCGGGGTTGTCGAACGCGGCGCCGAATGCGTGCACGAGGGCGTAGCCGAGTTCGCCACCTTCGTGGATCGAGCCGGGCGTCTCCGGTGCTGCGTGACTGGGGATCCCGCCTGGGAAGGAGAACTGGCGGAAGAGCCTCCGCATCCCCTCGGCGTCCTGCGTGATGTGCGGATACGTCTCGGTGTAGCTACCCTCGAGATAGCTGTTGGCGACCATGCCAGGGCCGCCATGGCCCGGGCCGGTGATGTAGATCGCGTCGAGCTCGTCGCGCTTGATGACTCGGTTCATATGCGCGTAGATGAAGTTGAGCCCGGGCGTGGTACCCCAGTGTCCGAGCAGGCGTGGCTTCACGTGCTCGATCGCGAGAGGCTCGCGCAGGAGCGGATTGTCGAGCAAGTAGATCTGCCCGACGGATAAGTAGTTCGCTGCCCGCCAGTAGGCGTGAATGCGGTCGAGCTCCGCTGTCGTCAGTGCAGTCGTCAGTCCCGATGTCGTCATGCGTTCAACCCTGGCAGCTGCAGACTCGGCCGAGGGTAGGTCAATAGTCCCGGGTGCCCGTGCCGTCCAGCCCTGCGCATGGACGCCGCCCGGACGGTGCACTGAGACCATGACCACCATCGCGCACCCGCATACGGCAGCCGCAGCGCTGTCAGACCACCCGTTTCTGTCATCGATTCCGATCGGGTCGCTGCGCAGGCTCGCTGCCCACGTCCAATCCCACACATACCCGGCAGGCGAGCAGGTATTCCGCGAGGGTCAGATCGCCAATCGTTTCTTTCTCATCCGGAACGGGCTGGTGCGGCTCGACCTGGAAGTCGCTGGTCGCGGTCAGGTCGAGGTCGAGACCCTGGGTTGCGATAGTGCTCTCGGTTGGTCCTGGCTGTTCTCGCCGTACCGGTGGCACCTAACGGCGACCGCGGTGGAGCGCACGTCGATGCTCATTTTCGACACGGACGCACTGCAAATCGCCATGGCGGCAGACCCGCCACTGGGGTACGAGCTGATACGCCGCTTCTCCGGCGTCATGTTCGACCGTCTGGTCGCCACCAGGCTGCAGCTGACCGGCGACGCCGAGATCCCAACGGCAGGCACCTCCGGCCCGTGGGCCGGCCGGCGGACGACCGCTGCGAACTGGCGCCACGACATCGAGCGCGGCCCCGTCACTTAAGCGGGTACAGAAGGTCACTTCAGCGGGTACACAACAAGCGGGAAATCGAGCCTGACCATGTGCTGGCTGCAGGTAGTCGTCAGCGGGAATCTTGAATCGGCGAACACGTGCAGCATGCGCGTATTGGTCGGAAGCGTTTCGGCGAAGAAGCGCTCGACTCCGACACTCGAGGCAACGGCAGCGAGGTGCTCAAGCAGAAGGGTGCCAATTCCCCTGCCGCGGTAGTCGTCGCTCACGAGAAAGGCGATCTCTGCGAGCCTGGAGTCTGCCTGCTGGCGCTCGAAGGTCGCGACGCCGACGATCCGGTCGCCGATTTCGGCGACCAACGAACCGTGCTGATTGTCGGTGTGCCGGGTCAGCGCGGCAATCTCCCGCGTGACCACGAGCTTCGACACGATGAAGAACCGCAGGTAGAGCGTGTCTTCAGACACCCCGTCGTACATCGTTCGCAGCGCCGCGGCATCCGACTCCCGCACGCTGCGGATGTGGGCGGTCCCACCGTCGCGCAGCAGCACGTCGACGTCATAATCACACCCGGCGAGCGCCACCTGAGACTCCTCATCCTGTCGACCAAGCATCGACCCAGGCACAGGTGGCCGGCTGAGTCGACGGTCCCGGATCCGGGTGACCTCTAGCCCCTCTCGTGGAGGGCGCCCCACGGTGGTCCCGGCCGACTGGGGTCTATGGCATCAGCCGCACGGGACCTTGGTCGCTACGCCACTCGGCCGCTGAAGACGAGTATCGATCTTGCAAGGTTCGACGGAAAACATCAGCCGGATCGCCCGGCTCGTGAGAAGGAGGTCGTCATGCGCCGCAAGACTTTTGATGCACTATTGACCACAGGAGGCCTCGTTCTCGCGGCCGTCCTGATCGTGGCTGGTGTGCTTGGCCTCTGGGCCCACAACTTCGTGGACAACCAGGTCAAGACGCAGCTCTCGCAACAGCAGATCTTCTTCCCCGCTGCTGGCTCGGCAGCGATCTCCGACCCGGCGATCAAGCCGTATCTGACCCAGTACGCCGGCCAGCAACTGACCAACGGCGCGCAGGCAGAAGCGTTCGCGGATCACTTCATCGCCGTGCACCTGAAGGCGATCGGTGGCGGCAAGACCTACGCGCAGTTGTCGACGCAGGCTCAGGCCGACCCGACGAACACGAAGCTCGCAGGCACGGTGGAGACGATGTTCAAGGGTCAGACACTTCGCGGTCTGCTGCTCAACGGCTACGCGTTCTGGAAGATGGGTCAGTTCGCCCTGATGGCCGCGATCGTGGCCTTCGTCGGCGCCGGACTCCTCCTTCTCCTGTCAGCACTTGGATTCCTGCACCTGCGCCGCACCGATGCGACGGCTGAGTTGCTCCCCAGACTCGGTGCGCGTATTCCGGCTCCCGTCGAACCGTAAGGCGACCGCACCGGGGATGAGGGCCTCTGCTTCGGCAGAGGCCCTCATGCTGCGCTTGGTGCAAGATTCCATGAGCAGGACGGCGACCAGCTGAGGAGGACGGATGTCTGACACCTTGTACGTGACCTCGATGCAGGCGCGCTCTGGCAAGGCTGTCGTGGCGTTGGGCCTGATGGAGATGCTGGTGGGACAAGTCGACCGGATCGCGGTGTTCCGACCGGTGATTGCCGACAGTGCCGAGCCTGACCCGCTGATCGAGTTGTTGCGCGAGCGGTATCAGCTTGAGATCGCTTACGAAGACGCCTACGCCTTTAGTTACTCCGACGCGGCCCGCGTCGAGCACGAGGGCGGGACATCGCGTCTGATCGCGCAGGTGCTCGATCGGTTCTCGCGCCTGCGTGACAAGTTCGAGTTCGTCTTGTGCATCGGCAGCGACTACACCGGGCCTACGGCTGCCACCGAGCTGGCACTCAACGCCGAGTTCGCCGTGAATCTCGGTACGCCTGTGGTGAATGTCGTCTCGGGCTTCGGAAAGGACGCGGATTCCCTCGCGATCGCGAGCCGGAATTCCCAACAACTCCTGCTCAATCATGGCTGTGCTCTCGTCGCGACGGTGCTCAATCGCGTCGACGCTGCTGTCGTGGACGACGTTCGCCCGGCCCTTTCTGCCCAACCAGCACCGGTCTACTTGCTGCCCGACCTGCCGGTGCTCGCCGCGCTGACGGTAGACGAGGTCGTCACCGCACTCGGCGCAACGCTACTTGCCGGCGCTGGCGCGCCGATGCACCGCGAAGTCGAGGCCTATCTCGCAGGTTCTGGCTACTTGCAAACGATGTTGCCGAGGCTTGTCAACGGAACATTGCTGGTTGCGTCGGGCGATCGCGCGGATCTCGCGGTCGCCATGGGTGCGGCCACGATCAGCCCAGGGTTGCCCACGCCGTCCGGCATCGTTCTTACCTGCGGCATCAGGCTCGATGCTGCGACGCTCGCCTTGCTCGAGCCGTCCGGGATACCCGTGGCGGCAGTGGAGCTCGACACGTATGCCGCGTTGCACTTACTGGAATCAGTACGTGGGGAGATTCGACCCGGTAGTCGACGAAAGATCGCCGCGGCGCTCGGCGAGTTTGCGGGCTGCGTCGATGTCGAGGACCTCACCCGGCGCATCATGATCACCCGCTCCGAGGTTGTCACGCCGCTCATGTTCTCTGCGGGGCTGCTCGAGCGCGCCCGCAGTGATCGCCGCTCGATCGTCTTGCCTGAAGCGGACGACGACAGGGTGCTGCGGGCGGCCGAGGAACTCGTGCATCGTGGTGCGGCGTCGCTGACCCTGCTTGGCGATCCGGCCGTGGTTGCAGCGCGGATCGACAAACTCGGATTGCACCTCGCCGACACGACCGTCATCGATCCGATCACGTCGCCGCTGCGGCACGAGTTCGCTGCTGCCTACGCCGCCCTGCGAGCACACAAGGGCGTGACCACTGCCGCCGCCTGGGATCAGCTCGGCGACAGCACGTACTTCGCCACGATGCTCGTGGCGACCGGCCGGGTCGACGGCATGGTTTCTGGCGCAACGCACACCACCTCGCAGACCATCCGACCCGCACTCCAGATCATGAAGACCGCGGCTAGCCCATCGCTGGTGTCGAGCGCGTTCTTCATGTGCCTGCCACACCGCGTGCTGGTTTTCGCCGACTGCGCCGTCAACCCCGACCCGACCGCGGAGCAACTGGCCGACATCGCGATCCGTACTGCGGAAACGGCTGCGGCGTTCGGCATCGATCCGGTTGTCGCTCTGATCTCGTACTCGACCGGCTCCTCTGGCGCGGGCGCCGGGGTCGAGAAGGTGCGGGCAGCCGCGACTCTGGTGGCACAACTGCGTCCGGACCTCCCGCTGGTTGGTCCGATCCAATACGACGCAGCAATCGATCCGTCAGTGGCGGCGTCGAAGTTGCCGGGAGACACAGTGGCCGGCTATGCGAACGTCATTATCTTTCCCGACCTGAATACGGGCAACGCTACCTACAAGGCGGTCCAACGTTCGACAAACGCGATCGCGATCGGGCCTGTCTTGCAAGGGCTACCGCGAGCTGTCAACGACCTTTCCCGCGGTTGCACGGTTGACGACATCGTCAACACAGTCGCGATCACGGTGATCCAAGCCCAACATCTGCCCGTGACATGAGGGCTACGGAGCGGGGTGCTTGTCCTGCTTGCTTTCGGTGGCGAGGATCGCCGCCTGGGTACGACGTTCGAGGCCAAGCTTGGCGAGCAACGAGGACACGTAGTTCTTCACGGTCTTCTCCGCGAGGAACATGCGCTCGCCGATCTGCCGGTTAGTCAGACCTTCGCCGATCAGGTCGAGGATCCGGTGTTCCTGATTGGTCAGCGCGGCGAACGGATCGGCCTTCTCGCGGTCGGCCGCGTCGTCGCGCAGCCGCTGCATGATGCGCGCTGTGGTCTTCGCGTCGAGCAGCGATCCGCCGCCGGCGATGGTCCGTACCGCGTTCACCAGGTCACTGCCCTTGATTTGCTTCAGCACGTAGCCCGCGGCGCCAGCCAGGATCGCGTCGTAGAGGGCGTCGTCGTCCGCGAACGAGGTGAGCATGAGACAGGCAAGGTCGGGCAGCTTCGAACGGAGGTCTCGGCACACACTGACGCCGTCGCCGTCGGGGAGCCGGACATCGAGGACGGCGACCTGCGGGCGCAGAGCGAGTACTCGGGCGAGTGCTTCGGCAGCGGTGGAGCCCTCTCCGATCACCACGATGTCGGGCTCGGCTTCCAACAGTTCCTTCACGCCGCGCCTGACGATCTCGTGATCGTCGAGCAGGAACACGGTGATCTGAGCTTCAGTGGTGTGGGCTTCGCTGGTCGGCACGCTCCCTACCGTAGCTCCCATGGTTCCCGGCCCGAAGGGACCTTGGACTCTGCGGCGCTTCGAGGCAAGCGCCGACCATGGAGTTATGTCTGTCGACGCGTCGGGCCTTGAGATGCTCTCCGAACCGGAAGCGCTCGCACTGCTGGCGACCGTGCCGCTCGGCCGGATCGTGTATTCGGATCGCGCCTTGCCGTTCGTCGCTCCGGTGAGTTTCATTCTCGACGGACCGGACATCGTGATTCGGACCGGTCGCCGGTCGAACCTGGCCACCCACGGGCCCGGGAACGTCGTGGCATTCCAGGTCGACGACATCGCAATGCCGACCGGTTTCGGGTGGAGTGTTGTGGTCACCGGCCGCCTTCAACTCGTCCACGACGCGACCGAGATCAGTCGGCTCAGCGCGCTGAACCTCCAGAGCTGGGCACCGGCGGAGTCCGACCGCTACCTGCAGTTGCGCCCCGAGCTCATCACCGGCCGACGGATTCCCGCGGATGCGCAGCGGGTTGACTAGTCGTCGCCGAGCGGCACGCGCCAGCTGAGTTCGGTGCCTCCTTCTGGAGCGCGGTGGGCGGTGAAAGTGCCGCCGAGCGCGCCAGCTCGCGCGTCGAGGTTGGCGAGTCCGCTCCGGCGTCCGTCCTCGGAAAGGCCGACGCCATCGTCTGTGACAGTGAGGGTGACCGAGTCGTCGTCAACGACCACTGACACGTCGGCGCGGTCCGATTGTGCGTGCCGAGCCGTGTTCGAGAGTGCTTCGCGCAAGACCGGCAGCAAGTTGTCGCCGACGTTGGCCGAGACCCTCGTGTCGACGAGGCCTTCGAGTCGAAGGTTGGGTGTGAAGCCGAGGGCGGGCGTGAGCTCTTCGATGAGCTCGACGATCCGAGCGCGCAAGCTGCTCGACGACGAGCGATCCGAGCGTTGCAACGAGTAGATCGTCGAGCGGATCTCCTTGATGGTCTTGTCGAGATCGCTGACTGCGCTTTGCACGCGTTCGGACGCCTCGGGGCCGGTCATGAAGCGCATCGAGCTCTCGAGTTGCATACCCGTTGCAAAAAGCCGCTGGATCACCGTGTCATGCAAGTCACGCGCGATCCGGTCCCGGTCACGGAACAAGCTGAGCTGCTCGGTCTCACGGCGTTGGCGTGCCAGCTCGAGACCCAGGGCGGCTTGGTCGGCGAAGGCCTCGAGCATGGTCTGGTGGGCATCGCGGAATCGGCGGCCGCCGACGAGGTTGCCAACCCACAGCACGCCATGTCGGGCACCGCCACCCGCGACCAGCGGCACGATGATGATCGGCCCAAAGTCGTCGAGTGCCTCGGAGTTGTTGGGCCAGTGCGGGCTTTGGTGGATGTCGTCGATCGCGATCGTGGTACCGCCGCGAAAGGCGTCGCCGATCAATGATGCGTGCGGGTCGATACGTTTGCCGGTCACACGCCCGGCGGAATCGCCGTTGGCGACCTCAATGACGAGAGTGTCGCCGAGCGGTAGCACGATCGCGGCGAAGTCAGCCTCAACAAGGTCTCTGGCACGCGCAGCGACCAGTTGCAGCACCTCGTCGGGTTCGGTGCCCGAGAGCAGGGCTGTCGTCACCTCTGCGGAGGCTTGCAGCCAGCGCTCGCTATGCCGGACGTCGTCGTACAGCCTTGCGTTCTCGATCGCGACACCGGCCGCCGCGGCCAATGCGAGGACCACACGCTCGTCCTCTTTGTCGAAGTCGGCGCCCCCTACCTTCTCAGTGAGGTAGAGGTTTCCGAACACCTCGTCGCGCACGCGGATCGGCACGCCAAGGAAGCTCTTCATCGGCGGGTGGTGGGCCGGGAAGCCAAAGGCGGCGGGGTGTTCGCCCAGGTCATGCAGTCGCAGTGGCCGCGGGTCGTCGATCAGCAATCCGAGGATGCCGCCGCCCCGCGGCAGCGGACCGATTTCAGCAGCCGTGGCCTCGTCGATGCCGACGGTCAAAAACTGCGAAAGCAGTCGCACGTCATCGATGACCCCGAGCGCTCCGTACTGCGCGTCGACCAGCTGGACGGCGGCCTCGACGATGCGGTGCAGAACGGTCTGCAGATCAAGGCCGGTGCCGACGACAAGCAGAGCGTCGAGCAGGCCACGGTCTACGGGACCGTCCGGCACCGGGGTTAGGCCGGTAACAAAAAGAGTGAATCCGGGTAGCACCAGGCCCACTCTTCGTGCGGCTCGATCGAGCGCACGATCGGGTGTGACGAGGCATGGTAGTGGGCCGTCGCGTGCTTGCGGGGTGAGTCGTCGCAGCAGGCCACCTTGCCGCATTGCAGGCACTCGCGCAGGTGCACCCAGTGGCTGCCCTCGGCTAGGCAGTCCTCGCAACCTCGGGTGCTTGACGGGGTCACATCGGCAATGGTGGACAAGTGCGAGCAGGGCGCCGTCGTGGGGTTGCCGTCGGCGTCCCCTGTCACGGCATAGGGAGGAATGGTCATGTGTCTAGCGTAGTTGCCCGCGGCGTCGTTGCCCGGCTCTGTGGGCGGCCGGTACAGTCGGCCCACCGCTGAGAGGACTCCTGTGCTGGTCGCCGACCGCGAGTACGTGGCCGCTGACGGCACAGTCGACATCGACCGCGCTGTGCAGAAGGCTCTTGCGCGCGCCTCAGGTCGGCCGGGCAAGCACGCAGGATTTGTTGCCGAGCCGGCTTCCACAGTTCGCCGCACCTGGCTCGACACCTTCGACTGGCGACTGCACAGGGCCGGGTTCGTCTTGCAGCGCGTCGAGCGATCCAGGACGACACCGACCCTGCGGCTGACGCTGATCACCGGTGACGACGTGCTCGCGGTGACCGCACCGGCGCAAGCTCAGACTTCTGCTCGAGTCGCGTATCCGATCGACATGATGGTGCCAGCGGGTCCGATGCGAAACCTTCTGGAGCCGGTTGTCGAGATGCGCGCGCTGCAACCTGTCGCCACGCAGCGTTTTGTCGTCCGCAGCTATCGCGTGCTCAACGACGACGAAAAGACAGTCGCTCGGGTCGTCATCGAACACCCCGCTGGCGGTGGGCCTGGCAACGTCAGTAGTACGGGCTCGCGAGTGAGCGTCGTCGCGTCGCGCGGCTACGCCGAGGAGGCAGCGGCCGCCGCTCGGATCATCGCGAAAGTGCCCGGCCTCACGCCGTCCCCTCAGTCAACGCTTGCGCAGGCGCTGTCCGCGACTGGTCGTAGCGCAGGTGACTACTCAAGCAAGCTCGACATCGCACTGCGTCGCGGGATGCCGACGGAGGATGCGGTGCGTCGCATCATGCGCGCACTGCTCGACGCCGCACAACGCAACGTGCCTGGCGTAGTGGCCGGCACAGACACCGAGTTCCTGCACGATCTGCGGGTGGCGGTCCGGCGGGCTCGTTCGACGCTCAAGGTGACCGGAGCTGCGTTGCCCACCACGCAGACCGACGCGGCAAGCGTTGCGCTTAAGTGGCTCGGTGATCTGACGACGCCGACGCGCGATCTCGATGTCTACCTGCTCGGTCTTGACGACCTGGCCGCCGAGGTGAAGGCGCCGGGCTGGAGTGCCTCGCAGCTGGGCCCATTTCGAGATTTTCTTATTGCAGCGCAGGCGTCGGAGCAGGCGGCGCTGGTGCGGTCGCTGCGTTCTGTTCGCGCGAAACGGGCGTTCGCCGCATGGGCCGCGGTATCGACCGGAGGTGACCTGCCGGCCGACGACGCTAACGCGCCTGATTTACCAGCGAACGCGCCAGCGGGATCGCGAGTCGAGTCGGTGGCCAAGTCGGCAGTCACCCGAGCGTTTAAGCGCGTGATCAAAGCAGGTGCCGCAATTACCGCAGCCTCGCCGCCGAGCGATCTGCACGACCTTCGCAAGCGCTGCAAGGAACTGCGGTACTCGCTGGAGATTTTCGGGTCGCTGCACAACGCCATCGCGCAACGCGCGCTGATCGACGACCTGAAGAAGCTGCAGGACTGTCTTGGTGAGTTCCAAGACACCGAAGTGCAGCAGCACGCGATCCGGACCTTCGCGGCGCAAATGCTCGCGGCGGATTCGTCCGACGCCGCGACAGTCGAAGCCGTCATGGCAATGGGCCGGCTCGCCGACCGACTGGGGGGGCGCCAGGTCGTCGCACGTGGCACCTTCTCGGTGCTGTTCGAGCGCTTTGCCGGACCGCAGCCACGGGCACACCTCACCGCCCTCTATGAGCGTGCGTCGTGAAGGTGTTCGCGACGTACAACATCAAGGGTGGCGTCGGCAAAACGTCAGCGGCCGTCAACCTCGCCTACCTGGCCGCGAGTGAGGGACAGCGAACCCTGCTGTGGGACCTCGACCCGCAAGGGGCGGCGACCTTCTTGTTCCGCATCAAGTCAGGTGTATCGGGTGGGGCCAAGGCATTGGTCCGAGGTCGTACCGGCATGGATGTCCCGGTGAAAGCGACCGACTACGACAATCTCGACCTGCTCCCTGCAGACTTTTCCTACCGGAACATGGATCTCGCGCTGGATCACGGCAAGAGCCCGACGCGGCGAATCACCGAGTTGCTCGCGACGGTCGCGGCCGACTACGACGTCGTGTTCCTCGACTGCCCGCCGAGCGTTTCGCTGGTGTCGGAGAGTGTCCTGCGCGCGACGGATGCCCTGCTGGTGCCGCTGATTCCGACCACGCTCGCCGTCAGGACCTACGACCAGCTCATCGACTTCGTCGCGGCGGCGAAAGCACCGCGGCCCGCCGTCCTCGCGTTCTTCTCGATGGTCGATCGGCGCAAGAAGCTGCACCGACAGTCGATGGCCGCCCTTCGTGACGGCCGCCCCGGTATCGCCGATGCCGCGATCCCGGCGGCTGCCGTCGTGGAGAACATGGGCCCCAAGCGCGAGCCGGTCGTCGTGTCAGCGCCGTCGAGTGAGGCTGCCCGTGCGTACGTCGCCTTATGGCTGGAGGCTCGTGACGTCCGCCGAAGTTAGGGCACAATGTCGGACGTCGATTGGCTCGCCTCACGATTGAGGGAAACCGGATGGCGCAAGTGATATGGGAGAACGCCCCGGACGCGCATGACTACCCCGCGGCAGACAGCTATCTGTCGCTGCTGGTTGGTGACAACCGGCTTCGGGCGTCGCTGATCGCGCGGCTGCAAAACGCGCCGGTCGCCCACTACAAAGCTAAGGATCTGTTGCGCGCCTCGAGGGAGCCGCTCCTGACGGTCGACAATCCGCACGTGGCGTCTGATCTGCGAAAGATCCGGAAGGGCCGCGCGCTGTCGCCGGTCCTGCTGGTTCGTGGCGATCTCCTGAGAGGCTTTCCTTTACAGATCGCGGACGGCTATCACCGGGTCTGCGCGAGCTTTTGGGTCAACGAGAACACCGACATCCCGTGTCGGCTCATCGACCTGTCTGGCACCGCGCTATCCAGCATTGCTCCCGTCAAGAAGGTCGCAGCTGCCAAGAAGTCCACGCCAGCAAAGAAGTCCACGCCAGCAAAGAAGGCTGCGCCCAGGAAGGTTGCGAAGAAGATCCTGGCCAAGAAGGCGCCCACGGCAGCCGTCGTGCCGCCGGCACCGGAAGCCGGCGCACAGCCGGTGAGCCCTTCTGCCTAGCAGGCAGGGACCAACGCCTGTGACCGGCCGTCGCCAAGCGATACACGCTTGGCCTACTACACCGAGGAGACGTCATGAGCATTGATTCAGACATCGCCCGACCGCTGATCGTTGTCGGCGTCGATGGGTCCGACGAGAGCGTCAAAGCCACCGCGTGGGCAGCCGAGCAGGCTCGGGCAACCGGCGGCACTCTCGAGCTGCTGATCGTCTGGGCGCGGCCGATGTCCTACGGGTTGCCACTCGTGGTGGGCGGCTACAACCCCGAGCATGAGGCACAGGCTGTCGTTGAGAAGGCTGCCAGCGGCATCGACCTGCCCGCCGACCGGCTGCGCACGCATGTTGTCAACGCCGCGCCGGCGCTCGCGCTGGTCGAGCGCTCGAAGAGCGCCGACCTGCTCGTGGTCGGATCGCGCGGGCACGGCGGATTTGCCGAACTGTTGCTGGGGTCGGTCAGCGATCACTGCGTTCACCACGCGAGTTGCTCGGTCGTCGTCGTCCGATAGTCACGCCCTTAGGGGCGCCCGATAGTCCTCACATCCGCCTCGGCCGGGCCGATGCGGAGGGGACGAGTTCTGTCTTGGGCGCCCTGGAGGTTACGGATGACTGTGCTGGACGGCGTGCAGATGGCCGAGCTCGAACCGCTGGGCTCCGAGACGGCTCCGACGCAGCGACGGTGGTTCGGGTCGGGTCGTAGCTGCAACAGCGACGTGGCGGAAGCGGGCGCGGAAGCTGCCCGTGAAGCACTAGCTGGCCGGCAAGCGTCCCTCGTCATGGTTTTCTGTCCGGCGGGCGTCGACTACCAGGCCATGATCGACGGCGTTCGCTCCGAGGCAGGCGACGCGCCGTTGATCGGGTGCACCGGCATCGCGCAGCTCGCTCAGACCGGTCCGGCGCAGCCCTCAGTGGTCGTGACTGTCCTGGGCGGCGAGGGCTTCGAGGTTCGCACCAGTGCCGCGCTGAACGTCGGCGGGAGCCAGCGGGCGGCTGGCGAACAGGTCGCGAGCACGGTGCACGAGCTGACCAGCCAGCACAAAATCCTGGTGCTGCTTGCCGACGGCCTCGTCGGCGAACAGCACGAACTCGTCCGCGGCGCCTACAGCGTCGTCGGCGGCACGGTGCCGCTTGCCGGCGGCTGCGCGTCTGACAACTACGTGTACGAGAAGACCTTCCAGTTCATCGCCGACGCCGACGGTGTCCGGGTGCTGAGCGATGCAGTGGTGGCCGCGGCAATCGGATCGGACGCGCCCATCGGTGTCGGCGTTGCGCACGGGTGGCGCAAGTCGGGCGAACCCATGGTCGTCACCAGCAGCAGCGGTGGGACCGTGCACACACTCGACGGCGAGCCGGCCCTCGATGTCTTCTCGGAGCGCACGAACGCGCCGCAATTGCTGGTCCCCGATTCGGCTGCCTTCAGATTCTTCGCGATGCAGCATCCGCTGGGCATGTCTCGGCGCAGTGGTGAAGACATTCGGGTGATCCATGAGGGAAACGTCGCCGACGGCTCGATCAAGTCATTGGTCGCGGTACCCCAGGGCGCGTTGCTGTGGGCCATGGAGACCGACCGCGAGGGCTTGCTCTCCAGTGTCGACGACGCCTACGCCGAAGCGGTCGAGCCGCTCGAGGGTGTTCCGCCGATCGGCTTCCTGGCCTTCGACTGTGGCGTGCGCTTCATGTTCCTCGATCCGGACGGCGTACGCGCGGAAGTCGCGAAGTTCGTGCACCGCGCGGCGGGCGCGCCCTTCGGTGGCTTCTACACATACGGCGAGATCGCGCGAACGCGCGGTGCACGCGGCATGCACCATCTGACCTTGGTGATCGTGGCTTTCGGGTGAGGAGCGCACGGTGGCTTACCACTGGTCAGTTCACCAGCTGACCGAATACTTCGACGCGGTGGCGTCCCAGGAGACTGAGGACGCCGCCGTCCGGGTCGCTGTCGAGCGCGCGGTCGAGACGTTCGGCGCCGAGCTTGGCGCGTTGGTCCGCGATAGCGAAGTCTTGGCCTGCATCGGCGTCGGCCGCGACGAGCCGCCCATCGATGCGCTGACCCGAGCCGTCGCCGGCACCACCGTCATCGACGTCGCAGGCCTCGGGTTGCTGCACGCCATCGCTGCGCATCTGTACGACGATCGCTCCGGACATCTCGTCGTCGGGCGCGCGGGCGAAGAATTCACCGGCGAGGAACGGCAGCTGCTGCTCAGCATGGCGAGTGTTCTCGGCTTGGCGCTGCGCAGCTTGCGCACGTTGCAGGTAGAGCGCACGTTGCGGGGCGAACGTGAGCAGGAAGCGACGGAGCGGCTGCGGCTGCTTGACACACTCGGGCAACGCCAAAGGCTGCTGGAGTCGCTGCTCACCATCCAGCGGGCCATCTCTCACCGTGCGCCGCTCCAGACTGTGCTGGACGCCGTCACCGCTGGCGCCGCCGCGCTCCTCAGCGACGCGTTCGTGGCGCTCGTGCTCAGCGAGCCATTGGCCGGCCGAAATCGGATCGTTTCTTCGGCCGCACCGGCCGATGACACCGACGATCACGATGCGCTCATCATGGCGGCCGCAGCAGACTCGGTCGCCATCGACGGCGTGGTCACCAGGGTGAGCAGCGAGAACGACGCGGTCGGGTGCACAGCGCTCGCTGCCCCCGTGCACATCGAAGGCGAGACGATCGGCAGCCTCGTGAGCGTCGTGCTTCCCGCAACGCCAGATGTGGACGACCGCCGCGAGATGCTCGCAGCGTTCGCCGAGCAGGCGAGCCTTGCGTTGACCGATGCGCGCACAGTCGACGCGATGCGTGACGCCTACCACGACTCATTGACCGGGCTGCCGAACCGATCGCTGTTCCTCGACCGCTTGAATCAGGCGCTGCAGAACGGCGCCCGGATGGGCACCGAAGTTACCGTGCTCTTCATTGACCTCGATCGCTTCAAAGACGTCAACGACAGCTTGGGCCACGCGGCGGGCGACGAACTGCTCGCCTGGGTAGGCGCGCGGGTCCGTGAAGCCTTGCGCGAGGACGACACCGCTGCCCGTCTAGGTGGGGACGAGTTCGCCGTCCTGCTTGAGAGAACAGTGGGTTCCGACGCCGGCCAGATCGTCGCCAGCCGCATTACGAGGGCGCTACTCGAGCCGATCCGACTTGTTGGCCGCGAGGTGTTTGCTTTTGCGAGCATCGGCATCGCCTCGAGCGATGGTTCAGTGCGCACCGCCGATGAGCTCCTGCGTAACGCGGACGTCGCGATGTACCGCGCGAAGCGTAGCGGCGCACGCGCTGCACTGGTCTATGACCCGAGCATGCACACCGAGACGATGGATGTGTTGGAGCTCGGCAGCGATCTGTACCACGCAGTGGCACGCGGTGAACTTCGCCTTCAATTCCAGCCGGTGGTCAACCTACGGACAGGCAAGGCGGTCGCAATCGAGGCGTTGGTGCGCTGGGATCATCCGGTACGAGGCTTGATCGCACCGAACACTTTCATCCCGATCGCCGAGCGCAACGGCGTCATCGTCGAGATCGGCCAGTGGGTGTTGGGCTCTAGCTGCACGCAGGCGGCGATCTGGCGCGCATCGTCACTGCCCGACTTGCGAATCAGCGTCAACGTGTCGGCCCGGCAACTCGACGATCCTGGCTTCGCCGAGATGGTGACCGAGGTGCTGCGGCAGACCGGCCTGCCCGCCCAGGCATTGACGCTCGAGGTCACCGAGTCGGTGCTGATGCACGATCCACTCCGGATCATCGACCGACTCAGCCCGCTGAAGGCGCTCGGTGTTCGGCTGGCCATCGACGACTTCGGCACCGGCTACTCATCGCTCGCGTCCTTGCAGCATTTCCCGGCCGACCAGCTCAAGATCGACAAGGCGTTCATCGACACCATCGAGACCTCTGTCGAGGGCTCGGCGATTGTGCGGACCGTCGTGGAACTGGCCCGCACATTGCACATGGAGACCGTCGCCGAGGGCATCGAGACGATGCAGCAGTTCGCCAGTCTGCGCGAGCTATCTTGCGACCTCGGCCAGGGCTACCACTTCGCGCGGCCGTTGGCTGCCGAGGCCGTACCGGCCTTCTTCACCACTACGACGGTGACCGCTCCTTTGCTCACGTTGGCTGCTCGGCCATAGGCGCGGCCGCCGCGGCTGCACCGGCGTCGCGCGGCAGCAGCGCACACTCAGCCGAAGACGAGGCGCTTTCTGGGCTTGTCGGGCTCAAGCAGCTCGAACTTCAAGTTCAGATCGGTGCGGTTCATGAGATCCACTTGCTGTGTGAACTGCTCACTCGTGACGTAGACCGTCTTGTCGAGCTTCCACTCCTCGTTGAACCATGCACGGAGCGCCGAGAGAAGACGCTCGTCCATCCCAGTCTCCATCTGGGGCGCCCGAACCCAGAAGAAGATGACGGCGTCCACGTCCGCCCATTCGTCTTCACCAACCGGAATCACCGTGGATTTTGCGAGGAAGGTAGCGCTCGTGGGAAAGACGTAGACGCAGCCCAAGCAGCCGGTTCCGTCTGGGTCGACCACCGTGTACGTGAACGCTCGAAGCGCAGCATGGCGCTCTTCGAGGTCGATGAGATCTTTCCGGTTCGCCTCCACTGTGAAGTCGTCTTCGGGCCATGTTGACTGTCGCCACAACCGCAGGTGCTCGCGCGTTTCCATCACGGCGGCGTAGTCCATCTCCGCGTCGTCGGCGACGATGGGCCGTAACGCGAACTCTTCGGTCTTCAGCTCCGCGGGGACAGGTTCGGTCGCGTCGGTGAATGGCACGTGGCCTCCTTCCGCTAGATGCCCCTGCGTACTACCGACGCTACGGCGACGCTCAAGTGGTTATTGCACTACTTGGCGCGGTGGGGCGGTGCTCTCGCGGACGACTAGCTGGGTTGACAGCTCGATTCGCAGGGTCTCGATCGGTTCGCCGCGCACGAGGCGAAGTACGGTCCGTGCGGCGAGACCGCCCATCTCCGCAAGCGGTTGACGCACGGTGGTGAGCGGAGGAGACGCCCACGGTGCTTCCGGCAAGTCGTCGAAGCCGACGATGCTGAGGTCGCTGGGCACCCGAAGACCGTGTTGCCGCGCGGCTTCGTAGACACCGAACGCCATCTGGTCGCTGGAGGCGAAAACCGCAGTTGGCGGGTCAGCCAATCCGAGGAATTGAGTGCCGCCGGTAAAGCCTGATTCGTGGTAGAAGTCGCCGGTGTAGACGAGGTCGTTGTCGAACTGAAGACCGGCCGCTTCAAGCGCGGCTCGATAACCGTCGAGGCGCGCGCGACTGCATTGCAGCCGTGGCGGACCAGTGATGATTCCTATCCGCCGATGGCCGAGCTCGATGAGATGTTCGGTCGCGCTGAGCCCGCCGGCCCAGTTCGTCGCGCCGATCGTCGGTACGTCATACGACGGGCTGCCCGAGGGATCGACGACGACAGTGGGCAGGTAGCGATGCACCTCCGCTTGAAGTTTCGGTTGCAGATGCGACGTCACCATGATGATGCCGTCAGATGCACGCGCCTGAACGTTTTGCCACCAGCGGCGCTCCGACGTGACTTGGTTGTGGATTGCCGAGACGACGGTTCCGACGCCCGCATCGTGTGCGACGTCTTCGACGCCGCGGATGATCTCGACGGCCCAGGGGCTGTCGAGGTCGTTGAACACGAGGTCGATGAGATTCGCGCGGGTGCCTTTGCCGAGGCCGCGACGCTGGTAGTCGTGCTTCTCCAGGAGCTCCTCGACGCGGGTGCGGGTCTCGGCTGCGACGTCGACTCGACCGTTGAGGACCCGAGACACCGTGGGCACCGACACGCCCGCCTCCGCGGCGATGGCGGCGATGGTCACCCTGGTCTCTCGCCCTCGATCGGCGACGGCCACGACGAATCTCCTTCGAAGGTCGCGTTACACGATACGCAAGCAGCGCTGATCCACGGTCGGGATCGCAGGGATCGGTCCCTACTCCACCGTGACGTCGGCCACCATGCGTCGTGACAACCCTACGGCTCGCTCAGGTCCGAGCAGTCGGATGTTGACGATGTGCCGCGATTCGCTGCTTGACGTCGACAGTCGAAGTTGAAGATCGCCCGGCTCGACAATACGGACACCCGCTACGCCGGTGAAGGACGAGAGGTCTGCCGACACGTCGAACGAAACCCGCCGCGACTGTCCCGGCTCGACCTCAACGCGCGTGTATCCGATCAAGCGGACGTCGGGCCGAGTGACCTGGCCAACCGGGTCGTGCAGATAGAGCTGGACGACGTCTGTGCCCGTGCGGCGTCCGACGTTGGAGACAGCAAGCGAGATACGCACGGAGTCGTCCGTTGTGGAATCGATGCGATCCGCCTGCGTCACCGCGTTGCCGTCGACCTGCACGTCGTCCCACTGAAAGCTGGTGTACGAAAGCCCGTGACCGAACGGCCACAGCGGCGTCGGATCGACCGTGCTGACGCCATTGCGCAGGCCAAGCGGAGCCGTCAGATAGGTGCCGGGCTGACCGCCCTGGCTGCGCGGGATGCACACGGGCAGCCGGCCTGACGGATTGACCCGACCCGAGAGCACGCCGGCGAGCGCAGGGCCGCCTTCTTCTCCGGGGAAGAAGCACTGCACGACCGCTGCCAACCGATCGACGTACGCACCGAGCGCGTACGGACGGCCAGACACCATCACAAGCACGACGGGTCGACCGGTCGCGATGATCGCGTCGAGCAGCTGTCCTTGTACGCCGGGCAGTTCCAAGGTGTCGGCGTCGCATCCTTCGCCGGACGTTCCCCGCCCGAACAGCCCGGCTCGATCGCCAAGTGCGACGACGCACACGTCTGCGGCGCGCGCCGATGCGATCGCAGCCGCGAACCCTCCGACGTCCGTCCCGTCGACGTCGCAGCCTGCGACGAAGGTGACATCAGCGTCGGGCAATTCCTTGCGGGTCGCTTCGAGCACGGTCGGAATCGAAAGACCGAGCGGCCACTTGGGGTATTGCAGCCCAACATGACTCGGAAACGTGTAGCACCCGAGCATTGCGAACGAATCGTCGGCACGCGGGCCGACCAAGGCGATGCGGGTGCCACGGCGCAGCGGCAGCACGCCGTTGTTTGCCACGAGAACCACCGATTCCTCAGCGAGCTGACGAGCGACCGCGCGTGACTCGGGTGGGTCGAGTTCGATCGATCCACGGACGTCGTCGGAGGTATCGCCTAACTGCTGCGAACTCTTGCTCGCTGGCGGGTGTGAACTCCAGTCAGAATCGAGCAGGCCAAGCTGCCCCTTCTGTGTGAGCACTCGCCGGGCAGCCCGGTCGACGAATTCCTCCGACAGCAGGCCCGACTCGACGGCGTTTACCAGTGGTTGCCCGTAGCAGCGCATGCTCGGTAACTCGACATCGACGCCAGCCCACAACGCCAATGCTGCGGCACCACTTTCGTCCGCAGCCACATTGTGTTGGAGGGTCAGAAACGTGACGCCGAAATAGTCCGAGACGACCGTGCCGTCAAAGCCCCACTCGTCACGCAACAGGTCCGTGAGGAGAAGGCTGTTAGCGGCGCCGGGCACACCGTCGATCTCTGTATAGGCGTGCATCACCGAGCGGGCACCACCGTCGCGGATCGCCATCTCGAACGGCGGCAGCAAGATGTCGGCTACCTCGCGCGGACCAGCGGACACCGGCGCGAAGTTGCGCCCGGCGCGCGATGCCGAATACCCGACGAAGTGCTTTAGCGTGGCGACGACGCCGGCCGATTCGAGGCCGCGTACGTAGGCAGTGCCGATTGTCGCGACGAGGTATGGGTCTTCGCCGATCGTCTCCTCGACGCGACCCCAGCGATAGTCGCGCGCGACGTCCAGGACAGGAGCAAGACCCTGGTGGACGCCGACGGAGCGCATCGTTTCGCCGATCTGCGTCGCCATGATCTCAACGAGAGCCGGATCGAACGTGGCGCCCCATGCGAGAGCGGTCGGGTAGATGGTTGCTCCCCAGGCCATGAAACCCGAGAGGCACTCGTCATGCGCGATAGCCGGAATGCCGTGCCGGCTTGCTGCGACGATGTCGGCTTGTGCACGTGCAAGCGAGCGAGCACCCATCGCCGGATCGACGGGCACCGTCCCGAATGGGCGCGTCAAGTGACCGAGGCCATGTGCGATGAGGTCGCTCCAAGGCACGTCTGCCGTGACGAGCTCGTGCTGATGGGGTGCCACGCCGTCGCCCTTGGGGTCGGCGCCCGCCCAGACCCCGTACAGCTGACCGATCTTCTCCTCGAGTGTCATGCGTCCGAGGAGGTCGGTGACACGCTGCGCCAGTGGCAGTGAGATGTCGCGCCACGGCAAGTCGGTTGCCGTCGCAAGCCCGCTGGTGGGCTCAGATGTCACCACGTTGTATCCACTTCGTCAGGAGCGTGCGGCCAGAGTGCTCCGGGATAGTACCGGAAACTATCGGAACTGTCTCGGGCGTAGTCGACCGCTCAGAAGGGAAAAGGTAACGGTTCGGGAAGGTTCCCAGGAAAAGGTTGACCGGGTGAGATCGCGGGCCTTACCGTAGCGCCGCCGTCGGAACTATCGTGACGTTCTCGGTAACTTTCGGTACGACCGGTGACGGGCGTACCCCACCTCCGGGCACCCGTGTCGAGTGCGGGACCCTCGCTGAAGGGACGTTCATGACGAGCCGCACCAACCGCTTACCTCGCCAGCTCGCCAGGGCGACTGCCATCGCGGCAGTCGCAGCCCTGGCTATTTCCGCATGCTCGAGCTCCAAGAAGACCGCGGCACCTGCGACCTCGGCGGCTGCCACTCCCGCCGCCACGACGGCCGCAAGCAGCGCGCCGGCGACCACCGCAACCGCGCCCGCGACAAGCGCTGCATCGTCCGCGGCCGGTGGCCAACTCAACGGTGGCAAGGACGTGACGCTGACCTGGTGGCACAACGCAACTGCCGACCCGGGAATGACCGCGTGGAAGCAAGCAGCTGACGCCTTCCATGCCGCGCACCCGAACGTGACTATCAACGTTCAGCCGGTTCAAAACGAGAGCATCAAGACGAAGATTCAGGTCGCATTGCAAGGAACGCCGCCAGACATCTTCCAGCAGTGGGGTGGCGGCGCGGAGGCTACCCAGATCCAGTCCGGCAAGCTCGCAGACCTGACGTCTTTGACGTCGAGTTGGATCGGTGACCTTGGCAAGAGTGTCGCTGGCTGGCAGGTCGATGGTAAGCAGTACGGCGTGCCTTACGACTACCACGTCGTTGGGTTCTGGTACCGCACCGACCTCTTCACCAAGGCTGGCATCAGCGGTCCGCCCGCGACGTTCGACGACCTCATCGCCGACATCACCAAGCTGAAGGCGGCCAACATCACGCCAATCTCTGTCGGCGGCAAAGACAAATGGCCGGACGCGTTCTACTGGGAGAACTTCGTGTTGAAGGAGTGCCCGAAGGACACGATCACGTCGAGTATCGCGGCGGCCAAGTTCACTGACCCGTGCTTCACCAAAGCCGGCGACGACCTGAAGAAGCTGCTCGACGCAAAGCCCTTCCAGACCGGCTTCCTTGGCACTCCGGCACAACAGGGTGCTGGCAGTTCCGCTGGTCTTGTCGCGAACGGACAAGCCGCCATGGAACTCCAGGGTGACTGGGAGCTCGCTGTCATGCCCTCGCTGACGACGGACAAGAACTTTGCCTCGAAGATGGGCTTCTTCCCGTTCCCGTCGATCTCGGGTGGTAACGGCGAGCCAGGTGCGGCACTTGGTGGTGGCGACGGATTCTCGTGCTCGACCAAGGCACCCGACGCCTGCGCTGCGTTCCTTCAGTTCATCACGAGTGCCGAGGAGCAGGCCTCGTTGGTGAAGTCGCTCGCCGTGACGATCCCCTCGAACGGATCGGCAACGAGCGCGATCACCGACCCAACCCTGAAGAAGGTGCTGACTTACCTGCAAGGGGTGTCGTACAACCAGCTGTACTTCGACCAAGCCCTTCCGACGGCGGTCGGCAACGCAGTCAACGACGCGGTGTCGAACTTCTTCGCAGGGCAAGGCACAGCGGCTGACATCGCGGCATCGGCTGCTAAGGCGGCAACGCAGTAAATGAGCACGCAGTAATGAGCACGCCGTAATGAGTAGCGTGAGTCGCGCCGGGTCGCGCACCGCGAAACCCCTGCCCGGGGAAGGCGACCCGGCGCCTCCCGCTCAGCATGCTCGTGCGCTCGGTCGTGCTCCGGCACGGCCGAGCGTGCGTCAGCGTCTCGAGCTGTTACTACTGCTCGGGCCCGCGTTCATTCTCTTCGTCGGGTTCGTACTCATCCCGATCGCTGTCGCGGTCTACTACAGCTTCTTCAAGTGGAGTGGTTTCGGACCGCTCGGTCACACAATCGGTCTGGCGAACTACCGCCGGGCGATCAAGGACTCCGTCTTTGATCACGCGGTGATGCACAACGTCACAATCGCGTTGCTATCGCTCTTCATCCAGCTCCCACTGAGCATCAGCCTGGCATTGCTGCTCAATCGCCGGATGCGAGGCCGCGGCTTCTTGCGGCTGGTCGTCTTCGCTCCCTACGTGCTTTCCGAGGCCGTCACCGCAGTGATGTGGCTGATGCTGTTGCAGCCAGGCGGCTTCGTCGATCACGTCCTCAAAGACGTGGGCCTCGGTGGGCTGATCACGACGTGGCTCGCGAACACCCACATCGTCTTGTACACGCTGTTCGTCGTCGTCACCTGGAAGTACATCGGCTTCGGCATCGTGCTGTTGCTCGCTGGGCTGCAGGGCATTCCTGTCGAGCTACGCGAGGCCGCGGCGCTCGACGGTGCTTCGCCGTGGCAGACGACGCGCCAGGTGACGCTTCCCCTGCTCGGCCCGACGATCCGCATCTGGATTTTCCTGTCCATGATCGGGTCACTTCAGCTGTTCGACATTGTGTGGATCATGACGTTGGGCGGACCCGCCGGAGCGTCGACAACGATGGCAACGTACCTCATCGACAAGGGCTTCCAGAGCTACGAGTTCGGCTATGGCAGTGCGGTAGCCGTCATCCTCTTCATTATTTGCTTCGTGTTCGCGTTGCTCTACCAGCGGTTCGCATTGCGACGCGACACCAGGGGCGCCTTGACGGGGATGGTCCGATGACACAGCTCGCCGCAGCGAATCCGATCTTGCGGACGCGACCGCCGAAGCCGCGGCGATCGCAGTCGCCGATCACCACCGCGCTCGCCTATTTCGCCGGCGTCGTCATCGTCGTCCTGACGTTGGTGCCGATGCTCTTCATCTTCATCGGCGGTTTTCGCACCACAGCCCAGATCAACCAGTCGCCCACCGGCTTGCCGCATCCATGGATTTGGGCCAACTACCGGATTATCTTGACGTCCTCCGCGTTCTGGAAGTTTCTCGCCAACAGTGCCGAGATCGCACTCGTTGCGACGGTGCTCGCCGTCGGGCTCGGCTCGATGGCGGCGTTCGCGCTCTCGCGCTACAACTTCAGGGGCCGTGAGGCCGTGTACGCGTTTTTCACGATCGGCCTGCTGTTTCCGCTGACCGTCGCATCACTGCCGCTCTACTTGGTGTTACGGGACCTCGGAATGCTGGAGAACAAGTTCGGCGTCGCGATACCGGAAGCCGCGTTCTCGCTTTCCGTCACCATCCTGATCCTGCGACCCTTCATGCGCGCGATCCCCGCTGAACTCGAAGACGCAGCCGTCGTCGATGGCACGAGCAAACTGGGCTTCTTCTGGCGAATCCTGCTGCCGTTGTCCGGCCCGGCCTTGACGACGGTCTCCATCTTGGCGTTCGTGACCAGCTGGAACTTCTTCATCCTGCCGCTGCTGGCGTTCAACAATCTGAATGACTTCACCCTGCCGCTCGGCGTTGCGACCTTCCAGTCGCAGTACTCCCAGGACACCGCACGGGTGTTCGCCTTCACCTTCTTGTCGATGGTGCCGACGCTGGCCTTCTTCGTCATTGCAGAGCGGCGGATCATCGCCGGGCTGACCGGCGCCGTCAAGGGCTGAGCTGCACGCTGGACGGTGGGGGTTCGCGCCGCACGATTCAGGGTTGCGGTCAGGGTCATCACTGATGTGCCGCCCTCGTGCATTCGCCGATGATGCGGTGTGCGGAGCAATCGGTTGGCAGTGCACCTGTGAGCTTGCTGTGGACCGTGCACGGCTTCGATGCAGTCGTCAGTAGCGTCCGTGTTAAGTCGGAGCTTCTCGAATCCAGATGGGTGTATGCGGTGTGATCGAGGCACAAGCGCTGACGAAGCGCTATGGATCGAAGACTGCGGTTGATGACCTCAGCTTTGAGGTCAGACCCGGCTTCGTTACTGGGTTTTTGGGCCCGAACGGTTCGGGCAAGTCGACCACGATGCGGCTGCTGCTGGGCCTCGATCGGCCGACGGCCGGCCGTTCGCTGATCAACGGCAAGTCTTACCTCGACTTTGCGGCGCCATTGCACGAAGTTGGTGCACTCTTGGAAGCTCGCGCGGTGCACACCGGTCGCTCGGCGCGCAATCACTTGCTCGCGATGGCAGCGACGAACCGCGTCCCACGCAAACGGGTCGACGAGATGATCGGGCTCGTCGGCCTCGAGGACGTTGCAGGTAAGCGCGTCGGCGGGTTCTCCCTCGGCATGGGGCAGCGGCTTGGTATCGCGTCGGCACTTCTTGGTGACCCAGGCGTGCTGCTGCTCGACGAGCCGGTCAATGGTTTGGACCCAGAGGGCATCTTGTGGATCCGCAACCTGTTGAAGGCGCTCGCAGCTGAAGGTCGCACGGTATTCGTGTCGTCACACCTGATGAGTGAGATGGCAGTAACGGCCAGCGAGGTGATCGTCGTCGGACGCGGGAAGCTCATCGCGTCAGGCAGCGTGGCGGAAGTGATCCGCGGCGCGGGCAATGGCGTGGTCATGGTGCGCACCACCGAGGCGGACCGCTTGGGGTCGCTGCTCATCAGCGCCGCGGCCAACGTCCAGAGACTGTCTCCCGATCTCTTGCAAGTGAGCGGAATGGACAGTGCCGCGATCGGACTCGTTGCCGCACGCGAAGCCATCCCGCTCATCGAGTTGACGCCGCAGCAGGCGACTCTGGAAGAGGCGTTCATGGAGATCACCCGCGATGCCGTCGAGTTTCACGGCAATGAACTGAGCGGTGCGGAACTTGCGCCGAGTGCATTTGGGGGAGCGCTATGACGGCCACGACCATTGCCCGCAGCGACGTGGGGGCGGCACGGATCACCCAGGCCGGCGTGATCAAGTCGGAGTGGATCAAGATCCGCTCGCTGCGCTCGACTTGGTTCAGCCTGTTGGCGGCCGTTGTCATGATCGTTGGCCTCGGCACGTTGTTCAGCGCCATTCACACTAGTCGAGTCGAACAAGGGAACGGCCCGGGTGGACAGATCAGCTTGGACGCAACGCAGGTAAGCCTGCGCGGTATCTTCCTGGCGCAGCTGGCGATCGGTGTCCTCGGTGTCCTCGTCATTACCGGCGAGTACAGCACCGGCATGATCCGCTCGTCGTTGGCGGCTGTCCCGCATCGGCAACCTGTGCTCGTCGCCAAAGCGTTAGTCTTTGGCGTCGTCGTGTTCGTCGTGTCGTTGGCGTCGACCCTGGCTGCGTTCCTGTTGGGCCAGCAGGCACAAGCCAGCACGCACCAACAGGCGTCGCTTGGTACGCACGACGCGATACGCGCAATCGGGGGTGGCGCGATCTACCTGACGCTGATTGGCTTGCTCGCGGTCGGCCTCGGTTTCCTGATCCGCAACACTGCTGGTGCGATCGCCACGCTCTTCGGCATCGTCCTCGTCGCGCCGATCCTTGCGGCTGCGTTGCCCGAGCCGTACTCGAACGACGTGAGCAAGTACCTGCCGCTCAACGCCGGAACGCAGATCCTGCTAACTAGGGACTTCGACCCGACACAGCTGAGCCCGTGGGTAGGGATCGGTGTTACCGCCCTGTACGCGGTGGTCGCACTGATCGCCGGCGCAATCATGCTCAAGCGGCGCGATGCCTGAGCTCCTCTGCTAACGGTAGCTCTCGTTGTCTGCTAACGGGGCCTTCGCTGCCTGCGATCAGCATTGAGGGCTGCAAAGGCGTCGGGAAGACCGAGACGGCGCGGCGTCGTTCGACGACGATCCTTGAACTGGACGACGAGATTCAGCTGGCCTTGCTGTCTGCGAACTCAGCCGCGTTCATGTCGAGTCCGGGCACGGTGTTGTTCGACGAGTGGCAGCGCTTGCCGCAGATCTGGGACCAGGTGCGCCGTGCGGTCGACGATGGCGCGCCGCCCGGACGGTTCCTGCTGACAGGCAGTGCCACCGCGACCGCAACTACGCCCTCAGGTGCCGGGCGTATCGTCACGCTGCGCATGCGTCCGATGTCGCTTGCCGAACGTGGGATCACAGCACAGACGGTCAGCCTGCGAACACTGCTGAAGGGCGATCGCGAGGAAGTCGTTGGTACAACAGACGTTGGGCTCGAGACCTACGTCGAGGAAATAGTTCAGTCCGGATTCCCGGCATCCGGACATTGTCGGCGCGCGCAGCACACGCCCAGCTCGACGGATACATCAGCCGCGTCGTAGAGCATGACTTCCCCGATCAGGGGCATCTTGTTCGCCGACCAGCCTCGCTGCTTGGGTGGCTTCGCGCCTATGCGGCCGCAGCTGGCACAACTGCGTCATACAACTCGATCTTGGACGCCGCGACTCCGGGCGACTCCGACAAACCAGCGAAGACCACAACGATCGGGTACCGCGATGTCTTGACACAGCTGTGGGCTGCTCGATCCGCTGCCCGCGTGGGCGCCGACGGGAAACGCCTTCACCAGGCTTGCTCAGGCACCGAAGCACCACCTTGCGGATCCGGCGCTTGCGGCGAGGCTGCTGAATCTGACACGCGACACACTCCTGCGCGCACCTGATCAGACGCCAACGTTCGGGCGGCCGGAGCCAGTGGTCGGCGGCCTTTTCGAGTCGCTGGTTGCTCTCGACGTTCGCGTTTACGCGCAGGCAGCCGAAGCGTCGGTCAGCCATTTGCGCACCCGCAACGGTGACCACGAAGTTGACCTCATCGTTGAAGGGCCGGCGGGCCGTGTGCTAGGCCCTCGAGGTGAAGTTGGCGCCGACGGTAGGGGACAAAGACGTTCGCCATCTGCATCGGCTGCGCGAACGAATCGGCGGCGACTTGCTCGACGCCGCGGTCATCACGACCAGCCCGTACGCGTACCGCCGCAGCGACGGAATCGCCGTGATTCCGGCGCTGTTAGCCCCATAAATGATGCGACGCTCCGCGGACCACGCCGAACGTCCGGGTGATCGAGGACCTCCTACCCTGCCTGCCGACATCACTTCGCATGAGCATTGGAGGCACAGCGACGACAACCGCCGCATCGCACCTAGGAGTTTCCGTGCGCAACCTGCCCCACGACGTCTCAGATCTCTATCTCGCCCCGGTCGTGCTCTCGATCGATGCCAAGCTCGACGATCTCGCGACGTCCGACGCGCGCACGCTCGCGCAGCGAGTCGCCATTGAGAGCAACTTGCCGGACTGGACTCGCGAGGATCGGGAACGGGCGTTGCTTGAGTCAATCCAGCACTTCATCGACTGCAGGGGCTGGACGATGGCGTGGGATCCTCGTGGGCTTCGGCTGAGTCACGCTGAGCACAGTCTCGTCCTCGGAGTACCGGCCAACTTGGCTGCGTACCTATCAGGGGTACGCGCTGACGTCTGAAAGCGCGGGCTGACTCTCGCGCGGTGCCACCCGAACGCCCCGAGCGTCGGCTTGTCTAGTGAGGGTGATGGTTCCAGGGATTGATGAGATCCAGCTCCAGCCCGTCGAAGTCGTCGAGGTTGCGCGTCGCCAGAGTGGCGCCATGCTGCGCGCAGACGGCGGCAATCTGTGCGTCAAAACCACTGATCGGCCGTCCGGCACGGGTGCGCATCGCAACGACGTTCGCGTAGTACTCGGTGGAATCGACATCGAACGCCAAGGCGTAGCCGGCGAATGTTTCCGTGATCAGCGCCTCCATGCGCTTTGCGATCTGTCGCCGTCGGCGGCCAGCCGGAAGCAAGGCCACACCGGCGCGGATCTCGCCCGCCGTCACAGCGGTGATCACAAGATTCGCAGAGTCCTGTGAATCCACCTAGTCGATCACTTCGCCTGCCGGGTGGGCCGAGCCAACTCGGACACGACATCGGTGGCCAGCACAATCACTTGCCGAACCGCACTGCGCGAGCGGGCTCGTCGCGAGGGAGCGTGGCAAGTTCCCCTCCGCCGATGGCGGCGAATTGCTCGTGGATGTAGGTTCCCAGGCTTTCGATCCGCCATCCGACCAGTGCAGTAGTCAGTAACGCACGGGCCTCCGCTTCCATCGAATGGCCGTGTCCAGCAGCTTGAATCCGCAGCCTCGCCTTCACGTCGTCGCGAAGGTCTCGAATCACCAAGGTTGCCATCGGCCCAGCCTCGCAAAATCCGCCTCGCTGGCGGCGATCAGGAGCCTCCGCTTCGCACGAGTGCCTGCCGGAGCAATTGGGCGCCTGGATGGTTCAGCATGTCGGGCTCGGCGATCCTGGCGATGGCCTCCTTTCGGCTGAACAGCCTCCGCTTGAGGAAATCTCGGACGATCACGTCGAGTTCCGGTGCGTCGATCCCCGACGCGATGTCAATCACCGTGCGGAGCGCCGTGGTGCACCGGAGGCCTTTGACTGTGGTGATGTCCGACTCCGGCATATCGGCGTAGTGGATGATCACGTCTTGGCCGCCGAGCACTACCCGTTTCGTCAGGAAACCATTGGCATCGACATTGAAGTCGTAGCCCATTTGTTCACTTGGCATAGCCGGATCGTATGGACGATTCGCCGGGGACATCTGAGTTATCCACACGGCCAGCCGGCAATCGTGGAGGAGCCTCGACGGCAGGGTGCCCCGGCAATGCCCCCGGCAATGCCCGCGGCAGTGTTCTGCATCAGGACATAGGAAACCTATCTCTCGCGTCATAGGAAGCCTGGTGCGCTGATGCTGCTCGATGAGCAAAACGCGTTTGGTGATCACTGCGGTTGTGTTGGAGGGCCGAACTCAAGCTGAGGTCGTCCGCACCTATGGGGTGTCCAAGGGTTGGGTGAGCAAGCTCGTCACCCGCTACCG
>DATCDK010000019.1:0-16479 GCA_036510735.1 Acidothermaceae bacterium | reverse complement strand
ACCGGGACACGTCGTCGTGGGAGCGCCTTGATGCCGTTGGACCCCGCAGAGCAGGACCGGCGCTTTGCGCTGTTGTTCGGCGTTACCAGGGATGAAATCGCGGCCCAAGGGTTAGACCCGGACGATTACGCGCTGAAGAACGCGAGTGCCGGAGTTGGTCATGTGTACGAGGTGGCCGAACAGAAGATGGCGGCGCGGCAAACCCTGTTGCCCTATTGGGCGCCGACACCGTATGTGTCGAAGGGGGTGACGATCCTTGCCAAGAAGGTAGATGCGTCCCTGACGGTAGATGCCACATTGGTTCGCCTCGACGACGATCTCGGCGACTTTCATGTCGAGTGCCCGCCCGCACTGCTGCGGGTGCGTCGCCTGCCAGTCTGGTTAGGTATGGGGCTCCGCCTGGACTTCGGTGCGGAAGGCTGGTGGAACATCCAAGCCCGCTACTCACCAACCCGGATTGGTCGCGCAAGACGCGCCCAGGCGGTGCTGTCCGCCGCCTTGTTCGAAGCCGGAGCGCGGTGGGAGTAGCCACCTTTTGCGCTACGGCAGCCTGGCGTCTCGGAACTGCGAACGCGCGTCACAGCGGCAAGACAGTGCGTTTCCGGTGGCGAGCTGAACACCGGGGCGGCGACACTGTCTGAGTGAATGAGGAGTCGCTGGGCGGGAACGTCACTGCCGCGGTGCGGGTCGGCAACACCGTGCGTCGACCAGTTGGACCATGGACAGATGCCGTGGACGCGCTACTCGAACACCTGGCCGCGGTTGGATTCACTGGGGCACCGAAGGCTTTGGGTAGAGACGAGCAGGGGCGTCAGGTCCTGGAGTTTGTGCCCGGCGGAGTTGGGACGCCCTCGCCGGACTACTCGCTGAGCGAGCTGCACCAGATCGGCCACCTCCTACGCGACCTGCACACCGCAACCGCTTCGTTCACAGCTCCGGCGATGGCGGAATGGAATCAGGTGATCGTGCCCGACCGCCAGGAGTTGATCTGCCACAACGACCCAGCGCCATGGAACCTCGTGAAAGCAGCCGACCGGTGGGTGTTCATCGACTGGGATTTCGCGGGCCCGGGTTCGCGTCTGTGGGACCTCGCCTACAACGCGCAGACCTCGGTCCCGCTCCAGGCCGGGCTCGAGGTTTCCGCGGTCGCGCCCCGGCTGCGGGCGCTTGTCGACGGATACGACCTGGACGGCACAGGCCGAATCGCACTCGCAGGAATGCTCGCCCGGAGAGCGCGGGCAATGCACGAGATGCTGCAACGCAGAGCCAGCGCAGGCGAAGCTCCGTGGTCGCGGATCTGGATCGAAGACGGACCCTACTGGGACGAAACTGCCGACTATCTCGCCACGAACAGTGCCGCCTGGGCCGATGCGTTGCTCTGAGCCGAGCGATCATTCCGACCGATCACCGGCAGGGACCAGGTAGTCCCTGTCGCGGGATGCAACGCGCGTCAACGCGGCAATATCGGGCGTTCCCGACCGCGGCAGTCGAGCCGCTTCCTCGGAGTGCGATCGGCGCTACGAGCGGGCCCTCGCATCGTGCCCCGCGAGAAACTGACGCTGTGAGGACGATCCGTAAGTGCGTGTGAGCGGGTGGGCGAGTGTCCTGGTGACGGGTCACGACTCACTTTCGAGTCGCCGTTTGAGGGTGGCGACGCTAGTCGGCATTTCCTTGCGGGCCTGCCGGCGTACCGCGAGTGGGACGAGCAGCTTGCCAACGCCGTGGCCTTCGAAGTCGACCGAGATAGTGACCCGGGAGCGCACGTGCGTGAGCGGTGTCACGCTGACGTTGACGAGCGCCCGGATCGGCCCATCGATGCCGCGCACGCTCCACGCGCGTGGCGGGTCGGCACGGACAACTTCGGAGGTGCTGGCACGCTCGGCAAAGCCAATCCTGCGTACCGTGACGCACCGCGGCTTCTCCGCCGTGGCCGCCAGCTCCATGTGTCCGCGCACAACGCCCTGCTGCCACTCGCCGAACCGGGACGGGTCGGTGGTGTACGCGTAGACATCGTCGGCCGACCGTCCCACATCGGCGCTCACGATGATCGGCGGCATTCAGCTGCCCTCGCCGAACAGAGCCGAGTACCGCGCTAGGTACAGCGGCCAACCCTCGTCGTTACCAACGCCATCGGCGACGGCTTCCCACCCGGCACCGTGCCTGTCGATGTTGCGGTGCTCGAGTTCGACGCGCGTGCGGTCGGCAGTCTCGGCGATGAATCTGACCTCGACCTCGCTCGCATTCTCCGGATCGGTCTCCAGCTGCCACGTCGGGCCGATGTCCCAGCTGAACACGACCCGAAGCGGCGGCTCGTATACAAGCACCCGAGCCCAATGGCATTCCGTGCCGTCCGTGGCGCGGTCATAGATGTGACCGCCGACCCGCGGCTCAAAGACCGTCTCGGTGATCGGCGCCGCCAGCAGATTGTGCTCTGGTGGTTTGAAGTCGCCCAGCCGCTCCGTGAACACCGAGAACGCCTTCTCCGCCGATACCTCGACGACGATGTGCGTGCGGACGACTGCGCTGTCGGCCTGCGTCATGACGACTCCTGTCTCGGTCGCTCGGCTGATGGTTGCTCGACGGTGTCGGTGAAATTGGCGAGAGCGCGGCTCCAGAACGTGTCCAGCTGATCCCGAAGAGCGGCGACGGCGGTCGGGTTGAGCCGGTAGATCCGCCGCGTTCCCGCCGCGCGCTCCGTGACCAATCCGGCGTCCTTGAGCACTTTCAACGCTTGGGACACCGCCGGGCGGCTGACCGGTAGCTCCGCCGCCAGTTCAGTCACCGCCCGCGGCCGTTCTGCCAGAGCCACGACAATCGCGTGCCGAGTCGGATCACCGAGCGCCGCCCACGCCCCCTCAGATCCGTAAGCAACCATGAACCGTAAGCATTCTCTAACGCTTAGCCCAAGTCAAGCGCCCAGCCGGAGACCAGCAAACGCGCACGTCCGCACATCGGCATGTGATCGCGTTCCGCCGGCGAACTTGTGCTGCCAAAACCAACATCGCGCTGTAGTTGCTGCTGGGCAATCTGCGGTTAGACGACCTGGTGTAGCCAGCGAACGGGAGCACCGTCGCCGGCATAGCGGAACGGCTCGAGTTCGTCGTCCCAAGGTTCGCCAAGCAACCGCCTAATGCTGTCGAGCGGACCGCGCCCCTCGGCGTCCGCCCCGATCTTTGCGTTCGGCACGTCGTTCGTGAGCAGCTGCCCGGTGAGCAGCTGGCGCAGGCGGTTCTCAGGGACAACGAGGTCGCCGTTCGCCGATGTCATGGCGTGGAACAGACCGAGGCCCGGGGTGAACGCGAAACGCTCGCCATCGCAACCGTCGCTGGCGTCTTCGGCGACCTCGAACCGCACCGGCCAACCGATCAACGCGGATGCGAGTCGACTACCGCAACCGGGTGCGCCGATCCAGGGTGCCTCGGCACGCACGGACCCGGGCGACGCAGGCTGCGCCAGCCATTCGAAGCGGACAGGCGTCGACAACACACCGGCTACCGCCCACTCGATGTGGGGCGTGACAGCCGGCGTGGCGCTATGCACGTACAGGACGCCGCGTGTGCTCACCGGAACCTCCGTCAGATGGACGAGATGCGCCTTCCCCGACGTCCTCGTTATCTGATCAGCTGTCCCAGTGGTCACATTCTGCCCCAGTGCGCGCCTGGACGCCACCACCAGACCCCCGCGCCGCGCTCCGGATCGATCGCCCTGCTAACGCTGTCCGGCTCCGCCGAGGCGTTGAAGTCCAGCGCTCGTTCTTGCGTGCGTTGGGCTTCAACGCTTCCGCGACGACCGGCGATTAGGCCGAACTGCGCTCCCGTAGCCACACCGACACGTGGCTGGGCTGTACCGCCAGATGGACGACGGCCACGAGGTCGTGCTGGACCCGGTCAAGGTCGACAGCGTCGCGAAGTCCCGAACTAAAGGCGGCAACGGTCGCCTCGGCGTCGTAGTGCGCCCGGTTAAAGCGGCGATCCACGATCCGCTGGATGGAGCGGCGAAGGGGGCTGAACAAGGCCGCCGCTGCCAGCGTCGACGCAGCGACACCGATCGGCGACGACAACGGCAACGCACGCGTCGTCAGTGCGATGAGACCGACGTACACGCCGACGAGAACGCCCGTGATGATGGCGTACGACAACGTGCGACTGATCAGGCGGTCGATTTCGAACAACCGGTACTTCAAGATCGCGATGCCGACAAACACCGGCAGCGCCGCCAGCGCAAACGTGCCTACGACGTCGATAGCGTGCGCGACGGGCGAGCCGTCGGTCGACCCATTAAGGCTGAGAAAGCCGCCGACGAGGAAAATCGCGCCACCCGCCAGCAGCCACTTGAGCTGCTGACGCCGCTCGCCGGTTGACCCGCGGTAGCTGACGATCTGTTTCGCCAGAGAGCCCAAGCCGCTCAGGAATATCACGGGGAAGAACACGTTTTGGACGACCCCCCACCACGCGACGCTGCCCGTCGGATGACTGAGTTGACTCAGATCTCCTGAGGTCGTGATGTGAACGGTGTGCGTGGCGATCGCATGGGCGGCGATCCCGAAGGCACCCAGCACCCACAGCCCGGCAACCCCGAGGAAAGGCCACAAGATCCACCGCCACCGGCCGAGCGGCAGTCGGGCGTCGGGGAACAGCAACAGGGCAAGCAGCATGCAGACAATCGCTGGCGCCCACGACGGTTGCACCAACACGGCGAGCGGCCCGAAGAACAAGTGGCCGTTGTGGATGCGGTAGTCGAGCACCGTGTACGACGATGCATCAGCCTGGACGACGAAGAACAGCGCCGTTGCGAGCAGGATCCAGCCCACGCCGTTGCGGGGCTGCCGGCGAGCCACGACAACTCCGACGAGCGCGAAGGGCAAACCGACGACGATCGCCGACAGGTCGCCGCCCGTCGATACATGGCGGGTCGCTCGGTCCAGCGGAATCACCAGAACCATCAGCGCGAGAACGACCGCACCCAGCGCGGTCGCCATGGCCGGCGTCGCGAGCCTGGCTGTGCCCTTCATCGGCCCCTCATAGCCCGACAGGTTAGGCGTCGATCGTTCCGAGAACGCTACGAACTGCGCCCTAGCCGGGCTGCTTGGCCGGGTCGGACGAGTGGCCCGGGAACAGCTTGCGCGACGGGTCGATCACGATCGCGGCATTGTTAACCGCCGTCGCGGCCTCACCGAGCCCGACTGAGATCAGCCGCACCTTGCCGGGGTACTCGGTGATGTCGCCCGCCGCGAAGATGCGTGGCACGTTGGTTGCCATCGTCGTGTCGACGACGATGTGCCGCTGGTGCAGGTTCATCCCCCAGTTCATCAGCGGGCCAAGTTCGGCAATGAACCCGAGAGCCGCCACCACCTCGTCGACCTCTAGCCGGTCGACGTCCCCGCTGTCGTGGTTAGTGATCTCGACCGCCTCGACTCGACCGTCACCGTGCATCGCGCTCACCTGATACGGCGTGCGGACTACCACCGACGAGGCATGCATCTTCTCCACCGACGCCTCGTGCGCACGGAATTCGGGTCGCCGGTGGATGACGGTGACCGAGGCGCACACCTCCTCGAGCATCAACGCGTAGTCGACCGCGCTGTCGCCGCCGCCGACGACGAGCACTCTCTTGTCACGCAACGCGCTCGGGTCAGGGACGAAGTACCGGACGCCAACGCCTTCGTACTCCTGGCCGGCAGGCAACGGCCGCGGCGTGAAGATGCCGATGCCGGCGGTGACCAAGATCGCCTTGGCGTGAATGGTGTGCCCGGTGTCGGTGGTGACGAGCAGCGTTCCGTCGTCGAGCGTCGTGAGCTGATCCGCGCCATGACCGAGTAAGAAGGTCGGGTCATAGGTCTGCGCCTGCCGATACAGGTCAGCCGCAAGCTCTCGACCAAGGATCGCCGGGATCCCGCCGACGTCGTAGATCATCTTCTCCGGATAGAGCGCCGCTAGCTGCCCGCCAGGCTCCGTCAGCGAGTCAACGACGACCACCGACAGGGCCCGGAATCCGGCGTAGTACGCGGCATAGAGGCCAGCCGGGCCCGCACCAACGATGAGCAGGTCGACGTCGTACTCCTGCGCAGACCCCACGCTCACGAATGCCTCCCAGGCTGTTGCCCTGCACGCTAGTACGCCGCTGGACCGAAGGGATGGCGCCCTTCCGAAGGACATAAAGCGAAGCAGTCCGAGGAAGGGCGCCATCCCGCAGGTCTCCGCCTCGTAGACTTGAGGGATGGCTCGCCGACCGTTACTCGCGCGCCGCGGTCTGGCAGTCGTGATTGTCATCGGCGCGGTGCTCGCGACCGCTGCCCTCGGCCTCCGATATGCGCACACCCGCACGCCGGGTCGAATCGATCGGCACCTCGACGCGGCGATCCAGCGCCGGTTGGCCGGACACCCGCACCTGGTGGTACGGATCATCGATCTCGCCGACCCAGGCAGCATCATCGTGATCTGCGCATTGCTGTGTGCATTGTTCCTGCTCCTGAACCGCACCCGACTCGCCGTACTCGCTGTCGTCGGACCGGGGCTGGCCGGCGGCCTTGTCGACCTCGTGTTGAAGCCGCTGTTCAACCGGCACCTCGCGACGATGCTGTCGTTCCCGAGCGGGCACACCGCCGCGACCGCCTCGCTCGCCCTCGTCGTCATCTGCGCGATGGTCGGACCGGGCCGATTGCCGTGGCCGATGGTCCTGCGGTGGCTGATCGCATTGGCGGCGACGGCGTCCGTCCCGATCATGGCGATCGCGCTGGTGGACGGCGGATATCACTACGCCACCGACACCATCGGCGGCCTGCTCGTCGCGATCGCGTGCGTGCTGTCCGTCGCGTTGGTGATCGACACGATCGCGGGCCCGTCGGCTGGCTACCGTCCAGCGCACAAGGCCCTGCCCAGTCAAGCGACAAGGCCGGACGACGCGGTGCCACCTAGAGTGAGAGTGTGACCAACCTCGCCGCAAGTGAACGCGCCAGCCTGAGCGACCTGCTCGATCGCGTCGGCCCCGCAATGCCGACGCTATGCGAGGGCTGGCAGACCCGCGACCTGGTTGCGCATCTCGTCTTGCGTGAAAGTAGGCCGGACGCCGCACTCGGTGCCGTCATCAGTCCGCTCGCAGGCTGGACAGCGAGGCTGCAGAAGAAGCTTGTGCGCAAGGACTACACCGACCTGGTGAACCGACTACGGAGCGGGCCGCCAAGGTGGTCGCCCTATCATCCGCGGAGGGTCGACGAACTGCTGAATAGCGTCGAGTACTTCGTGCACCACGAGGACGTGCGTCGTGCGGCGCCGCAGTGGGAGCCTCGCGTCTTCGACACCGCGACGAACGCGTTGCTATGGAAGCGGTCGACCCAAATGGCGAAGCATGTATTGAAGTCAGCCCCTGGCGGCATCGAACTGGTCCGCTCC
This sequence comes from Acidothermaceae bacterium, assembly GCA_036510735.1. Classification (GTDB taxonomy): domain Bacteria; phylum Actinomycetota; class Actinomycetes; order Acidothermales; family Acidothermaceae; genus PALSA-607. The sequence goes on along the minus strand of DATCDK010000019.1, from coordinate 9,091 downwards.
GACACCGGTCAGCGCCACACTGTGCGATCGACGGCGCCAGATCAGTCGACGCTGACGCTCACCGGCGCGCCACAGGAGTTGCTGATGTACATGTTCAGGCCCGACCATGCGCTCGTCGAGCACGACGGCGACGCGGAAGGCCGTCAGGTACTCGAGACCTCGTGAGCAGGCACGAGGAAATCGGCGTCCGGCTTCGCGACGTGGCAGGCCGCGGTGTGTCCTGGCCCGAGCAGCCGCAACGGCGGATCGACCTGGTGGCACACGTCAACGACAAAGGGGCAGCGCGCGCGGAAGCGGCAACCAGGACCCGGGTCGATGACCTTCGGCGGCTCACCCTTGTCGGTCTCAGAGCCGACCGCCAGGGGCGCTCGCGGATCGGGCACCGCTGAGAGCAACAACTGCGTGTAGGGGTGCTTGGGGTCAGCCAGCACTGCTTCGGCGGGGCCTGACTCGACGACATGGCCGGCATACATGATCATGATTCGGTCGGCGACGTAACGAGCGCTGGCGATGTCGTGGGTGATGTACAGGAACGAGACGTGCGCCTCCTGCCGTAACTTCGCCATTACGTTCAACAGGCCAATGCGGATCGACACGTCGAGCATCGAGACCGGCTCGTCGGCCAGGATCAGTTTGGGCTTGTACGCCAGTGCCTGCGCGAAGCCGATTCGCTGCCGCTGCCCGCCGCTGAGCTCGTACGGATAGCGCTGCAAGATTTCGGCGGCCGGTGTCAGGCCTACCGCACCGACGACGCGCTCGGCCTCGGCGAAGCGCTGCTCGCGCGACGTCAGGTCGCGGCGGTGCAGCTTCAAACCGCGCATGATGCCGTGGTTCACCCGGTAGGCGGGGTTCAGCGAACTGAACGGATCCTGGAACACCATCGGTACGTCACTGCGGTAACCGAGGCTGTCACGACGCGTGCGCATCGACGACAAGGGCTTGCCCTGGTAGTAGATCTCACCGCTGGTGGGCTTGTAGATACGTGCGAGCAGCCGAGCGATGGTGCTCTTGCCACTGCCACTCTCACCGGCCAGCGCGACGATCTCTTGGCGGTTGATGATGATGTTCACGTCGTCGACCGCATGCAAAGTCTTACGTGAGAAGTTGCCGCCAATCTTGAAATGCTTGGTCATGCCGCGCGTCTCGAGCAGCGGCGGCGTACTTGGATCGCTCACGTCGTCGCTCACGTCGTCGCTCCCGACGCTTCTGACGTTTCAAGAAGCGGCGCTCCCCCGGCGTGCAGCAAGCACCGCGCCTGAACGTCACCGACCTGGTAAAGCAACGGCTCGGTCACCCGGCACGCATCGAACACCTGCGGGCACCGAGGGTTGAATCGACACCCCTGCGGTGGCCTCGCCAAATCGGGCGGGCTCCCGGGGATGCCCGTAAGTTCGACGCGCGGTCCGCGAATCGATGGGAACGCGTCGAGCAGGCCTCTGCTGTACGGATGAGCGGGGTGGTCGAACACCTGCCGGGTCGGCCCGATCTCGGACACCTGGCCCGCGTACATGACGATCAGCTGATCCGAGAAGTGGCTCACGAGGGACATGTCATGGGTGACGAAGATGACCGCGAAACCTAGCTGGTGCTGGAGTTCTTTGATCTGCACCATGAGCGATCGCTGTGCGACGACGTCGAGAGCCGATGTCGGTTCGTCCATGATGACTAGGTCGGGAGTGAAGAGCAGCGCCATGGCGATCATCGCGCGCTGCCGCATGCCGCCGCTGAGTTGGTGTGGGTAGCTCTTGAGGTGAATGGGATCGATCCCGACCAACCGCATCACTTCGGCCGACCGGTTGACGATCTCGTTGTTCGATGCGGCACCGTGCGCTTTCAGAGCGTCCTTGAATTGTGCAGCGATGGTGATGACCGGGTTCAAAGCGTTCATTGCGCTCTGCATCACCACGGAGTAGTCGCGCCACCGCAGCACGTTCAACTGCTTCTCGGTCATCGTGACGAGATTGTGCCCGTGAAACTTCACCGTGCCCGCAGTGACGGCTGCCGGCGGGCTCAGCAACGCCGCGATCGCGAAGAGCATCGTCGACTTCCCGCAACCGGATTCACCAACGACGCCGACGAACTCGCCCTTGCGGACGTCGAGATCAACGTTGTCGACGGCACACACGGCTCCGCGCGAGGTGGCGTACTCGACCCGGAGGCCGGAGACCTCAAGAATGGGTGCGCTTGACACGTATCCTCCGGACCGGCCGTAGGGCCGGGTTGCTGATCTCGTCGAACGCGTAGTTGAGCAGCGCGAATGATGCGCCGAGCAAGGCGACACAGATGCCGGGCGCGATGGCCCACACCGGGTAGCCACTCTGCAGGGCCCCGTCGTTTTGCGACCAATACAGCATGGTGCCCCAGCTCAGCGACGACGGATCGCCGAGCCCAAGGAACTGCAGGCCGGCCGCAGTCAGCACCGCGTAGAGCGCCGCACCGAGGAAGTTCGCGACGACCAGCGAGGTCATCGTCGGCAGCAACTCGGCGACGATGATGTACGACCGCCGCTCGCCTCTGACTCGCGCCGACTCGAGGAAATCTCTGTTGCGCAGGGACAGCGTCTGCGCGCGCAACTGGTTCGCACCGTACGACCAGCCGGTCACCACCAGGACAACGATGACCACCAGCAGATTTCCTTTGCCGGCATAGGTCGCGAGCACGATGATCAGCGGGAACGTCGGAAGTACGAGAAAGACGTTCGTGAGCAATGAGAGCGCCTCGTCGCCGATGCCACCCAGGTACGCCGCGGACACGCCGATCAGCACCGAGAGCACGGTGGCGAAGAAGCCCGCGATCAGCGCGATCACGAGCGACTGGCGAGTGCCGTAAATCAGCTGCGCGTAGATGTCTTGGCCCAACTGCGTCGTGCCGAGCCAGTGCTGGCTGCCGGGGTGCGCAAGCGACGCGTACTGGGCAGCGTCGTTCGGATGCTTCACCGACGTGAACAGCCGCGGCACCGCGGCCATCGCGGCGAAGATCAAGAAGATGATCAGGCCGGCCATCGCCTTGCGGTTGGTGCGCACAGCGGTCCAGAGCCCTCCGCCCGCGCGGCGGCGTGCAGGCTCCGGTGCTCCCGTGACTACGGCGGTGTTCGCGAGGATCGCACTCATCGGGCTACCCCTTCGCCCGTGCGCGTGGGTCGAGCCAGAAAGTCACAAAATCGCAGATCAGGACGGCGACCAGCACCGCGACGGTGATGAGCATGAAGAGTGCCTGCAACAACGGGTAGTCGGTGTTCACGGTCGCGTTGTAGAGCATGTAGCCAAGACCCGGATAGTTGAACACGTACTCGACGAGAATCGCGCCACTGATCACGAAGCCGAGCGACATCGCGAAGCCCGAGAGATTCGGCAGGAACGCATTGCGGGCTGCGTAGCCGTACATGATGCGTCGATTCGACAGGCCTTTGGCGCGACCCATGCGGACATAGTCCTCAGACAGTGTCGTGATCATGTTGTTGCGCATGGTGAGGATCCAGCCGCCGATCGCGGTGATCAGGATCGTCGCGCCAGGCAAGATCGCGTGCTTGAGCACGTCGATGATGAAATGGCCCGAGAAGCCGGCTGTGAGCCCGTTCGTATAGTTGCCGTCGTTGGGCAACAGCGCGTGCGTGCCGGTGGCGAACAGCAGGATCATCAGCAGCGCGACCCAGAAGTACGGCAGCGCGGATGTCACGACGAACACCGGCGGCACGATCCCGTCAAGCAGCCCGCCGCGCTTCCAGCCGGCAACAATGCCGATCACTGTGCCGAGCAAGAAGGCCATGACTGTCGTCACGCCGACCAATCCGAGAGTCCACGGCAACGCTTGCCCGATCAGCTTTCTGACCGGGACCCCTAGCGATCCTCCGATCGAAATACCCCAGTGCCCGGTGGCCATGTTCTTCAGGTACTGGACGTACTGCACCACGATGTTCTGGTGCGGGTCGAAACCGAACTGCGACAGCAGGCTGTTCAGTGCCGCAGGCGACAGCTTGTTGTGGGTCCGATCCCGCAGTGCCTGCAACGGACTGCCAGGCATCAGCCGCGGGATGAAGAAGTTGAGGGTCAGAGCAGCCCAGAGGGTGAGCACGAAGAAGCCGAGCCGGCGGAGTAGGTACCTCACGTCGAATAGCTCCTCGCGCTCACCCTCATGGACCGTCCTTACACGTGGCTAGGTGGCTACGTGTCTACTACTGAGCTGCCTTGGAGTACAGGTGCAGCAGGAGCTGCTCGGCGTCCGGCACGTTGAACGCGGCCGGCTGCGCGTATGGGTTGGCCGGGGTCGGCCAGCCCTGCAGATCCGAGGTGTTGTACTGGAACCAGTCGACCGATTCGGTGGTCGGGATGATCGGCACGTCCTTGATCATGGCCGCTTCGATCTGCTTGATGATCGCCACCTGGCCGGCATCGTCGGCCGTCGGGTACTGCTGGAACAACGCGTCGACGGCGGGGTTCTTGTACCGCTCGTAGTTGCTGTTGGCCTGCTTCCCGATCGGTGCCGTGTTCGCCGAGGACAGGATCTGGCGCATCTCGTAGTACGGCGAAGGACCACCGGCCTCACCGTAGTAGGCGAGGTCGAAGTTGCCGTTGAAGAGCGCGTCGTCATAGGTCTGTTGCGCCTCGTCATTGACCGTGAGGTTAATGCCGATGGGCTTCAGTTCCTGCTTGATCACGGCGAGCGAGGCGTCCCAGTCGGTGTAGCCGGTGATCGTAATGATCGACAGCTTCAACGGCTTGGCGGGTGAGTAACCAGCACTTGCCATCAGCTGGATTGCCTTCGCCACATTCGGCTTGTCGTAGCCGGATGCGGCCAGCGCCGCCGAATCGAAGTACTTCTGGAACGTCGGGACGACGACGCCGGTCTGGTTCGCTGCCGGCTGCTGGCCGCCCTCGCCGATAGCGGCGATCTGGGTCCGGTCGATCGCGGCCGCGATTGCCTGCCGGACCGCCAACGTGCTGGTTGCCTTGTGCGACGGATCGAGGTTCGGGAAGATCTCGACATTCGTCACCGGCGGCGACCAGGTGTTGTTGTCCTTCGACTTGGACAGGTACGCCTGCTTGATGTTCGGAATGAACTGGCTGCCCCATTGAGCCTTGCCACTGGCGAGGTCGAGGTTGGCCGGGTTGTTGTCGAGGTAAGCCGGGTACTCGACCTTCTGGATGTAGGGCCGGCCTGGCATCCAGTAGTGCGGGTTGGCGATGTACTGAATGTTGTTCGCGGTGCACGGGCTGACCGTGAACGGACCGGTGCCGATCGGCGCCACGTCAGCCCAAGTGTCGGGGTGAGCCGCCGGGTCGCCGGTCGAGAAGATGTGCTGCGGAACGATGCCCACCTGGTCGGCGAAGTTGAAGAAGTACGTGGTCGCCACGGATGAGAAGGTCATCGTGATCTGGTTGCCACTCGCCGTCACGCTTTGCAGGCCGGCGTTGGTCCACAACGAGTACAGGTCGAGCGCGGGCACCTTCTTCATGAGGTTGAACGTGTACGCAACATCGGCCGCGCTGAAGGGCTGTCCGTCGCTCCATTGCACGCCGTCGCGAATCGTGAAGACGATCGACTTCTTGTCATCTGACCACTTGTAGCCGGTCGCGAGCATCGGGGTCTCGGCCGAGTTGTTCAGCAGGTCGACGTAGATCAGCGGTTCGTAGACGAACCCGAGCGCCTCGGAGTCGACTGCGGGATTGAACGGATTGAACTGGCATGGCCAGGTCTGGCCCTGTTCGTTGGAAATGGTGACCGTGCCACCCTGCTTCCAGGCGGCCGGCGCGATACTGCCGGCGGGCGCGCTGGCAGCCGGTGCGCTGCTGGCCGGTGCGCTGGCGGGCGCGCTCGCGGGCGCGCTGCTCGCGGCCGGCGTCGTCGCCGCCGGCGCACTCGCGCTCGGGGCCGACGACGATGGTCCTGCCGACGGACTCGCTTGGGTGGCCTTGTGTCCGCTACTACCGCATGCGGCGGCCAACAGGCCGGCCGTCACTGCGATGGCGGCACCTTTCATTCGCCTCATCGTGTTAGCCCCTCACTGCTTGTGCGGCAGGCACCGTGCCTGTCGGAAATGCGACGTTCCGTGCGGTGAAACATGGGTCGAAACAACATGGGTCGACGTCTGTCACCTGAGCGCCTCCTCGCCGAGCACGGCCGCAGCCGCCTCGACACCCAACGCCAACGCTCCGATGAGCGGCGCGTCGAACGGGAACTGGGCGAGCACCAGGTCAGGAGGAAACGGGACTGCCGCATCGAGGGCCTCACGCAAGCGGGGCGCGATGATTGCCCACGACCGGGCGAGGCCGCCGCCGACCGCGATGCGCGCGGGATCCACGGCGATCGCCAGGTTGACGACATGCTGGGCCAGCTCGCGAGTGAAGGCTTCAACGATGCGTGCGGCCGCAGGCTCTGTCGTTGCCCTGTCGAAGATCTCTGCGACCGACGTTTCTGCGCCGAACTCGGTGTCCGCGATCGCCACCAGGGCTTTGCCGCTGACGACGTCTTCGAGCGTGATGCGCTCCGCAGGCGACTTCCCGACGTCAGCCGGCTCACGCACGTTGTAGCCGATCTCCCCCGCTGCGCCGTGCGCGCCGCTGATGACGGCGCCGCCGGCGACAATCGCGCTGGCGAGGCCGGTGCCGAGGTTCAGGTAGATCGCCGGGTCGCAACCGGCGAGCGCGCCCCAGCGAAGCTCGGCGAGGGCGGCCGCCTTGACGTCCGTCGCCATCGCAAGCCGGACGCCGGGGAAGGCTGCGCGCAGTTCGCGGCCGAAGGCGAAGGTCTCCCAGCCCGGGATCGCCGGCGCCAGTTCGACGCGGTCGTCGAAGGGGATGCCGAACGTCGCCGCCGCCACCGCCACGAGTTCGCGGTCATGAGTAGCGGTGGCCAACAACTCGCGCGCCGCCGCGATGGCTCGATCGAACGCGCTCGACGCGCCTGCCGCGGCTTGGGTGGCGAGCACCGTTTCGCCGACCCGGTTACCCGAAAGGTCGCAGACGGCGATGGCAATCTTGGTGCCACCGAAGTCCAGACCGAGCACCACGGGCGACTGCGTGCTGAACACATTGCGCGACTGCGTCACCGAGCGAGCCTCCCGAGTATCGGCGAGCCCTTTCGGGCCTCAGGCGGTAAGATTGTTAGGAAAGTAACCTACCGATTGTTACGAAGCAAGACTCGCGTGTAACAGCTTGAGTACGATCGCCGCACACAAGAAGGGGCCGGACGTGACGCTCGTCGGCAGTGAAGTAGTGCAAACGCCGGCCGTGCCGGCCGCGCAGCAGACTCCGGCCGTGCCGACCGCACAGCAGACTCCGGCCGTGCCGGCCGCGCAGCAGGCCAATGGGATGTCCGCCGCACGGCCCCAACTGATCCGGGCGATGAACGAGAAGGTCCTCATCGACCACATCCGCCGCAACGGGCCGCTCTCGAGGGCCGATCTCGCGCGCAGCTCCGGCCTGTCGAAGCCGACCGTGTCGCTGGCGCTGGCCAATATCGAGCGGGCCGGTTTGGTCCGCGCTGCCGGCACCCGCACCGGAGTGCCAGGACCCGCCGCGATCCTTTACGAGGTCCGACCAGAAGCCGGGTTCGTGCTGGGTCTCGATGTCGGCCGCGAATACCTGCGCGGTGCCATCGCCGACCTGACCGGGACGATTCGCAGCAAGTCCTCGCCTCGATCCACGGCAACCGAAGGACACGGGCGGGTGGTCGAGCTCATCGCGCTAGGCAAAGCGCTCGTCGCAGAGGCCGGCCTCACGGCGTCCGATATCACTCAAACGGTCATCGGCAGTCCCGGCGTCTACGACCCGAAGCGCGATGCCCTGGCGCTGGCGGGCGACCTGCCCGGGTGGGACTCCCCCGCCGTGCTGGTCGACCTTCGCGAGGCGTTCGGATCGACAGTCATGGTCGAGAACGATATTGACGTAGCGGCGCTCGCCGAGCGGGCTCACGGCCACGGGCGGGACGTCGACAGCTTCGCCTTTATCTCGATCGGCACCGGTCTTGGCATGGGTTTGGTGCTCGGCGGCAAGCTGCATCGCGGCGCGCATGGCGCGGCCGGCGAGATCGGTTACATGCCGTTCTCCGAGGGTCATGGCGCCGACGTCGAAGACGCTCGCCAACGCGGCAGTTTTGAGGCAGCGTCGACCGCTGCAGCAGTGGTGCGCGCTGCTACCCGCGCCGGCGTATCAGATGCGAGTTCGGCACAACAGGTGTTCAGCGCCGCATTGCAGGGCGACAGCGCGGCCGCAGCGGTCGTCGCCGAGGAAGCTTTGCTGGTCGCCAAGGCGGTGTGCGCCGTCATCACGGTGGTCGACCCCGATCTCGTCGTGCTCGGCGGCGGTATCGGCCAAGCGCCCGGGTTCATGGCCGCCGTGCAGGCCAATCTCGCCACCATGGCGCCGGTACTCCCGACCGTGAAGACGAGCGCGTTAGGCGCCGACGCGGTGGTCGATGGCTGCGTGGCGGCCGGACTCGACCGCGCGTGGGAACTGGTCATCGCGGGCATCCCCGCGCCGGCAGCTGAATGAGAACCACGTCACTTCTGGGCGCGATTTCCAAAAGCGAATTACCAGCCATTTGAGGCTCCGCTAATGATGAACAACTGGGGCCGATTATTTGCGGGGAATGTCACACAGTATTTTCCCGTTGGTAACGCGTGCACGGCCCTTGGCTGCCGATGTTGATGGCAGAGTGATAGCTCGGGCTGAGCAACGAAGGAGGGCCCAAACGATGGAAGAGACACCGAACGAGATGATGAGCGAGATGACGTACGACGCGACTGAAGACCTGATGATGTCGCAGGACGAGGGCACGCAGGCGGAGATCGCGACGATTCGTGAGGCCTACGCCGAGAAGATCAACGCGGCCATTGGTGCCGATGACGACAAACTCGCTATTGAGCTGTCGCGGCAATTCCGCGACGAGGCTTTCGAAGCAATATTCGGGGAGAATGCGCGCAAGCGCGACGTCGCCTAGCCAACCCACTTTCTCATTCGCTATTACAACGACGCGGCTACTGCGCGCCTACAAGCGCGCGGCTGCCGCGTCCCATGCCGCCTGCCCGCCTTGCGGCTCGTAACGGCGCAACTCTGTCGTGTCGCAGACGAGCTGTCGCAGGTCTCGAAGAGAT
>DATCDK010000018.1:0-17264 GCA_036510735.1 Acidothermaceae bacterium | reverse complement strand
ACCTGCTTGTAGCCGAGCGCGCGTCGTGCCGTCACTCCATCGCGCAACCCGTTGTGCTCAGCCAAACCGCGAACTTCGTCGACGAGTTGATGTGCCCACATCGAGTCGACCCGCTGGGTCAGCCGTTCATCGAGCTCGGCGGTCGGCCGGTCGACGCCGATCAGTACCGCGTCGTATACCGACTCGTACGACGGCATCAGGCCAGTGAATGACCCACCCCCGATCGCGGCGACTTCGAGTGCGCGCACGATCTTGCGGCCGTTGGTTGGCAACATCGTTGCTGCGGTCGCTGCATCAATTGCAGCCAGGCGGGCGTGCATTTCTGGCGCGCCCACAACGGCGAGTTCGGCTTCGAGACTCGCCCGCACATCGGCGTCCGTACCTGGAAAGCTCATGTCGTCGATGACCGCGCGGATGTACAGACCGGAACCACCCACGAGGATCGGTGTGCGACCGCGCGCCGCAATATCGGCGATCGCCGCCCTCGCGTGCGTCTGGTAATCGGCGACGCTCGCGGTGCGCGTGACAGGCCAGATATCAAGCAGATGATGGACGACGCCCTGACGCTCGTCGTGCGTCAACTTTGCGGTTCCGACGTCCATGCCCTGATACAGCTGCATCGAGTCGGCGTTCACGACCTCACCGTTCAGGCGATGCGCAAGATCGATGCCGAGCTGCGACTTGCCTGCGGCGGTCGGACCGAGGACGACGACGACCCTGGGTCTCCCCCCGGCAGCAGATCTCACGCCGGCAGCCACGTAGCGACCGTGTACATCACGCCGTACGGCGCGTCGGCGTAGAGAACGTCACCGCGCCAGGTGCCCGCGACGAGCAGCTTCGCCGCAGCGATCCACGCGGGAGCACCAGCGGCGAGCAGTTGGCCCGCGAGTTCGAGGTCGAGGTCCCCCAGTGATTGCGGAGAGCCATCGGCGAGTGCTTTGACGACGGATTCATCGAAGGGTTCCGCCCGATCGTCGAGGTACCCAGGGCCTTTGAGGCTGCGTCGCGCGCTGCCGTCACCCATGACGAGAAGGCCCGTCGATGCCGGCAGGTCCGGCCAAGGGGTCACCGGCTCGCCGTCCCGCCCGATGGCGACGTAGCTCGGCGCAGACCGAAGCGTTCGCTCCGACAGCAACCACGCTCCGACCTGAAGCGACAGAGGCAACGGCTGCGGATCGGGGTCGATCAGCCCGGGAGCGAAGCCTTGCCAGTCGACAACGGGTCCGTCGGTTCCCAGCACCAGCAACTGGTGAGGACTCGTGCCAATCAGCCGATCGATGGCCGTATTGCACGCGGAACGCAACGACTGCATCTCAATTTCGATTCCGGTGGCAATCCCGGGTCGCAGGAGCGGCGGATGGGGGCAGAATGCCACCGCGGAGACTGCCGGCCGGGTCACGACATGCACCCTAGATGGCCAACTGGCAACAATCTCCGGCGCGGGCGTCAGCACCGCGTCATGTTGGGTACCGGCAAGATGGGCACACCGGGCGCGCACATGCACCCGACCGAGCAAGGAGCACGATGGGCACCAGCACCGCGTGGGGCCGGATCGCCGAAGACGGCACCGTCTACGTCCGCACCGCCGATGAGGGCGAGCGCGTGGTCGGGTCGTGGCAGGCCGGCACCCCCGAAGAAGGGCTGGCGCATTTCGTCCGGCGCTACGACGACCTCGCGACCGAGGTAGGCCTGCTCGAGACCCGGCTCGTGTCGGGTGCCGCATCCGCGTCGTCGACTGTGGTTGCCGTCACCAAGCTGCGCGCGTCGCTGCCCACCGCCAATGCGGTCGGCGACCTGCCGACTTTAGACGTTCGGCTGTGCACGCTGCTGGCTGCGGCGGAAGCCAAGCGAGCCGACGAGCGGGCCGCCAAGGCAGCGGCGACGACCAAAGCCGTCGATGCGAAGAAGGCACTCGCCGACGAAGCGGAGAAACTCGCGCAGAGCACCCAGTGGAAGCCTGCGGGCGATCGGCTGCGCGCAATCGTCGACGAATGGAAAGAGATCAAAGGTGTCGACCGCAAGATCGATACCGAGTTGTGGAAGCGCGTCTCTGCGGCTCGCGCGGAGTTCGGCCGCCGCCGTGGCGCACACTTCGCGACACTCGACGAGCAACGCAAGGAAGCGGTCGCCTACAAGGAGAAGCTCGCCACAGAAGCCGAGTCGTTAGCGCAATCGACCGAGTGGACGCCGACCGCGAATCGCTACAAGTCGCTGATGGTGCAGTGGAAAGCGGCCGCTCGTGCGTCGAAAGACGTCGACGAAGCGTTGTGGCAGCGCTTCCGCACTGCCCAGGACACGTTCTTCACCCGGCGCACCGCCGCACTCGAAGAACGCGACGCCGAGTTCCGCACCAATCAGCAAGCGAAAGAAGCGCTGCTGGTTGAGGCCGAAGCCATCGATCCGGCCGCTGATCTGCCTGCAGCGCAAGCAAAACTGCGTGAGATTCAAACGCGTTGGACGGCGACCGGTCGGGCTCCGCGTGAAGTCGCCGCTGAGTTCGATCGCCGTCTCGACGCCGTCGCCGAGCGCCTGAAGACGGCTTCGGAAGACCGCTGGCGCGAGACGTCGCTCTCGTCGTCGCCGTTGGTGATCAGGTTGCGCGAGTCGGTGGAGAAACTCGAGAAGAAGATCGACCGGGCGACGCAGGCGGGCAAAGCATCCGAGGTCAGCGATCTCGAGACGCAACTCGCCACCCAGCGCGAGTGGCTCGCGCAAAGCGACCGCCCGGCCCGCTAGTAGCTACCTGGGTGCTCGACGGTCGAGGTGCCAGTGCCGTGAAACCGTGGCCATCCAGACCTGTTGTCCGTCGACGTCGTGCGGCAGCAACGCGAAGCGGGTAATCGCGCGTTGCCCGCCGTCCTGATCGCCGTATAGCAACTCGATCGAGAACATTTCGTCGGCCTTCGCGATCTCCTGCACTTCCGCGAAAATCGGCTCAGTGGGGTCGCGTAGCGCGCCCTGCCAGAACCCGAGGTCGCCGGGCGGTATGTAGAGGTCGCGCGTGAGCCGGCGGAAGTCATCGATCGGGCGATGGTCGGGCCGAGCACTCGACGTCGGATCCCGACCTACCAACCAGCCGTGCAGCACGGCCATCCCACGGCCTATGTTGCGCAGGGCCATCGTCAGGTAGATGACCTCGTCGGTCACCTCGACAGTGCCGTGACCACCGTCGACACGCACCCAATGCTGGTCAGCGAACGAGACCTTCTCGGGCGGATCCTGCAGCCGTGACGAGACCAGCAACGGCCGAAGGCCCTCCAGCAGCGACCGCTCCGCCGTCCGCGCTGCTCGATTTGCCGATCGCACAGAGGCGAACGTCGCGGCACCAAGCACGAGCGTGCCGACGGCCGTGGCGAGCTCGGCACCGGTCGTCGTCCAGTCAGTCATCTGCTGACCCTAAATGCGAGCTGACCTTAAGCGCGAGTAGGCCGAATGAACCAGCGCGGCCGGTCGCTGCGAAGAGTGTCTGAGTCACCACAGGCGGGCCGGCATGACTCGCCCAGAACGCTTTCGAAGGAGCATCACCAGGGCAGAGCACAGTAGAAGGGCCTTCATCCGCGGTGCTGGCGTTACCGCCGCAGCGGCCACCGTGGCCGTGATGGTCCCCGGGGTGGCAAGCGCCGCCTCGAAGTCGTCGTCAGGCTCCCCGGCCGACGATGGCAGCCCGGCGCCCGACGGTTCGGTCGTCGCGTTCGTCAAGGACGCGAAGGCAGGCAGCATCACCGTGATGCGCGGCGAGCGCGAAGTGCAGATCACCGACAAGGCATTGGCCCGCAAGCTGGCCAAGCTCACCCAGCTCTGACAATCGCAGCCACAGCCACCACGTCATCGAGCTGCCCAGCCCCCTAGCTCACCTCGTTCTTCGTTTCAACCCACCCATAAACCGCGAGCACAGAAGGTGTCGCATGTCTTCTCACCGTGAAGCGCCGGAGATCTCCAAGGACCCGGTCGCCGACAGCGCAGATCTCTACGCATTCGTCAGCCCGGACAAGCCCGGGTTCGCGACGATCATCGCCAACTACGTTCCCCTGCAGGCGCCGGACGGCGGCCCGAACTTCTTCGAGTTCGGTGATGACGTTCTCTACGAGATTCACATCTCGAACCGCGGCGACGCCCAAGCCGACATCACCTACGGCTTCCGCTTCCACACGGTCGTGTTCAATAAGAAGACCTTCCTCTACAACACCGGTCAGATCACGTCGATCTTCGACCCGCACTTCAACCGTCGCCAGTACTACACGGTGACGCGTACGACGCGGGGCGGCAACACCGTGCAGCTCGGCGCGAACCTCGAAGTGCCGCCCTGCAACATCGGGCCGCGCTCGACCCCGAACTACGAGCACCTCGCCGCGCAGTGCGTGCACGGCATCGGCAACCGAACGTTCTTCGCCGGCCAGCGCGCCGATGCGTTCCACGTCGACCTCGGCTCGGTGTTCGACTTGCTCGACCTGCGTCCGTTCCAGAACTTGCACCTGATCCCGACGCCGGCAGGCACCGGTGTCAACTCGCTAACCGACTTGAACGTGCACAGCATCGCGATGCGGGTTCCGCTGAGCGATCTCACGGCCGACGGCAAGACGCCGACCGACGCGGCAAGCCTGAAGTCGGTCGTCGGCATCTGGACGACGGCGAGCCGCCAGCGCACGCACATCTACGAAGGCCCCGGTGCGACAGCACAGAACCTCGGTGGTTGGGAGCAGGTTTCTCGTCTCGGCAACCCGCTGATCAACGAGGTCGTCATCCCGATGGGGTCGAAGGACGACTGGAACCACAGCGCACCCTCGCACGACTCGGACTACGCGGCGTCGTTCTTGCACCCCGAGGTTGCCGGCCTTCTTCCGGTCCTCTACCCCGGCGTGTTCAAGAACCTCGCTGCTTACACCAAGCCGCGTGCCGACCTGGTCGCGATCTTGGGTACCGGCATCCCGTCGGGCATCATCCCCGGTTTCCAGAACTACACCGGCAAGGTGGTCGCCGACATGCTGCGCCTGAACCTGGCGATCCCCGCCACTGCACCTGCGAAGGCCAGCCCAGCCGGCCTCGCGGGTGGCGACCCGGCAGGGTTCCCGAACGGTCGTCGGGTCACCGACGACGTCGTGACCATCGAGTTGCGGGCGATTGCGGGTCTGCTCATCCCGCTCGTCGACAAGTCATTCACTCCCGACGCCGCCACCAGCAAGGTCACCGACGGCTCACCGATGTCGCCGACGCAGAATGTGTTCCCGTACCTCAACACACCGCACGACGGATACAGCGCGGCCTAACATGACCGGCCACGCTCACTCTGATCACTCGCATTCGCACGGTCACGATCACGATCACGATCACCTGTCCGGCCACAACCATGTGGCCGGACAGGGACCGACAGTGCTCGACATCGGTGACGACTTCGGCGCGTTGGTGCTGTACACATCGGCCGACGTGGTCGGTGCAGAGATAGAGATCAGCCCGGACGGCGAGCCTGACCGTCGGCGACACGTCGCCGTGCATCCTCGTCACTTTCCGGGCGGGACGGCGTATGCGGCCGTGTACTACGGCCTCGCGGCCGGCACTTACGACCTGTGGGGGGCCGATGGGTCGCGGGCTTTGACGGTGTCGATCGGAGGCAACACCATCACCGAATCCGCGTGGCCAGAAGGTGTTCTAGCCCCGCGGTAGCTCAGCTCGGTAGGCAGCAGTGGGCCGGCCGCGAACTCGCGGCCGGCCTTTGTTGTTTTCCCAACCTGTCAGCCCGACGACGCTCAAGAGAGCGTGTGGGCGTTGACAACTTTGGTCTGGTGGCCAGTTAGCGCGACGCTAGTCCGGCGAGTTCGGCGACTAACTCGAACGAGCGCGTACGGTCGGCCGGATCGAACGTGGTCGTCGTGATCATCAGCTCGTCGGCGTCGGTGTCGTCGAGTAGCGCGGTGAGTTGATCGCGAACGGTGTCTGGTGAACCGATGACCTGCGTCGCGATCCTGTTGTCGACGAACGCGCGCTCTTCTGGCGTGTAGTTGTATGCGGCGGTCTCTTCGGGCGACGGCAGCGTCGAAGGCCGCCCGGTTCTGACCCGCAGAAACGACAACGCTGCAGGCGCCGCGAGACGAAGCGCCTCGTCGTCCGTCGGAGCGCAGGTCACGCTGACGCCGATCATCGCGTGCGGATGATCCAATGTCGGCGACGGCTGAAACAGGCTTCGGTACAACGCAAGCGCCGGCAGCGTATTGGCCGGACTGAAGTGGTGAGCGAACGCGAAAGGCAACCCGAGCATGGCCGCCACCTGCGCGCTGTAGTCGCTCGATCCGAGCAACCAAACGTCAGGCTTCGCACCTGCACCCGGTACCGCAGTGATCGCCGCGAACGGATGGCCAGCTGGCCACTCGTTGCTGAAGTAGTGGAGCAGATTCGTCAGCTGAGACGGGAAGTCGTCGGCGCTCAGCGCCTCGGATGAGCGACGTATTGCCAGCGCGGTGAGTTGGTCGCTGCCTGGCGCGCGACCGATGCCGAGATCGATACGTCCGGGGTGGAGCGCGTCGAGCATCCCGAACTGTTCGGCCACGATGAGCGACGAGTGGTTCGGCAACATGACGCCGCCCGAACCGACGCGCAAAGTGCTCGTGGCCTCCGCGATATGCCCGATGAGCACCGCCGGTGACGAACTCGCGATGCCCGGCATGTTGTGATGCTCGGCGACCCAGAAGCGCACGAAGCCAAGCTGTTCGACCCGCTGGGCGAGTGCGATCGTGCTGCGGAGTGCCTCACCGATGCTCGATCCGGTGGGGACAGGCGCGAGGTCGAGCACGGAGAGCGGGACGTTTTCAAGTTTGGTCACGTCATGGGCAACCCAGAGAACGGGTTCGTTCTTCCAGGCAACCGTTGGCGGTCCCGTCGCGTCCACGAGAGGTGAGAACAAGGGGCCTGGTGCGGACGCCGATCAGTGTCGTCGTGCTCACCGTTCTGCTCGTTACCGGCTGCGCTAGTCAAACCACCGGCTCGGCCGCCGGTTCGTCGCCGCCGATTGCCTCGCTTGCCCCAGGCTCCAGTGCCGCGTCGACGGCCCCGGCGAGCCCGCCGAGCTCGCCCGTCGCCAGCAGCGCGGCCCCGGTTTCGGCGCCCGCGAATGACCCGGCGTCGAGTTCACTTGTTGCGAGCCCGCCGGTAACAAGCGCACCCACGAGTGACTCGCCCGACCCGTGCCTCGCGCCCCTGGTCGAAAACCCCGGCCCGGTGCCCTTGCTTGCGCTCGGCGCCGACAGCCTGCTCGTTTGTCACCCCGGGGCAGTCGCCGGGCGGGCCGGACCCGTGACCCTGAGCGGAAACGACGCGACCAACATCGGGAAGCTGCTGGATCTCGCACCCCAGGGCACAGCGACCTGCCTGTACAAGCCCGACGTGTTGCTCCGATTTGAATTCCGAGGCGCACCTACGCACCACGAGGACCTCGAGATCAGCACGGTTGGGTGTGATCATCCGATTGCGACGGCGGGTGGACATACCTGGCTGCTGCCGCAGACGTTGGCCGACTTTCTGTCGACCGACGCCATCGCGAATGGGGTAAAGGCCACTCCGCCGGCAGTGCCAGACGTGACGGGTCTATCTCTGGCGGAGGCGACCGAAGTCCTCGCGCGGGCAGGACTCACGATCACCCCCGACGAGCGGGTTACCGATCCATTGCTCACTCCCGACACCGTCGTTCTGCAGGATCCACCCGCCGGCCCGGGCATGACGTGGAGCGGTACCGAAGTTGACGTGCTCCTGAGTCAACAGCCCGCATCCGCGTGCTCGCTTGGCCAACTTGCCTTCGACTACCACGGCGTTCAGTACGGCACCGGCAATGCGTTCTCCGATCTCGACGTCCGGGACATCGCGGCGACGCCATGCACGCTCACCGGACCGATCTCGGTCGTCGGTGTCGACGCGAGCGGCCACGACGTCACGAATCGCTTGACCCTCCCCGTCGCCGGCGACCTGGTCCTGACCGCCGATGCGCCGCCGCGTGCCGTCGACGGAAGCGCCGCGAAAGACGTGGTGATGGCGTGGATACCACTCGAGGCCGATGTCCGCGACGGCCCTGACACCAATGGCTCCTGCGCTAACCACCTCGTCCTGCCTAAGACCTGGGATGTCACGGTCGCTGGCGAACAGAGGTCGGTGCCCAACGGCGCAGGGGCTTCCGAACCACCCATGAATGCATGTCAAGGCAAGCTCGATGTCGCAGTGCCTCCGTCCCCGATTACTACGCTGAACTGACCGCCCGTACTAAGGCACTGTCGGTGGCCCGTTGCTCATATCCGTGAACGTGGTCGACGTGTAGATATCGCCGCTGATGTGCGTGCCATCCGGGCCGACGATGTCGATCGCGTATCCCGAGGCCGACTTGACTTCGCACCACGCTGCCTGCGCCGACGCTGGGAACTTGGTGGCGTCGCTATTGACCAACGGGTGCCCTGGTGGAGGCCCCTCGCGTGCGGAGAGCAAGGCCCCAATGGTGGTGGGGTAATACGCCGCGACAACTTGCCCCTGCGTTTCGGACTGCTCACACAGCAACGCGGTGGGATCGAGGGCGGTGCCCGGCTCGGTGTCAGGCGCCACGTCGAGATAGCCAAGGGGTGCGTGCGTAAGCGATAGCGGAAGCGGGTCGCTGACCGTCGGAGCGTGCAAGATCTGGTCGGTCTTATGCGGAGTACCGCAAGGTGCAATCGGCTCGGAGACGTCGAACTCCAGTTCGCCCACGTGAGCGCGGGAGGTGTTGGCCCCGCCGCCGTAGCTCTCGCAGGTGGTGACGGACGCTTCGACAGTTCCGAACAGACCGCCCGGGTCTCGAGATAGCAAGCGCCACGGCACCGACTTGTTCACCATCAGCGTGGCCGCAAATGGACCGAAAGCCGGAGTGCCCGTGCACGTGCTGTAGTAGCGGGTCTCGTAGATGAGCCCGTCAGCTCCGGTGGCGGCATCGAGAACCATCAGCTGGTACGGGACGAGCGGGGGCGACGGCGAGGTCGCGGCAAATCCGTCCGTCCCACACGTCGACATGAAGGGAGGATCGATCACGCCGACCCACGCCAACCTCGAGTGAAACGGTGTCGGTGGCGGTGGTGACTGCACACCGACCTCTCCACCAACGTCTTCGGGCGACGCGAGTACTTGATCGGCGATCGTGACCTTCGCAAGTACCAAACTGAAACCGGAATCGGCATCCAAGATGTCGAAGCGGCTGCTGTCTTGGGATGCGAGCAAGGTACATAGCGCTTGCTGTCGGTCGACCGCTGGGTGCGCATCGCCCGCGGGCACGACAATCGCTTGGCCACCGTCGAGACTCCATGCCGACGCCATGCCGCCCTTGCCGTTCGCGTCCGGGATCGGCGGTGCCACTGGTGCCGGTACTGCCGGAACCGGATCGACGCAGACGTCCGCGGCGGACGACGATGGCGAGGACGCCGTCGCCGAAGACGACGTCGACGGCACGACTCCACTAAGCGACGAGGCCGCCGTCCGGCTCCCGCAACCGGCAGCCATCAGCGACAAGGCGGCAATCACAGCCACTCGTCTCCGCATGGGCACCCCGTTCGACACTGCTCGGACGTTACGGGAGTCGCCGCGGTTCCGTGGCCTCAACCCCCGACGGCGCCGTCGACGAGCTCGCGAATGAGATCGGCGTGGCCGTTGTGCCGCGCGTACTCCTCGATCATGTGGGTGTAGATCCAGCGCAGCGAGCACGGCTCACCGTGGCGTATCCCGGTGTCGTCAAGGTCACAGGCAGCCGCGGCAGCCCTGCTGTGTTCGCACTCTGCGTGCCAGGCCGCGAGGTCGGCGTCCCAGTCGGCGTCATCGAGCGGCACCAGCTCGCTGTCGTCGATCGCCGTGTCGAACCAGATAAACGGCGCATCAGTGTCGCCCGTCAGCACCCGGCGAAACCAATTCCGTTCGACTTCGGCCATGTGCCGTAGCAATCCGTGCAACGACAGCAGTGAAGTCGGCACCGGCCTAGCCTTGCGCCCCGCATCATCGAGCCCTTCGCACTTCAGCAACAATGTCACCCGATGGAACTCGAGCCATCCCTCGAGCATCGCCCGCTCGCCAAGCAGGAACGAGGGCTCGGTGCGTCGCGGATCGATCAGGTCGCCGACCATGCGATCACCCTCCCGAGCGAAATGTAGGCATACCGAGTTGGACGCCGACGGGCGGGCGTGGGCCCGCGTCCTGGCGTGCTTCCCACGCATCGCCGGCACGCGTGCGGCGCACACCATGCACGACGTCAGCAACCAGGTGGTGCGGAGCTGCGTACGTCACCTCGACGCTGACCATGTCGCCTGGTCGCGGCGGAGCCGCGACGATGTCCCCCGGTCGGGCGTCCACAGCAACGAAGTGCACCAACCGGTTGTCGGCCGCGCGGCCGCTCATGCGGTGCGTCTGGTCGTCTTTGCGTCCTTCGCCTTCGGCGACAAGGACGTCGACAACGCGCCCGACCTGCTCCTTCGCTGAATCCCACGCGACCTCGTCGGCGACGGCCACCAACTGCTCGTAACGCTCGCGCACAACTGAGGGTGGGATCTGACCATCCATGTCGGCAGCCGGCGTGCCGGGTCGCTTGGAGTACTGGAACGTGTAGCAGTTCGCGAATCGGGCCCGCTTCACGACATCCAATGTCTGCTCGAAGTCTTCGTCGGTCTCGCCCGGAAAGCCGATGATGATGTCGGTCGTAATCGCGGCGTCGGGCATCACCGCACGCACGCGGTCGATGATGCCGAGGTACTTCTCCCGCCGGTACGAACGTCGCATCCGCCGCAAGACATCGTCAGATCCTGATTGCAAAGGCATGTGCAACTGCGGCATCACGTTGGGCGTGCTCGCCATCGCCTCGATCACGTCGTCAGTGAAATCGCGGGGATGCGGCGAGGTAAATCGCACGCGCTCGAGACCATCGATGGAACCGCACGCGCGCAGCAGCTTCGAAAACGCCAGTGGATCGCCGAACTCAACGCCGTACGAGTTCACGTTCTGACCAAGCAGCGTGACCTCGATGACACCCTCGCCGACCAGCGTTTCGATCTCCAGCAGAATGTCGCCGGGCCGCCGATCCTTCTCGGTCCCTCGCAGACTTGGCACGATGCAGAACGTGCACGTGTTGTTGCATCCGACGCTAATGGCGACCCACGCCGCGTAGACCGACTCGCGTCGCGACGGCAGCGTCGACGGGAAAACCTCGAGCGATTCGAGGATCTCGACCTGCGCCTCGTCGGCCACCCGAGCTCGCTCCAGCAGTACAGGGAGCGACCCGACATTGTGAGTGCCGAACACGACGTCGACCCAAGGCGCCCGGCGCACGATCTCGCCACGGTCCTTTTGCGCGAGGCAACCGCCGACGGCGATCTGCATGCCGGGCTTCAGCAGCTTCGACGAATAAAGCTGACCGAGATTGCCATACAGCTTGTTGTCGGCGTTCTCACGCACCGCACAGGTGTTGAACACGACGACGTCCGCCAGCTCATCGGCGTCCGCCTTGATGTAACCGGACACCTCGAGCAGACCCGCCAGCCGCTCCGAATCGTGCACGTTCATCTGGCAGCCGTAGGTGCGCACCTGATAGGTGCGCGGCGGCTGCTGCTGGGATGTGGACACCTGATCAGGGTACGCAGGGTGGTCCCCGAACCGGTCACCACTTCGACCGCCGTTTCAAGGGCACTGCCAGAATGAGCCGATGAGCGAGACACCGCTGGCCATGCCCTACGGCTCCTGGCCCTCACCCATTTCTGCCGCGGACGTCGCCAAAGGTGCCGTCCGGCTCGGCTTCCCGGTCCTCGTCGGCGACGCGGACCCGGACGTCTGGTGGCTCGAGGGCCGACCGGCTGAGGGCGGCCGCCAGGTCATCGTGTCGGGCGAACGCGGCGACCTGTTGCCCGCGCCGTGGAACGCGCGCACCCGAGTGCACGAGTACGGCGGCTTGAGCTACCTGCCACTGAGCGACGGCCTGCTGTTTGTCGAGTGGGCGGATCAACGCGTCTATCGCCTCGAGAGTGGCGGCTCAGAGCCGCGGCCGTTGACACCAGTTCCGGCCTACCCGGCCGCATTGCGCTACGCCGACCCGGTGCTCTCACCCGATGGCCGCGAAGTGTGGTGCGTGCGCGAGGAACACACCAACCCGACGTCACCAACCGAAGGCATTACCCGCGCGATCGTCGGCATCCCGCTCGACGGATCGGCTGCAGAAGACCCCACCTTGGTGCGTGTCATCGTCTCGGGCAGCCAATTCCTTGCGTTCCCCACTCCTTCACCGGACGGCGCGGAGCTGGCGTGGGTGGCATGGGACCACCCGAACATGCCATGGGACGCCACAGAATTGCGCGTCGGTGAGCTGACAGCTGGCGTCGTGACATCGTGGCGCGGTGTCCTCAGCGGTCAGGACGAATCCGTCCTTGAGCCGGCGTGGGCCGACGCCAATCACATCTATGCGATCAGCGACCGCTCGGGCTGGTGGAACCTGTACATCGTCGACACCACCGGCACGTCCGAACCCCAGGCTTTGGCACCGCGCGACGAAGAGTTCGCCGGCCCGCTGTGGCAGCTCGGCTTCCAGCACTACGGCGTACTCGACGACGGCACGCTGGTCGTTTTGCACGGCGACGCCGACGAGAAGCTCGGCATTCTCTCCCCCGCGACCGGTGTGATCGACGACTTCGAGTTGCCCTTCACCCATTGGCAACCGGCGATATCGCACCGAGGTCGCTACCTGGCAGGCATCGCCGGCAGCCCAGTTGTGCCGAACGCCGTTGTGAGGGTCGACCTGCAGACCGGCGAGCACGTGGTTCTGCGACGGGCGGCCGACGACTTGCCTGCAGACGACTACCTGCCGCGCCCTTACACGGCAACCTTCGAGGGTCCCGGCGGCCGCGATGTTCACGCGCATGTCTCCGCGCCGCGCAACCCTGATGCGCAGGCGCCGGTCGGCGAACTGCCGCCCTTCATCGTGTTCGTGCACGGCGGGCCGACATCGTCGTCGCCGCCGCTGCTCAATCTCGAGCACGCCTACTTCACCAGTCGCGGCATCGGTGTGATCGACGTCGACTACGGCGGCTCGTCCGGATACGGCCGGGAGTATCGCGAGCGGCTGCGCGGCCAGTGGGGCATCGTCGACGTCGAGGACTGCGTGGCCGCCGCACAGGCGCTCGCGAATGCAGGCGAGGCGGACGGCGAGCGGCTGGCCATTCGCGGCGGCAGCGCCGGAGGTTGGACGACCCTGGCTGCACTCACCAGCACGGACGCGTTCGGCGCGGGCACCTCCTATTTCGGTGTCGCAGAACTGCTTCGCTTCGCGAAGGACACTCACGATTTCGAGTCGCGCTATCTCGACGGCCTTGTCGGGCCGCTGCCCGAAGCGCACGACCTCTACGTCGAGCGCGCACCGCTGTCACACGTCGACGACGTCTCGTGTCCGGTGCTACTACTCCAAGGCCTCGACGATCACATCGTGCCGCCTTCGCAGGCCGAGCTGTTCCGCGATGCCTTGGTAGCAAAGGGAATTCGTCACGCCTATCTCGCGTTCGAAGGCGAGCAGCACGGCTTTCGCAAAGCCGAAAACGTCATCGCGAGCCTCGAGGCCGAACTGTCATTCTACGGCCAGGTGTTCGGGTTCACCCCCCCAGGAGTGCCTGTTCTCGAACTGTCATGACGCCATCGGATCGTGGCAGCGCGTCGCCTACGCGTCACGCAACTGCAACACGAGCGCGCCAAGGATGAGCGCGCCCGCAGCCCACAGCCCAACGACGCCGAGCCCCGCCCACGGGCTGAGCGGCAAGCTGTGCACGCCGACCGTAGTTTGAATCCCCAGTCCGGCGTTCATCGGTGCGATCTGTTCGAGGTGCCGGTGCCAGTGCGGGTTGCTGACCATGACGAGGGCGATCGGAAAAGCGAACAGCAGCCCGAGCACGACCCCAATACCCGCCGCAGAATCGCGTACCGCGGTGGAGATCCCGAGGCTGAGCAGCGCAATCAGCACCAGATAGAGGACCGAACCAGAGGCAGCGCGCAGCATTCCGCCGTCCGACAATGCAAGCGACAGATAGCCGTTGTGAGGCGTGAACCCCTTGCCAGGCAGCACGAGTTGGCCGACCACCGCCGAACCGATAACGCTGACCAAGCCGGCCACGAATGCCCACCCCACGACGACGATGGCTTTCGCCCCCAGCACGCCAACGCGGTGCGGCATCGCCGTCAGGGTGGTGCGGATCATTCCCGTGCCGTACTCGGCGCTGATGATGGTTACCCCGCAGATCGCAACGAGCACCTGACCAAGGTAAACGCCGGCGAGGCTTATCTTTGCCGGATCTTGGGTGCAGGCCGCGGAGCTACAACGAACTCCTACGTCAGCGATCGCGCCGAGCCCGATCGTCACGAAGATCACTGCTACTAGCAACCAGAATGTGCCCGCAGAGGTGCGGAGCTTGGTCCACTCGGCGTGCAGCGTGAACTTCATGCATCTCGCTTGCGTAGCAAGACGACGGCCAGGCCGAGCGCGAGTGCCGTCCAAGCGAGCAGCACACCAAATCCCGCCCATGGGGACAACGGGTAGTACCCCGCCGAAGCGATGTAGACCCCGTCGACCTGTGGGTACTGGTGCAACGTTTGTTGGACGGCGAATCCAGCCGCCGGCGTGACGCGCAGCATCCACTGCAGAGCTCCGATCGACGACACGCCGAGAATGTATGGCAGCACGGTGAGAACAATCACCGCTGAGACCGCGGCCGCACTGCGGCGCACGATTGTGCCGATGGCGAGGGCAAGTACAGCGGCGACGGCCAGCACGGCGGCCGTGCCAACCAATACTCGGATTTCGGTGAATGAGCTCGCAGGCTGGATGTAGGTGCCGTTGTTGCGCCGTAGCCGGTCAACGAACCACATGGTGAACGCCGAGGCCGCCAAGCCAAGGACGAACACGACGCACGCGACAACGACCGCCTTCGCGGCGAGCACGCGGCTGCGACGCGGGCTCGCGGTGAGGGTCGTGCGGATCAAGCCACGACGGTATTCGGAGGTGATAAACAACGCGCCGATCACGACCATCGCCATCAGCCCGACGAATGCGCCGATCAGGCTGCCGCTGATCGTGTTGTTGTCCCCGCCGCTTGATGCCATCGGTCCGATGTCTCCCGAGCCGGTGACGGCGAAGGTGCCGCCCGACTGGATGAAAGTGTTCGGAGTGTCGCTGGCGCTGTAGCCAATCTGAGTGCCCTGCCAGCCACCCGATGCGCTGCCCTGCAGGCTGACGTCGTCGAAGGACGCGGTCGCCATCGAAGGACCGCCCTCCGTCGACGTGCCCACGACTTCTTCCGTGGTGACGTCGTGGTCGGGCGAAGCGACGAACAACCCGACCGGTACCGACGCGGGCAATCCGCTGAGCGTCGCGACACCGATCTTCGTCCAGCTCTGCCCGTCGGCCGACTCATAGCCGGTCAGCGTGTCTCCCGATCGCGACAACCGAAGCCATTCCGGTGACGTCTTGGACACTGTCGTAGGGCTACCCGCGATGTCCTTGGTGTAGTTGTACTGCATGCGCACGCCGTGCGTCGCAGTCGCCATGACTGCCGCGTACGGCGAACCCTGGGTGGTGCTGGCCCTGACGATCAAGCCGGCTTTGGCCCAAGGCTCGACTACTGGTTGCGGCGACCCGCCGCCGCCGTCACTTGGCAGTCGCTCGAGCAGCGATGTGACGCGGGCAGTGACGCTGCCGTCGCCGTCCAGTTGCTGATGTACGAACGAGAGGCTGTCGGTTACCGGCTCCCCACCCGGCCCAAGGGTGGGGGTGCCCGAGCCGCACCCACCGCCGCTCGCGGGCCCGCTCGCAGGGCCGCTCGCAGGGCCGTTCGCCGCGCCACTCGCCGGGCTGCACGATCGGCTGCTGCCAGCGGCGGACAGATAGCCGATCCCCAGAATCAAAAGTGCGCCGACAACGAGTCCGGCGACCCAGCCACGTACCGTGCGAAGCTTGGTGAACTCAGCGAGTGCCAGCTGCGCGAAGTTGTCGCGTGCAGGCGGCACAGTCGACTGGTAGGGCGTCACCGTCGTGCTCATCGGGCATCCTCGGTCGGATCAACGGCCCGGTATTCGACGGACTCTCGTGTGAGATCCATGTATGCCTCCTCGAGGCTGGCCCTGTGAGCAGACACCTCGAAGAACGGCACGTCGTTCTCGTTGAGAAGTTGAATGATCTGTTCGGTCGCGAGGCCGGAGATCGTCAGCGTGTCGGTATCAATCGTGGCGACGGTTGCACCTGCGCTGGCAAGTGCTGTCGTCGCTTCCGCTCGAGCCGTCGTGCGCAACGTGACCAGTCCCGCAGATGCCTGCCCGATCAACTCAGCAACGCTGGTGTCCGCGACCAGTCGGCCGCGACCGATCACAACGAGATGGGTGGCGGCGCCTTCCAGTTCGCTCATGAGGTGGCTGGAGACGAGGACCGCCCGACCTTCCGCGGCCAGCGAACGCAAGAAGCCGCGGACCCACACGATGCCTTCGGGGTCAAGGCCGTTGAACGGCTCGTCGAGCATGAGCACGGGCGGATCGCCGATCATGGCCGCCGCGATGCCGAGCCGCTGACGCATGCCGAGCGAATAGCCACCGGCCTTGCGCCGGGCGGCCTTGTCGAAACCGGCCTGGGTGATTACCTCATCGACTCGCCGACTCGACAAGCCCTGTGAGTGCGCCAACCACAGCAGATGGTTGCGTCCGGTGCGGCTGGGCTGCAGCGCTGCAGCGTCCAGCAAGCAACCGACCTGGCGGAGCGGTTGAGGCCAGCTTCGGTATGGCCGCCCCCCGACAGTGGCGGTGCCCTCGTCGACCGCATCGAGGCCGAGGATGGCCCGCATGGTGGTGGACTTACCCGCGCCGTTGGGACCGACGAAGCCCGTGACCTGGCCCGGGCTCACGGTGAAGGAGACACCGTCGAGGGCGACGACTGGCCCGAATCGCTTGTGCAGGCCGTTGACCGCAATAGTGGCTTCCATGGCACGAAGGCTAGGTACAGACGACCGTCGCGGTCGTCACCCTGGCGAGCCATCTTCGGCGTCCCCCACAGGAGGGACTGCGCTGTCACCCACGAGAGGGACGCGTGAGCGGCTGCATCTCGCGACACTCGACGGTGTGAAGGCGAGCGGTGCCGCGTTGGCAGTTCTTGCGGCGACCGAGTCGATTACGCGGGCTGCCGCGGACAACGCATCCGCAGAACTCGGTCTCGTGCTGTGCCTGCTCGCCCTCACTACCACGATGCCGCTGATCTTCTTGCGAGCTCCCGGCGC
>DATCDK010000017.1:0-6961 GCA_036510735.1 Acidothermaceae bacterium | reverse complement strand
GCGTGCTCGGCGACCGGGTGTCACGCCGTACCGCCTGGCGGATCGCGCGAGAGCACAACTGGCCGACGATCCGAGATGCCGAGTACCTGGCAATCGCGAAGCTCCAGGCCGATGCGCTCATCGCGACCGACCCGGAGCTGGCGGCCAAGGCGTCAGATCTGGTGCCGCTCGCCCGAGTGAGCGAGCTCTACACGTAACCTCATGCGTCGCCACGTACGAGCCGGTACGCGGCAGCGGCGACGAGCAGGATCGCGTATCCGCAGAACACGATGAATCCGACCCAGGGCGACAGTGCGTGGCTGGGGCCCGCACCAAACAAAGTCGCTCCGGCGTTGGACGGGAGGTACGGGTCGAGGTTGTTGCTGATGGACGCCGGTAGCAGCGCGGTCAGCTGGGGGATCACGAAGAACGCTCCGACGAATGCCGAGATCGCCGCGGCAGTGTTGCGTAGCAGCGCGCCGAGCGCGAGTCCGATCATTCCTGCAACGGTCACGTACAACGCCGCACCGACGACCGATCGCAGCGCACCGGGTGCAGTGATCGCGACGTTCAGATGGTGGCTAGCGAGCAGAGTCTGCCCGATGGAGAACGAGATCACGGCCGCGATCAGCGACAGTGTCAGCACGACGCCGGCGAAGACGCCGAGCTTGCCCCACAGCACTGGCAAGCGGCGCGGGACGGCGGTGAGTGACGCGCGGATCATGCCGGTGCTGTACTCGCCGCTGATCAGCAACACACCGAGCACGCCGATCGCCAGTTGTGCCAGGGTGAAGCCGGCCAGACTGGTAGCGACAGGGCTAAATGTCGCCCGCTCGCTGGCGTTGAACGTGTGGTACTCGTCGGCGACGACTGAAGAGAACAACGCGCTCACGCCGATCATCAACGCAACCGCAATGAGCAGCGTCCAGACGGTGGAACGAACGGACCGGAACTTCGTCCATTCCGAGCGCAGGATCCGGCGTTGAGTGACTTTCACGTCGTGCCCTATGAGCGCGGGCAGGGCGGGCGGGGTAGCGACCGCGGCGCTCATCGTGCGCCCACGATCTCGGTGTTCGTGGCGGTGATGGAGCGGTAGTCGACGCAGTCGTGGGTCAGTTCCATGAATGCCTCCTCGAGTGATGCGTGCTGGGGTGAGAGTTCGTAAATGGGGAGCTGCGCCTGCCATGCGGTGTGGCCGATCTGCTCGGCGGTAAGGCCTTGCACTTCGAGGACGTCGACCTGCTCGCTTGTCACGGTCACGTCGGGTCCGTACAGCAGATCGCGCAGCTCTGCAGCTGCAGGAGTGCGTACGGTGACGGTGCCTCCGCTGGCTCGGGCGATGAACTCGGTGACCGTCGTGTCCGCGATGAGCCGACCTCGTCCGACGACGACCAGCCTGGTCGCCGTCACCGCCATCTCGCTCATGAGGTGCGAGGAGATGAACACTGTCCGGCCTTGCGCGGCGAGTGCGGTGAGCGTGGTGCGGATCCACAACACGCCTTCTGGGTCCAGCCCATTGACCGGCTCATCGAGCACGACGACGCTGGGGTCACCCAGTAGTGCGGACGCCACCCCGAGTCGTTGACCCATGCCAAGGGAGAATCCGCCGACTCGCTTGGTTGCGACTTCCCGCAACCCGACCATGTCGATCACCTCGTCAACGCGGCGCTTGCTGATGCCATTGGTCTGGGCGAGGGCGAGTAAGTGGTTACCAGCCGAGCGGCCGGTGTGGACGGCCTTCGCCTCGAGCAAGACACCGAGCTCGGCCATCGGCGCCGGGCACTCGTGGTAGTCCTTGCCGTTGACTCGCACTTGGCCACTGGTCGGCCTGTCCAAGCCGGCGATCATCCGCATCGTCGTCGACTTGCCTGCACCGTTCGGGCCGAGGAAACCAGTCACGATTCCTGGTTGAACGGTGAAACTCAGGTCGTCGACGGCGAGCTTGTCACCGTATTTCTTACTGAGGTTCTCGACTTCGATCATTGCTGTTCCTCCATCTAGAAAGTCGGGGTATTGAAGGGCGCTACTTACGCCGCGATGAGCTCCTTCTCGGCGGCAACAGTTGGCGCGTAGTCCGCGAGGATCGGCGACGGGCTGAAGCCCTTGACGATCAGCCGGACACCGAGCGAGAACTCCCATGCGGCGATCGGCAGGGTCGCGAGCGCCGACCATGCGGAGCTTGGCGAGTTGTGGCCGAGCAGCGTTGCGACGACGGCGCTGGCGAGCAGCGGTCCGCCGAGGAGTCCCATCGTGGGGATGATGCGTGGCACGAGTCGCGACCGGTACATCAGCGAGCCGAGGAGCACTCCGTTGATCGCCGGCATGAGGGTCTGCCCGAGCAACATCGTCGTCTTGTAGGTCGCGACATGCGACGCGCCGGTGGTGACAAGCGCGGCCGCATCTGCGGGCGACGATCCAGCCGCTGTCTGTCGCAGTGTGACGATCGAAACGAGGCTCAGGACACCGGTGAAGATCATGGCCGCTTCCAGAACGCGCAGTGTGACGAAGCCGAGCGCGGCGCTCTCGTTCTGCCGCTTGATCACCGGGTAGAGCGTGACTGCCGTGCCGATACCCGCGAGAGCGACGATCACTTCGAGGAGGCAGCCGAACAGCACAGCGTTCTGGCCGCCGGTGCCGAGGATGAAGTTGCGGTCGCCTTTGACGTGGCTGTACATAGCGAGCGTGGGGATGGAGATGAACGTGACCACGTAGAAGATGCCGGCGACGAGCGCCTTCTTCCTCAGTGGCGTCATCGGTGTAGTGGTTGTCATTGCGGTCTCCTGTTGTGGGTTGGGTGGACGGCGGGGTGGTTGGGGTCGACACGAGTCACTGAGACGAGCGGCAACCCGATGTCGCGTACTTTCTGGAGCAGGCCATGAAGCGCGGCCTGGTCGATGACTGCGCCGTGGATGACGGTGGTGCCGTCGCTGTCCTCGGTGAGGATCAGCCCGTCGAACCAGGCACTCCATCGGGGATCGAGGTGGCCCTTGAGGCGAACCTCGTACTGGCCGGCGTCATCCCAGCTGCCGTCCTCGGTCGCATCGGCCGTTTCGCTCATTGATTTCCTCCAGTTCTTCTGGAGGGAAAGCTAGGAGCGAACGTGATGAGCGCGGATCACCATGTGTGGTGATTGATGTGGTGATTCAGGCTGGCTCAGTGCTTAGGCAACAGGTCGAGCTCGCCGGCCCGGCGGACGGCCGCTCGACGGTCGTTCACGTCGAGCTTCGTGTAGATGTTCTTGGTGTGCGTGCGCACGGTATTGAGCGACACGACGAGGCTGCGGGCGATCTCGGGACCGTTCAGGTCGGTGGCGAGCAGCCGAAGCACGTCCAGCTCGCGTTCGCTCAATGGCTCGATCAAGCCCTGATCGATGGGCCGGTCAGTCTCGGTCTTGGCGAGGGCAGCCAGTAGTCGCCTCACATAGCTGCGGGCGATGCCGTCTTTCGCCGCCGCTCTTAGCAGCAAGGCCATCGGCGGTCCCTCGTCGACGAAGATGCGAACGTAGCCCTGTGACTCAGCCAGCGTTAGCGCCCGTTCGAGCGGCACGAGGCCGTCGGAGACGGCACCGGCACCAAGTGCCTGCAGCACCAGGATCTCGATCACGGTCCCCGTCCTGCCACCTTCTTCCGCGGCCTCAAGCAGACGTTGCAACAAGCCAATCGCACTCTGCAGGGCTGCCACGTCGCGCGTCTTCGTGTGCTGCGCCAAGAGCACGCGCGCGAGCGTCACGTGCTCGAATTCACGCATATAGCTGAGGTCGTCCGTGGCGGAGAGACCTTGCTCGCGCGCCCAGGCGAGTGCTTGCTCCAACGAACCTTGGGTGACCCACAACCGTGCCCTCACAGCCGGGATCGGTCGAACGTTGGGGAAGAAGTCACCCCTATATACGCGCTCGGCGTCATTGAGCAGCTCGAGTGCGCCGCTCAGATCACCTTCCGCCTCCCGCACGCCAGCCATCGCGACCCGCCAGCGGTACGGATTTTGCGGCAGCCCGAGATGCTCGCCGAGTTCCTGGCTGTGCCGCAAGTGCTCCAGCGCGGCGGGCAGGTCATCGCGCTCGCGACAGATCTCGCTCATCCCGACGTACATGTCGGCGGTGCCGCGCAGCGTGGGTCCGCCGTGCGCGCCCGCATGCGCCAATGCCTGTTCGTAGGTACGCATCGCGTCACCGAGACGACCTTGCACGCGCCGGATGTCGGCCATCCCAATCGAGCAGCCGAACGTGTCGGCAATGTGCCCGGCGCGGTAGAGCCCGGCGACGCATTCAGCCCACGCCTGGTGGCCTGCCTCAAGTCGAGAGTCGCCGGTGATCCAGTACGCGATCCCCAGGAGGCCAGCTGCGGCTGCGCGAGGAAGGTGGTCGTCTTCAGGAGAGAGGTCGAGCACCAGCTGTGCATGCGCCACCGTTGCCGGCACATCGCCGTGCGCCAGCGCGCCAGCGGCGCGATACAACGCGATCGCCGCCGGCAGGCGTTGGAATTCCTCCTCGTTGGCCACGACAATCTCTGCGGGCCGGTTCGCCGGTCCGACACCGTTCCCCTGCAGCAACCCCTCGGCGTCCTGCAGTCGAGCTTCTACGCCTTCGAACTCGCCGACAGAAAGCAACGCACCAGCCAGGCCCACGCTGAGCACCGGCCTGACCCGGATCACGTCGGCGGGCAGAGCCTTCAGCCAACCGTGCAGTGTCGCCTCCTGCCGGATGCGGCGCATCACCGGGATCGCGAGCTCTACCAAGTCGGCCGCTCGGTCGAAATCCTGACCCGCCATCGCGTGGCGGATCGCCTCGGACGTGTCACCGTCTTGCTGGTACCACGCACTCGCGCGCACGTGCAGGGCCGCAATCTCGTCGGGTCGGCTCTCGAGCAGATGTGCCTGCAGAACATCCGCGAACAGGCGGTGATAGCGGTACCACTCGCGGATGTCGTCGAGCGGCACGACGAACAGGTTTCCGTGCTCGAGTGTCTCGAGCATTGCTTTGCTGTCGTGCCGCTGCGTCACGGCGTCACACAGCGCGCCGTTCAGTCGTTCCAAGATGGACGTCGACAGCAGGAAGGTCCGTACGTGATCGGGCTGACGTTGCAGGACCTCGTCGACCAAGTAGTCGACGATGTACCGGTCGTTGCCCGCGAAGCCGGCGATGAACCCACCGACGTCCGATCGTCCTTGCATTGATAGTCCGGCGAGCTGTAGCGCCGCGATCCATCCCTCGGTGCGCTCGCCTAAGAGCGCGACGTTCGCCGCGGTCAAGTCGAGACCCACCACCGCATTGAGATACGTCGCGGCCTCGTCGTGGGAGAAGCGCAGGTCGGCGGCGCGGATCTCGACCAGTTCGCCTCGCGCGCGCAGTCGGGCCAGCGGCAGTCGCGGGTCGGCGCGGGTGGCGATGACGATGTGCACCTGCGAGGGCAGGTGTTCGAGCAGGAAGATCATGCCTTCCTCGATGTCGGGACTCTCAACGACGTGGTAGTCATCGAGCACCACCGCGACGTCGTGCGGCACGGCGCCGAGTTCGTTGATGACGATGGTGAGAACCGGTTCGATCGGCGCATCAGCCGACTGGAGCAGCGGAAGTGCAGTCGCGCCAACGCCTGGCACCACTGTTTGCAGCGCGGTGATCAGGTACGTCCAGAACGTCGCGGGCCTGCTGTCCTTCTGGTCCAGTGAGAGCCATGCCACCGCCCGCTCAGGGGTCGCAGCAAGCCATTCGGTGAGCAGCGTGGTTTTGCCGAAGCCAGCCGGGGCGGAAATGAGCGTCAGCTTCGACTCGGCGCCGCGACGCAGGCGCTCGCTGAGTCTCGGACGCGCGACGACATCGGGTCGCAGCTTGGGAAGGTAGAGCTTGGTCTCGAGCAGCGGCTCCGTCATCACAGCCCCTGTCTCGAGTAGTCGGGGCAAACGATACGGGCGAAAGGCGCGGACGACGCTGGGCCACTCAGAGAACCCTTGATCACCTAGGCTGCGCACATGCTTGATCAGGTGCTCGCCACTCGCTACGTCGCGCCTTTGCGCGAAGGCGGATCGCTGCCTGGCATTGTTGAAGCGGCGGATCTCGGCACGTACGTCATGAAGTTTCGCGGCGCGGTCAAGGCACCAAGGCACTCGTCGCGGAGGTCATCGTGCACGGCCTCGCGCGTCGCCTCGGTGTGCGCACACCAGACATCGTCCTGCTCGACCTCGATCCGGCGATCGCGCGCTATGAGGCCGACGAAGAGGTGCAAGACCTGCTGAACGCCAGCATCGGACTCAACCTGGGCATCGACTTCTTGCCCGGCGCACTTGGGTACGACGGCAAGTCGTTTGCGATCGAACCCGACGAGGCTGCTCGGATCCTTTGGCTCGACGCATTCGTCGCCAACGTCGACCGCTCTTGGCAGAACCCGAACCTCCTCGTGTGGCATCGCCAGCTGTGGTGCATCGATCACGGCGCTGCACTGTACTTTCACCACAATTGGACGACGGCAGCTGACGTAGTGCCGCAACGATTCGCGTCGCAGTCATACGCCTTCGACAAACACATCATGAACGCGTACTCGGCTGGTCTACCGGTCGCCGATGGCGAGCTCGCGCCGCAGGTGACGCGGCAACTCTTGGTCGAGGTTCTTGACGACGTCCCCGAAAGCTGGCTCGATGCTCCCGAGGCTGCATCGACAGTGCGCGGTTGGTACGTCGACTACCTTCTCGCCAGGGCAGCGACGCCCCGTGTGTGGTTGGGTCAGGCGTCATGAGCACAGAGTTGCGAATGCCGTTCCAGTACTTCGTAATTCGCTGCATGCCGCGCGTTGACCGGGGCGAGTTCGTCAACGTCGGCGTCGTGATCTTTTGTCAGGCAGCCGAATACCTCGATGCGCGTATCCACCTACCGGTTGAGCGAGTCGCCGCACTCGATGAGGACGTCGACATTGCTTCTCTCGGCGCCGCGCTGAACAACATCGAAGCGATATGTCACGGCGATGAGAGCGCCGGCGAGGCGGCAACCGGCGAT
>DATCDK010000016.1:0-3619 GCA_036510735.1 Acidothermaceae bacterium | reverse complement strand
CTTCGGGCTGATGGCGTTATCGATGATCGTCGGTGGATTCAACATCATCTGCACCGTCATCAACTACCGAGCCCCAGGCATGACCTGGACCCGCCTGCCGATCTTTGTCTGGTCGATGCTCGTGACGGCGATGCTCATGGTGCTCGCGGCGCCCGTCTTGGTCGCCTCCACGTACATGTCGTTAATGGACCGCACCGTGCAGACAGCGCTCTTTGATGCGCAGCACGGTGGCAGCTCGTACTTGTGGGAGAACTTGTTCTGGTTCTTCGGGCACCCCGAGGTCTATATCCTCGCGCTTCCCGGCTTCGGCATTGCCTTGGAGTTGCTCACGGTTTTCGCGCGCAAGCCGCTGTTTGGCTACCGAACTGCAGTCGCTGGCATGGTCGGTGTCGGCACGCTGTCATTCTTCGTGTGGCAGCATCACCTGTTTGACAGCGGCATGAACCCTGACATGCGTCCGGTGGTGATGTTGACGACCGAGCTGATCTCGATCCCGACAGGCATCATCTACCTCGTGGCGATCGGCACGTTGTGGCGTGCGCGATTAAGACTGGCCGTCCCGATCCTGTTCGTGCTTGGGGCGCTCTTCAACTTCTTGATCGGTGGTATCTCCGGCGTCTTCTTGTCAGACGTCCCCACCGACACCGTTGCGCACGGCAGCTTCTTCGTGATGGCGCACTTCCACTACACGATCATGGGTTCGCTGCTCTTCGCCTTCTTTGGCGGCATTTACTATTGGCTGCCGAAGATGACCGGTCGCCAACTCAATCAGAAGCTCGGCAAGATTCATTTCTGGATACTGTTCGTCTTCTTCAACTCGACGTTCCTGCCGCTGTTCGCCATCGGCGAGTTGGGCATGCCGCGCCGCGTCTTCGAGTACGAGAAGGCGTTGCAGAGTCTTAACGACTGGGTGTCGATCTCGGCTTACTTCATCGGCGTATCGATGCTGGTCTTCGTTTACAACTTCGTGAAGACGATGTTCATCGACCCGCGTCCGACCGAGCCGGTCGGCAACCCGTGGGGTTCGCGTGGCCTCGAGTGGATGACCTCCACTCCGCCGGTCGCCTACAACTTCGCGCATGTGCCAACCGTCGTGTCGAGCCCGTACGAATACGGTACCGGCGCCGGCCCGATGGCCTATATCGGCGCCGCGCCACCCGGCGTCCCGACTCAGCATGAAGAGGTGAACTGACATGACGACGACTGCCGGCGGCGCGATGGCGCCAGGGGAGGCGGAGGCTCGAGCGCGAGATCTCAGCCTTGAGCGGACGTCGATTCGCGGCGCCTACTGGTCAGGCTCGCGTCTGTTCGTGGCGCTGTCAGCGATGTTGTTCGGATCTGCGGTCTTTTCCTACTTCTATCTGCATTCCCTTGACAACGACGCGCTGTGGCGTGCTCCCGGGCAGCGCCCGTCCGATTTCATCAGTATCCCCGTGCTGGTGATGGTGCTCGTAGGTGCGGCACTCTTCTGGTTCTACACGTGGTCGTGGCAGTCTGGTCGGTCGCGGACGAACTCTGCCGACTGGCGGGTCGCCTGCGGTTCCGCGACCGTGTTGTTTCTCGCAGCCGGTATCACGCAGCTTGCCAGCATGCCGAGCCTCGGCTGGGCGCCGGGCTCGTCTGGTTTCGCGTCCGTCTACGTCGCCACGATGCCACTGTTCGCGATCTACTGCATCGTCACCGCATATTGGCTCGAGACGCTTCTGGCGCGATCGCTGCGCGTGCGGTGGGTATTATCGCCCGAGGGCCCGAACCGTGACGATCGCATCCAGGTCGCCTTCGCCGGGTCGGCTCTTGGCGCGAAAGCGGTCGTCGTCTTCGTCGCGGTGGTCGCTATTGTGCTGTTCTTCCTCTTCTCCGTGCTGAACTGAGAGGCAGCGATGCACACCAGCCAGTTCATGACGTACCTCTTCCCGGTCGCACTGTTCCTTGCCGCTGTGCTGTGGGGCTTCTTTCAGCGCCGCGGCAACTAACGGTCGCTCTGTTAGTCGACCAGCTGTTCGCCGACCCGCGGTCAGCCGACCAGCGGTCAGCCGACCAGCACGCTCGCCCGCACTTGGTCGAGACCGAAGTCGACGGGCGGCGTTGCGAGGGTGCCGGCTGCACGGTTGAATGCCGCTTGTGCGTTCGCGCCTGCTGCACTTATCTGCGTGAGCCGGGCTTTCACGTCAGCCAGTGTCGCGGGGTCGCCGGGCGACGACATCAGGTGCTCGATGTCTTGGGCGACGTCGACCGCGGTCGGGAAGCACCATTCATACAGTTGCTGCGTCGCCGCACCGAGGCCATAATTCGCCACCGACGACGGCGGTTGCAGGGTTCCGAGGTCATCGATGCGGCTGTTTCCCATGGGGGTGCAGTCGAGCGCTGCCTGGCTCGCGATCGCCTCCGCTGTCTGACGGTCGCGCACCACGCCGGCCGTGATCTGGTTGTAGGCGCTGAGCGTCTCCTCGACCTCGACGCTGCAGGACTGGACGTCGCCCCTGACCTGGGTTGCATACTGCGCGTAATCGGAACGCAACTGCCCGGGGGTCGCGCGATGCGGCCAGTCGACGAACGCCACGAGACCGAGCACGACGACAACGGTCGCTGCGATGCTGATCCTGCGGTGGCGCAGCGCCCACGACCACAGTGGCGCTGGCGGCGGCTCCATGAGCGTGGCCGTTTCAGTGGGAGTCGGGGTGTCTGTCACCGCACGAAGACTACAGCCACGCTGTGCACGCCGACCGGGGAAGGACCGCACCGATAACGATGTTTCAGCACTGGACCTTCGACCCGTTCATCGTGGTGGTCGCGGTTATCGTCGCTGTGCACGCCCGCGGGTTGCGCCGACACCTGAACGCGATAGCCAAATCCGGTCGTCCAACCAGGCCATGGATCGGGCAGGCGGTCATCTGGTGGGGCGGCCTCGCCGTCCTGCTCGTGGCGGTCGTGTCGCCGGTCGACTACTGGTCCGACACCTATCTGACGGCGCACGTTGTTCAGCACATCCTGCTGTCATTCGTCGGGCCGCCCTTGATCGTGCTCGGTGCGCCGTGGGTTCCTCTGTTGCGTGGGCTGCCTCGCCCGGTCGCGCGCGCCTACGGTCGGTTGCTGCGGCACACGCGTGCTCGGCGACCTCTTGCGGATGGGTCGGCCTGGCATGCAGCCGCAGCGGTCCGGCGGTTAGCGGCCAAGCCGTACATCCCCGTGGTCGCGTTTAACGTCGACATGCTGATCTGGCACCTGCCCGGCCCGTTCGACCTCGGCGCAAGGAACCAAGCCGTGCATATCTGGCTCGAGCACGGCTCCTTCTTTGGCCTCGGCGTGTGCCTGTGGCTGCAGATCTTCGGCTCCTACCCGTTCCGCCCGGCATTGGCGCCCGTCGGCCGAATCGCCGCGCTGATCGCGTCGAACGCGACCATGGTGATCATCGCGATGACGATGGTCATGTTTACGCACGACCTCTACCCCTGGTACGCGAGTAGGGGCCCGTCGGCACAGGCGAGCGATCAGCAGATCGCCGGCGCGATCTTGTGGGTGTGCGGGGAGGTTACTTTTCTCCCGTCGATCCTCTACACCGTGACGCGATGGCTCGACGACGACCCCGAGCGCAGGACCCCGCGCGCCGTCGCCGTCCCGA
>DATCDK010000015.1:0-13884 GCA_036510735.1 Acidothermaceae bacterium | reverse complement strand
GGTTAGTCCGACCCGGCGGCCTTCGCCACCTTCGCCGATACGGCCTGCGCCGCTAGTCCGAGCCGGCGGCCTTGGCTGCGAAGTCGAGCAACCTGCTCACCGGATCTGTCCCGGAAACCGCCTCTTCGCCGACGCCGAACTGGGCCGTCAATCGCTCGGCTTCAGCAAGCGGTAACCGCGTGAGAGAGCGGGACACCGGGCCGGCCGGGACGACGGAAACTGCCGCGATCGCCGCAATTGCGGTCAGCGGCGGGCGCTGGACGCGCACCTTGACCGTCGACCGGCGCGGGGTGGCGACAACCGGTCGAGGCGTGACCTTGGCGACCTTCGTGACCTTCGTGACCTTCGGCGCCGCCGGCGCGGCGGGCGTAACCGATCCGGTCGGGCGGCGGAACACTTCCGACACCCACAGGGTGCCGTGCTTGTCGATCACGTAGCCGACGCCGATCTGGCCGTACGCGGCGCGCAAGATGTTGGCCCGGTGTTCAGGTGAGGCCATGAACGCCGCTTGGATGACCGACTCGGACGGCCCGTCGCCGACGTTCTCGCCGACCATGACCCAGCAGCACAGCCCAGATCCGAGGTTCGGCGTGTGGAACAGGGCGTCGGCATCAGCCATGCTCTGCGCCTGGTCGGTCGCCGCAGCCGTGAGATCGGCGCTGACGCTCAGACCGGGAAGGCCCACGGCAGCGCGGGCCTGGTTGGTCGCCGCCACGAAGGCGGCTCCTGGGTTGCTACTGGCTGCGGCCTGGCCCGTGACGAGCACGACGCCGGCGGTCACCGCTCCCACGACGGCGAGCGTCCGGTTCGCGACGTGCCGTCCTGGCGTAGCCCGGCACCACTGCGCAACTCGTCGACGCAGAATTCCGGGGCGGCCAGTGGTAGCCGGGGCAGTCAAGAGCACGAGCTAGTGACCTCCGAGGCAGGGGCGCGAAAACGGGGCACTACCAAAGCTGGGAACTCAAGAAACAGGGGCAACCCGAGCCACCCTGCCGGAAACGGGCGACGAGCGCTACCCAAACCATCCGATTGGGCTGCCACTCGCAGCAACCGACCAATTTCAATAGCTCCTTCGGGTTATTCCTTCCGAAGCTGGCGGCTGATAACGAGGCGCTGCACCTGATTGGTGCCTTCCACGATCTGCAGCGCCTTGGCTTCGCGCATGTAGCGCTCGACCGGATAGTCCTCGACGTAGCCGTATCCCCCAAGCACCTGCACGGCATCGGTCGTGACCCGCATCGCCATGTCGGTGGAAAACAGTTTTGCCATCGCTGCTTGCCGAGTGAAGTTCATCCCCGCAGATGCGCGCCGCGCGGCGGCGAGGTACATGGCGCGGGCCGCCTCGATGGCGGTAGCCATATCGGCGAGCAGGAAGCCCACGCCCTCGAAGTCGGCGATCGAGTGCCCGAACTGACGGCGCTGCCCCGCGTAGTCGAGGGCGACATCAAGTGCCGCCTGCGCCAACCCGACGGCACAGGCGGCGATGCCCAAGCGGCCGGTATCCAGCGCGGCGAGCGCGATCGTGAACCCCTGGCCTTCGGCGCCGATGAGCCGGTCGGCGTCCACATCAACGTCCGAGAGGTGCAGCTGGCCCGTCGGCGAACCTTGCAGGCCCATCTTGTGTTCGGGAGGCCCTGCGCGCAGCCCAGGGCTCTCCCCCGCGACCAGAAAGCAGCTGATGCCACGCGACCGCTCGTCGGACGTGCGGGCCATCACCGTGTAGAAGTCGGCCTGGCCGGCGTGCGTGATCCACGCCTTCGTGCCGTCGAGCTGGAACCGATCACCGACCCGCGTCGCTCGCGTGCGCAGCGCACCGGCGTCCGACCCTGAATCTGGTTCTGACAGGCAGTACGCACCGAGCAATGCGCCGCCGAGCATGTCAGGCAACCAACGGGCGCGTTGCGCATCGGTGCCGAAGCGGGCGAGCGGGAAGCACGAAAGTGTGTGGACGCTGATGCCGAGACCGACCGTCAGCCATGCCCTGCTGAGCTCTTCGATGACCTGCAGATAGACCTCGTACGGCTGAGCGGCGCCACCATATTCCTCGGGGTATGGCAGCCCGAGGAGCCCGCTCGCACCGAGCTTGAGAAATGCATCGCGGGGAAAACTGCCGTCACGTTCGGCCAGCGCTGCACGCGGTGCGAGGCTGTCGCGGGCAATGTCGGCGACCAGGTCGAGCAGCTCGGTGGCCTCAGGCGTAGGAAGTACCCGCTCAACCTTCATTCGCCGATCCTGTCATGCGCATTCGCTGCGGTCGTGCGAAGCTCTTGGCGTGCCGCCGTCGCCTGCAGCGCCATCGGGAGGCTTGCTCCTCCTCGATACGCCATCGCTGTATTTTCGCGCGTTCTACGGCGTTCCGGAATCTGTCACCGCACCTGACGGAACGCCGGTCAATGCCATCAGAGGTCTTCTCGACTTCATCGGGTTCCTCGTCGAGCGCTACCAGCCAGCGCGATTGGTGGCCTGCATGGACGCCGATTGGCGGCCGGCGTTTCGCGTTGCGTTGCTGCCCTCGTACAAGGCGCACCGAGTTGCACCTGCGGGCGGCGAAACTGTCCCCGACGCGCTGACACCGCAAGTCGTCGTCATTGAACAGCTACTCGATGCGATCGGCTTGTGCCGTCTTGGCGTGGCCGGCTTCGAGGCCGACGACGTGATCGCGACGTTGGCAGTTCGTGCGCGTGGACCCGTCGACGTCGTCACCGGCGACCGCGATCTGTTCCAGCTCGTCGATGACGCCAAGCCGGTGCGCATTGTGTATACGGCCCGCGGTGTAGGCAAAGCGGAACTCGTCGACGAGGCCACTGTCACGGCGAAGTACGGCATTCCTGGGCGCGCGTACGCCGACTTTGCGGTTCTGCGCGGCGATCCGAGC
Source organism: Acidothermaceae bacterium (assembly GCA_036510735.1). Taxonomy (GTDB): domain Bacteria; phylum Actinomycetota; class Actinomycetes; order Acidothermales; family Acidothermaceae; genus PALSA-607. The sequence goes on along the minus strand of DATCDK010000015.1, from coordinate 11,009 downwards.
GACGGCCTGCCCGGCGTCGCGGGTATCGGTGACAAGACCGCGGCCGCGCTGGTTTCGCGGTTCGGTTCAATGGCCTCGATCGTCGAGGCCCTCGAGTCGGACAGTGACGCAGGCTTTCCTGCCGGCACGCGCACGAAGCTGCGGGCCGCAACCGCGTACCTCGAGTCGGCACGTGTCGTTGTCGCGACCCGAACAGACGTGCCGATTGGTGAGCTCGACGACGACCTGCCCAAGAAGATCCGCGACGAACAGGCTTTGCTCGACCTCATCCAGCGCTACGGATTGGGGTCACCGGCAGCGCGGCTGCTCACGGCACTGAACATCAGTCCGGTCGGTAAGGCGTGACCTCGCCCACCGTGTGACCTACCCGACAGAGGAGTAGGCCACCACTCCCCTGCGCAACGCCGTCATCGCACGCTCGGCAACCGGTCTGATGTCGTCGTCGGCCGCGAGCGCAATCTGCCCGAGCAGGTCGAGCAGTTGCCGAATCCATCGCACAAAGTCGCCGGCCGACATCGCGTTGTCGGTCAGCACCGAATCAAGGCTGGCACCGGAGGCCCAGCGAAATGCCGCCCATGCGAAGCCAGGAGCCGGCTCGCGCAGGAAGTCCAACCGGCGGTCGCGCTCGGCGCGGGCGAGCTGTCCCCACAACTTCATCGTGTCGTCGATCACGTCGGGCACCCTGCCACGCGGCAAACGGGGCGGTGCGGTCGTCGGCTCGCGTACCTCGAACACCAGCGCAGACACGCAGGCGGCCAGCTCGGCCGGTGTCAGATCGCGCCACACAGCACCTCGCAGGCATTCGGCTGCCAGCAAGTCGAGCTCGCCGTACAAGCGGGCGAGGCGGCGTCCGGCATCGGTGACCTTCTCGCCCTCGAGGTACCCGAGGTGATCGAGCAGGTCACAGACCCGGTCGAAAACGCGAGCGATGGAGTTGGTGCGATTCTCGACCCGGCGACGCAACCCGTCGGTGTCGCGGCGTAGCCGCCAATAACGCTCTGCCCACCGCGCATGTTGCTCGCGGTCGGCGCAGCCGTGGCACGGATGGGCGCGCAGTTGCGCACGAAGCTCAGTGATTTGCTCCGCAACTTCGTCAGTAACTCCGCCGCGCGCAGATCTTGCGCCGTCGTCGTGCGCCTTCTCAAACCCGTGATTGCGCATCGTGATGACGAGGTCGCGACGATCCTGTGGGTTACGCCCGCTGAATGTCTTGGGTATTCGGACCCGGCCGATCGGCTCGACAGGGCTCGGAAAATCCAGCACTGACAGGCGTTTGACTTGTCGCTCCTCGGTGAGCACGACCGGTCGCGCGTCTTCGGTTCCCGTCTGCAGCCCTGGGTCGAGCACGATCGCGAGACCTGCGCGCCGGCCGACCGGAATGCGCACCACGTCGCCTGGTTTCAACTTCTCCAGTGCCGCAGCCGCCGCCGCGCGTCGCAACGCAGCACCTGATTTAGCAGACTCCGCCTCGACGTCGGACAGCTTGCGGCGACGAGCCGCGTACTCCTCGAAGTCGCCGAGATGGCAGCTCATCGCTTCGCGGTAACCGTCGAGAGCCTCGTCGTTTTTCTGAATCTGTCGAGCCAATCCAACGACCGCGCGGTCGGCTTGGAATTGCGCGAACGACGATTCCAGCAGCGCTCGCGCTTTGTCTCTGCCCACCTGTCCGACCAGATTGACCGCCATGTTGTACGACGGCCGAAAGCTCGAACGAAGTGGATACGTACGGGTCGACGCGAGCCCGGCCACGGTCCCCGGATCAAGTCCCTGCGTCCAGAGCACGACTGCGTGGCCCTCGACGTCGATGCCACGACGCCCGGCCCGACCAGTGAGCTGGGTGTACTCGCCTGGCGTCACGTCGACGTGCGCTTCACCGTTCCACTTGACCAGCTTCTCAAGCACCACTGTGCGCGCCGGCATGTTGATGCCAAGCGCGAGAGTCTCGGTCGCGAAGACCGCCTTCACCAGGCCTCGGGTGAAGAGTTCCTCGACAACTTCTTTGAACGTGGGCAGCATCCCGGCGTGATGCGCGGCGATTCCACGCTGAAGAGCCTCGAGCCACTCGTGGTAGCCGAGAATGTGCAGGTCTTCCTCGGGTATCGATGTCGTGCGCTCCTCGACGATCGCGCGCACCTCGGCAGCCTCGGCGGGGGTGTTGAGTCGCACGCCTGCTCGTAGACACTGAACAACAGCGCCCTCGCAGCCCGCCCGGCTGAAGATGAAGGTGATCGCCGGCAGCAGCCCGTCGGCGTCCAATCGCTCGATGACATCGACCCGGCTCGGCGTGTCACGACGCCGCGGCCGCCGATCACCACGGTTGCCTGAACGGCTGCGATCGACTGCGCGAACTCTGCGCTCCTCGTTCCCGGTCACGCGAGCCAGCTCGGGATTGACCTTGATCTCGCGGCCATCGGCGATGAACATGTCGTACATGCGCGGCCCGACCATCATGTGCTGCCACAACGGAACTGGTCGGTGCTCCTCGACGATGACCGTGGTCTCGCCGCGGACCGTGACCAGCCAGTCGGCGAACTCCTCGGCATTGCTCACGGTGGCGGACAGCGATACGAGGCGCACCGATTCGGGGAGATGGATGATGACCTCTTCCCACACGCCGCCCCGGATGCGGTCGGCGAGATAGTGCACCTCGTCCATCACGACGTATCCCAGGCCGGTCAGCGTGGGCGACGACGCGTAGAGCATGTTGCGCAACACCTCGGTGGTCATGACGACCACCGGCGCCTCACCATTGATGGTGTTGTCGCCGGTCAGCAGGCCGACCTTGGCCGCACCATAACGACGCACGAGGTCCGCATACTTCTGGTTCGACAGCGCCTTGATCGGCGTCGTGTAGAAGCACTTGCGTCCTTCGGCCAGTGCGAGATGCACGGCGAACTCGCCGACGAGCGTCTTGCCGGAGCCGGTCGGCGCCGCCACCAGCACGCCGTGACCATCTTCGAGGGCGCGACAGGCCCGGAGTTGGAAGTCGTCGAGCGGGAAGTCGTAGAGCGCCTGGAAGCTCTCACCGGCCGAGGTCGCTCGCTGCCGGGCTGCGGCGTACTTCTCCGCGGGACTCAACTCGGCGGACACAACAACCACGCTACGCGGTCGCGGGGCTTTCTCGATGATCACGCGCAACCGAACCGTTTGCCGGAAGCATTGGAGCCCAGCGCTCGTTCTTGCGTGCGCTGGACTTCAACGCTCGAAGGTGGGCCGCTAGAGCGACGAGAGGTCCAGCGGTGAGGTCTCGTCGTCGGGCAGGTCGCTAAACGTTTCGTCCGATGTCGGCGTGGCCTTGGCCTTACGTTTGTCGTGGATCCGAGCGATCTGCGTCGCCAGTTCGAGCAGAGCCATGAGGGGCAGGCCGAGCGCGAGCATCGTGAACGGATCACCCGACGGCGTTGCGACTGCCGCAAAGACGAAGCACAGGAAGATCGATAGCCGCCGGCTTTTCTTTAGCCGGGCGTAGCTGAGCACTCCGACCCAGTTCAACATCACGATCAACAACGGAATGTCGAACGACGCTCCGAAGATCAGCAACATCGCCATCGCGTAGGACAGGTAGTGGTCGATGGAAATCAGGCTGACGGTGTTGTTCGGCGCGAAATTGAGCAGGAGTTGCAAACCCCGGGACATCACGAGATAAGCCAACGTCGCTCCGCACAGGAAAAGCGGCACCGCGGCACCTACAAAGGCGAGCGAGTAGCGACGCTCTTTGCGTTGGAGGCCGGGGGTGACGAACGCCCACAACTGGTAGAGCCACACTGGCGATGCAATCACGATGCCCGCGATCAAGGCGACCTTGAAGTGCCAGAGAATCGGGTCGAACACGCTGCTGAATACGAGAGGCCCAGCGCCGCAGCCCTTAACTTTCACTGCGAGGTCGAGCGTCTGGTGTTGGTGCACCTGGCAGTACGGGCGCTGCAAGAACTTCCAGATTCGATTGAAGAACACGAACGACAATGCGCTTCCGAGGAAGATCGCGAGCGCGCACCTTACGAGTCGGCTGCGGAGCTCACGGAGATGGTCGCCAAGCGACATCCGCCCGTCAGGCGGCCGAGCCGGACGAGACATGTGAAGGCAACCCGGCGCGGACGGCGACTACTGCGCGTCGTGGTGTTCGGGAACGGGCTGTTCGGCAGGCGCGGCGACCGGCGCCTGCTGAACCGGAGCGGCGTAGACCGGCGCCTGCTGCGCCGGAGCGGCGTAGACCGGGGCTTGCTGAACGGGTGCTGCGTAGACCGGGGCCTGCTGCGCCGGCGGGGCGTAGACGGGAGCCGGAGCCGGGAGCTGCTGAAGCGGCGCGACGGGCGGAGCGGGTTGAACGGTCTGGTCATCGGTCAGCAGGCCCTTTGTCTCGGCCTTGAAGATACGAAGCGATCGACCGAGGCCCCGCGCAGCGTCTGGCATCCGCTTCGCGCCGAATACAAGGAACCCGACGATGACAAGGACGATCAAGAGCTCGGGAATCTCCATCAGAACTTTCTCCATAGCCTCGGGGTCAGCTTCATGCTAACGGCCGTACCAAGTGTTCGCTGGCTTCCTGCCGCCGGTTCATCAAATCGCGACCGAACAAAAGTAGCCGCAGATCTCAGCTAAGCCCAGACCGGTCGGGCACGGTCCCCAGATTGGCCGTGAGTTCGCTCGCGCGGGCCAGATCGCGGCCGAGCGCCTTGCCGGCCCGCCACAGGCGAAGTGCAAGCAGGGCCAGCACGCCGAGCGCGAGCAGGCCTAGCCCGAGGAACGTCAGCGTCCAGCCGAGCCAGCCCATGCCGAAATCAAACCACGGCCAAATTAGTGACGGTTCTTCACCCGGGGGGTGAAGAACCGTCAGCGATTTGCTTGGTCGGGGGGACGTCTGGCGGTATTAGGCGCGGAAGGCGTGATCCGCGAGTGCGGCCAGGTAGTCAGTGCGCTCGACGGCGAGGGCGAAGTCGAGCAACTCGTCGTAGCTGATCGACGAGCCGTCGTGCTCCTCGAGCGCCTCGGCGGGGATGTTCCAGTTCGTGGCGCGCACACCACCGGAGATCAGCAGCGAGATGATGTGATCATCGGCTGGCTTACGGATCTCCTCGATGCAACGCGGGCAGCGGAAGGCGTAGTAGGACAGCGGAGCTTGGCTACAGACCATCAAGGTCAGGTCGTCTGCCGTGAGCTCGACCTCGCCACACGTGGGGCAAGTCGCCTTGATCGTGGTCATGCCATGTCCTTCCGCCCGAGCCGCCCATTCGTGGCGACAGCAAACCTTTCGACATTGGCTGAAGAACTCTTGACGCCACGCGCGGCCCCTTTCGGGTAGCCCGAATGGCCCATTCGTGGACTGCGACCGCCATTCGGCATGCTGCCGTTGCGCTAGCCGCCTTGGGGGCCGAGACAATCGGCTACCCGATTCGCACCGTGAGTTGTCGCCGGAGGCGCAATCGGAGCACGGCCGACCCGTTTCGAAGCCGCCCGGCGAAGGTCCCGAGTTGGACGGCCCGTCGGGGGTGTTAGAGGTCTTACGTCACGGATGAATCGAGCAGGCCCGCGTCGGCGTAGGCCGCCAACGCGGCTGATGCGTCGGCATTCACGGCAGCAGCGAGCGCGGGAGGCTCGACCACTCGACCGCCGCCCCCAAGTCGCAGCGCCAACCTCCGCACCCAGCGAGTGTCGGGAGTGCGCAGGCCGATCCTGGCTCCGCCGTCGGCGCGGGGCTCGACGAACTCGCACGGGTAGTACTCGGCGACCCAACGACCGGCCGGGCCGACGTCGAGCACGACCTGCACGTCGTCTGGCCCCGGTTGAAACAAGCCCGCTTCGAGGTCTCGCGGTTCGGCCTCGGCAGGTGGGCTGGCCGCGACGTCGAGCACGGTGGCCGCCGTGATGCGATCGAGCCGGAAAAGCCGGACGGCGTCGGCTAACCGGCACCACCCCTCGAGGTAGCTGCGGCCTTCGACCACGCTGACCCGCATCGGATCGACGTCCCGCTCCGTCGTCTCGTCGCGAGCAGGCACGTAGTAGCTCAGATGCAGTCGACGCTTCTCCGCGAGCCCGCGGTGCACCACCGCCAGGATCTCGGCGCTGCCACCGACCGGCTCGACCTCAACCGCGATCGCCGCGCTCGTGGTGGCGGCCTCCCCCGCGGCGTCCTCGAGTTTGGCCAGCGCCGAATCGACCGCGTCGCGGTCGCGTAACCCGGGCAGGTCGGCGAGCATTCGCAGTCCGACGATCAGTGGCAGGGCCTCGTCGCGCGACAGTCGCAGCGGGCGGCTCATCGGGTCGGCGTTACTGACAGTGATGCGACCGGACGCCGTGATGTCGACCTCAATGAGATCGCCGGGGAAATACCCGGGCAGGCCGCACATGTACACAAGCTCGAGGTCGCGGGCGAGCTGCTCTTCGGTAACCCCAAACGTGCGCGCGACATCGGCCATCTTGGCCCCAGGGCGGGTCAGCAGGTACGGCACCAGTGAGAGCAGGCGTGGCAGCTGCTCGGTCGATCCGGTCATCGGCCCCTCCCCCTCACTGCAACACCTGATGGAGCCGGGCCAGCACGGCTGCACGCGCGTCGGCAGGTTCAACGACGACCACATCGGCGCCGTACCCGACAGCTTCGTCCGCGAGCCGCTCGACGTCCGGAACCAGCAGCTCGACGAGATCCCAGCCGTCATCGAGCGTACGCACGGACGACGCGCGGCGACGCAGTCCGAACGCGGCGCCGCTGCGCACGCGAAGAGTCGCGGTGATCCGATCGGTGCTGATGTTCGTGTCGACGACGATCGCCCGGATGTCGGTTCCCTCGGGAACCACGACGCTGCCGGCCTTTCCGACCGGTTCGACTGCCCCGACGATCCGGCTGAGCCGAAAGACGCGGGTGTCCGCTCGATCGTTGTCATAGGCCGCGAGGTACCACCGCCCGTGCCACGACACGAGCCCCCACGGTTCGACGTGACGGGTCGCACCCGGCGTCCGATAGTCGAATGCGACCGGACGCCGATCGGTGGCGGCACGGCGCAACGGCTCGAACGCCGGCTCGCTGGTCGCCACCCTCGTCTCGATCGCCACCGGCACGGCGTCGTCGATGTCGACGCCCGCGGCGCGCAGTTTCAGGACCGCCTCGAAAGCCTGCCCGCCCAGGCTCGCGTGTTGCCACGTGCGGGCTGCGACGCCGAGAACGGCCAGCTCAGCGGGCTCGAACGCGATGTCCGGCAGGCTGTAATCGTCGCGTCGGATCCGGTAGCCGGGTTCATCGTCGAACGGGCTGTCGCTGCCGGTTTCCAGCGGGATGCCGAGGTCGCGCAGGTCTTCCTTGTCGCGTTCGAACTTGCGCTTGAACGCCTCGTCACCAAGGTCCTCGTAGCCCGCAACCGTGCGCCGAATCTGGTCGGCGGACAGGTAACGCCGGGTCGCCAGAAGGCAGATCACGAGGTTGAGCAGGCGCTCGGTCTTGCGGGCAGACATGGCCGCGACGTTAACGCATCGAGCCTCGCGGCACCGGTTCCGGCGCGGTTACTTCACGTTGACGAGGTCGACACCTACCTCACGAGGTCGCTGCTATTTCACGTCGACGAGGTCGACGACGAAGATGAGCGTCTCCCCCGGCGCAATCGCCCCGCCCGCGCCGCGGTCGCCGTAGGCCAGATGGGCCGGGATCACCAACCGGCGCCGGCCGCCGACCCGCATGCCGACGATCCCCTGATCCCAGCCCTTGATCACTCGGCCGCCGCCGAGAGGGAAGGCCAGCGGGTCGCCCCGGTTCCACGAGCTGTCGAACTCTTCACCGGTGGAGAAGGCGACACCGACGTAGTGGGCGGTGATCGTGTGACCGGCGGCCGCTTCGGTACCGTCGCCGACGATCTCGTCGACGATCACCAGTTCGGTCGGCGGGTGGCCCTCCGGAAAGTCGATCTCTGGCTTCTCACGCTCGGGCACGGGGATCCTTTCGTTCAAGTGCGGAAACGCGGTGATCAGGCGGGGTAAGCGCCGAGGACGTCAACGACGAAGACGAGGGTGTCGGTGCCGCTGATGCCGGCGGCCGACTGTCCCGCTGAACCGTATCCGTCCACTGGCGGGACCACGAGCAGCAGGCGGCTACCGACCTTGACGCCGACCAGCGCTTTGTCCCACCCGGGGATCACTTCGCCGACCCCGATGCTGAATCCGGCGGGCTGGTCGCGCGACCACGAGGAATCGAACTCTTTCCCGGTCGCCCAGATCTCGCCGATGTACTGGACGACGAGTTCGTCGCCACTCGCTGTTACCGCGCCGCTGCCCTGGATCAAGGTCGTCGTCGAGAGCGCGGTCGGTGCGGCGGTCTTGGGGATCGCGATCACCGGCTTGGTGGTCAACCCGCCAGACACCGTCGGCAGCGTGCCGCCCCCCGAAGCGACCGCGGTGCCGGTCGGGCCTGCGTTGCCCGCGTAGGCCGCCTTGACGTCGAAGACGAGGACCGCGGTATCGGTCTTCGTCACGCCCGTGGGCAGATTGGACGCCACGTTGCCGAACCCGGCGTCCGGCGGCAGCAGGACGAGAACGCGACTGCCGACCGGTACCCCGACGAGGGCCCGGTCGAGTCCGGTGAGCTGGATGCTGCCGGTGCCGACGGGGAGGGTGTCAGGAGGCTCCGCGTCCCCGAACGTGTCCTGGAACGTCGCCGCGCTGCGCCAGGTACGGCCGAAGTCGTCGACGACGGCGAGGTCGCCGACCTTCAGCACCGCACCCGCGCCTTTGGTCACGACGCTGACCTCGGTGATCGTGGGCGGCGTCGCGGTGAGCAACTTGACCGTCGGAGTGGCACCGAACGCACCTGACACGGTCGCATTGGCGGTCGCATTCGATGCGATGGGTACAGGGGCGGACGGCGATGCGCTGCTGCTTTTCGATTTCGAGCCACAACCGGCCACCAGCACAGCAACGGCCGCGAGCGCGGCGGCGGTGACCGTCAACCGTCGACGGGACATCAAGCGAGTCAAGGTGGAGCTCCAAGGGAGGTCGCGGGAGTAACTCGTGCACGCTAGCGAGCGGATCTGAGAGCGCGCTGAACGCCCCAGCCATCACATGCTCGCGATCAACTTCTCCACCCGGTCGTCAACAGAACGGAACGGATCTTTGCATAGGACGGTTCGCTGAGCCTGATCGTTCAGCTTCAGGTGCACCCAGTCGACGGTGAAGTCGCGCCGCTTCTCCTGTGCGCGCTTGATGAACTCCCCGCGCAAGCGTGCCCTGGTCGTTTGCGGTGGCACCGACTTCGCTTCGAAAATGTCGAGATCGCGAGCGACCCGGTCGACACTGCCCCGCCGTTCGAGCAGGTAGTACAGACCGCGGTTGCGGTTGATGTCGTGGTAGGCGAGGTCGATCTGCGCGATCCGTGGTGACGACAGCGGGAGGTTGTGCTTCGCGCGGTACCGCTCGATCAGCTGGTACTTGATGACCCAGTCGATCTCGCGCTCGACGAGCGACAGATCGCCGGTCGAGACCGCGGTGATCGTGCGTTCCCACAACTCGAGCACCCGCGTAGCGATGGGGTCGGCGCCGCGGCGTGCAACGAAGTCGCGGGCCTTGCCGAGGTACTCCTCCTGTATTTCCAGCGCGCTGGCTTCGCGGCCGTTCGCCAGCCGCACCTTGCGGCGTCCGGTCGCATCGTGGCTGACCTCGCGAATCGCCCGGATCGGGTTCTCCAGCGTGAGGTCGCGAAGCACGATGCCGGCCTCGATCATCCGCAGCACAAGATCGGTCGATCCGGTCTTCAGCAGTGTCGTCGTCTCTGACATGTTCGAGTCGCCGACGATCACGTGCAAGCGACGGAACCGCTCGGCGTCCGCATGAGGCTCGTCACGCGTGTTGATGATTGGGCGACTGCGCGTCGTCGCGCTCGACACGCCTTCCCAGATGTGCTCGGCGCGCTGACTGACGCAATAGACCGCGCCGCGTGGAGTGGCGAGGATTTTGCCGGCGCCGCAGATGATCTGGCGGGTCACGAGGAACGGAATGAGGACGTCGGCGAGCCGGCCGAACTCACCCTGCCGGCCAACCAGATAGTTCTCGTGGCATCCGTACGAGTTACCGGCTGAGTCGGTGTTGTTCTTGAACAGGTAGATGTCGCCGGCGATGCCCTCTTCGCGGAGTCGCCGTTCGGCGTCGACGAGTAGGCCTTCGAGGGTGCGCTCGCCGGCCTTGTCGTGGATCACCAGGTCGACGACGTTGTCGCATTCAGGGGTCGCGTATTCGGGATGGCTGCCTACGTCGAGGTAGAGCCGCGCGCCGTTGCGGAGGAAGACGTTGCTGGAGCGACCCCACGACACGACCCGCCGAAACAGGTATCGCGCGACCTCATCGGGAGACAGTCGCCGTTGGCCGTGGAACGTGCAAGTAACGCCGTACTCGTTCTCCAGGCCGAAAATCCGCCGGTCCATGCCGGGCAGCCTAGGTGACGCAACGCTTGTTACCAGCGGGAGGCGCGCTACTTACCAGCGGGAGGCGCGCGCCATGGGTCCGATTGCAAGACCTGGGATCTGCCAGCCACGGGCGACAAGCGCCTCTTCGTAGGCCTGTGCAGCGACCCGCTTCTCGTTCACCAGTCGGTCGACGACCTCGGGAGGTGACGCGTTCTCCCGTGCCAGGTCCAGCCGTGCCACGGCCGCGAGGTACGCCCGCATCAAGCCGTGTAGCCGTGCATCGTTCGTCCAGGACGCCATGTCACCCTCCTTCGCAGACCCGGGTGGCGGCCACGGATTTCCCGCGGTTCCACCAGTCACCGTAGTTTCACCAGTCACAGAGAGTGATCGGCCAATTGGACCAGCGAACTTGAGCCCAATCGGCGGAAACATTCGCCGCACCCGGCGCAGTGTTCTGACGCACGCGGCTCAGCGCCGCGGCGCACCCGGCTCAGCCGGGTTGGGCCGTCTGCTCAGGACTCGACGTCAGGGTCCACATCAGCGTCTGCATCGGCGGCGGCCGGCTCGGCCTGATGTGCCGAACTCGCCGCCAGCAGCGCCTCGAGTTCTGGGCCAACATAGCGGCGAAATGCCCGT
>DATCDK010000014.1:0-35241 GCA_036510735.1 Acidothermaceae bacterium | reverse complement strand
TTTGGGGCCGACGGGCACGACAGGCGCAGGCGGCGCGATCGCCTGCGGCGGTGCGCTGGGCGTCGGTTTGGGGGCAGCCGACTTCTTCGCGGGTTCGACGCCTGTGGTGTTAGTCGGCGCAGCCGGGGCGATGATCGCGGGTTTCGGGTGCGGCGCGGGCGGCGCTGTCGCTGGTGTTGCCGGCGTGGTCGGGCTTGCCGGCGTCGACGGGGCCGGGAGCTCTGCTGGGCGGGGGGCCGAATGCTTCGTCGCCACACGTGGCACGGCCGTCGTCGCAGGATGAGTTGGCGCCACGGCGATGTGCGTCGCTGTCGCCGGCTGCGCGCTCGGGGCGGGAGCTGGCGTGGTGTTTGCCGCCAGTGCAGGGCCGGCGACGCCAGTCACACCTGCGACTGCCATGGCACTGACTCCGACCGCTGCTTGCGCGGCGACGCCAGCTGCCGTCAGCGACGGCGCGGAGCCGAGCAGTGGTGTTCCGACCAGCCAGGACGTCGGTCCCATCGCCCAACGGAGCCGGGGTGCGGACACCTCGAGCAGTGCACGAACCACGTCGGGGTCGAACTGCGTGCCGCTGCACTTCACGACTTCGGCGAGTGCCGCTCCGCGGGTCATTGCTCTCTTATAGGCCCGGGCGGCGGTCATCACCTCGAAGGAGTCGGCGAGCGCGACGATCCGACCGGCTAGGGAGATCTCGCGGCCGCTCAATCCGAGTGGGTAGCCGGTGCCGTCGAAGCGTTCGTGGTGTTCGGCGATCGCTTTGCCCCACTCGCCCAGCCAGGGCAGCAGGGCCCCGGCGAGGTCGGCGCCGGCGAGTGGGTGCTGGCGGATGCTGTCCCACTCGGCAGCGGAGAGCTTCGCCGGTTTGTTCAGGGTGGTTCTCGGGACTCGCAGTTTGCCGATGTCATGCAGGAGTGCCGCCCAGCGCAACCGGTCGACGGCAGCGGGATTCAGCCGCATCTGTGCGGCGATCAGATCGGTGTAGACGCGCACCCGCTCCGAATGGCCTCTGGTGTGCCGGTCGTGCGCGCGTAATGAACCCACCAGCGCGAGGATCTGCTCTGCCGCATCGGCCAATCCACTGCGACCGTCGAGCTTGTTCGCCTGCTCTGTCAGAGCCGTTAGCTGACGCAGGTCACCGGCTTTGCGCGCGACCTTGAACCGGGTGGGGGCGCGGCCGGGGAACAAGACGGCCATGTCGAGCAGGGCGGCGAGTGGGGCCAGTCGCCGAGTGACGCGATCCACCAGCCACATCGCGGCAAGCGATCCCGCCAAGATGGCAGCCCACCAGCCGACGCGAGTCATGAGCCCGGCGTGCGCACCAGGTGATGGGAGCACCCGGCTGAGCACCGCCATTGCCACGACGGAGCCGGCGATGGGGCCACCAACGATGGCTGCCCGGACGCCGATAGCCGCGGCGCGGCGCCGATCCCACCGTTCCTCGGCACGACGGTCAATACCCGTGCCGCTAGCAGCAGGGTCGGGTGCCGAGCGATCCTTGTAGCTCGCGCGACGCGGTCGACCCGGTTCCATGCACCCGCCAAGCCACTGTGTATGCCGAATGAGAGCTGTCACGTCTGTATCGGCAGGTGAGGGAACGGCCCGCAGGCGCCAAATAGCCGACCGCTGTCGGGCAGATGCGCGTCGTGGTTATTGGGCGCTGGACGCCGCCTGCGCACCTTCTCGGGTCCAGAGCACCGCCTGGTCCGCCGGCACGGGCGGGCTCCACAAGTAGCCCTGGCCGTAGGCGCAACCCAGGTCTTGCAACATCGCAAGATGACGCCGGGTTTCGATTCCCTCAGCGACCGTCGCGATGCCGAGCGCGTGTGCGAGGTCGATCACGCTTCGAACAATGGCGGCGTCCTCGCGATCGCGGCCGAGACCCGCGACGAAGGACCGATCGATCTTGATCAGGTCGACCGGGAACCGCTTCAGATAGACCAGTGACGAGTAGCCGGTGCCGAAGTCGTCGATGGCGATTTGGACGCCGAGCGTCTTCAGCTCGGTCAGCACGCGCAACGCTGCTTCGGCGTCGTCCATCAGCGCGCTCTCGGTGACCTCGAGAACGAGCGAGGTCGGCTCGACTCCCGATTCGTCGAGAGCTAACGACACTGCTCGCAACAACCCGGCGCGCCTCGCGAGCTGCCGTCCCGACACATTCACCGAGATGGTCAGCTGCGCATTGGGCAGCTGCCGATCCGCACCCCACACTGCCGCCTGCTCGCACGCCTCGTGCACAGCCCACGCCCCGATGCCTACGATCAAGCCGCTGCGTTCCGCGAACGGAACGAAGTCGTCGGGTTGCACCAATCCCCGGGTCGGGTGCTGCCAGCGGATCAGGGCCTCGACACCGATCACGGTCTCGTTGTGCAGCTGCAAGACGGGTTGATAGTGCAACCGCAATTCGCGATCGCCTTCCGCGCGCCGCATTTCTGCAAGTAACCGCAGGCTGGAGGACGCAGCTGCGCGTAACTGCTCGTCGAACAACTCCACCACGTTGGGTCCTTGGCGTTTTGCTTTGTACATGGCTTCGTCGGCGTCGCGCAGCAACGTGTCTGCGGTGACTTCGTCGCCGACGGCCGCGACGGCCACGCCGATGCTGACCGTGATCTCGAGATCAGCCGGACCTGTCGCGATCGGAGCCGCGACGGCGGCACTCGCGCGGTAGGCGATCGTGGCGGCGTCGTTGAAGTCCTCGAGACTCTCGCACAGAATGACGAACTCGTCGCCGCCGATTCTCGCGACGGTGTCCTCGGGGCGGACGGCGGAACTGAGCCGATCTGCGACGACGCGGAGCATGTCATCACCGATCTGATGGCCGTACTCGTCGTTGATGTTCTTGAAGCCGTCGACGTCGCAGAACAACAGGGCGAGGACAGTTGACTCGCTGCGTCGTCGCTCGAGCGCATGCCGTAGTCGGTCGGTCAACAAAGTTCGGTTGGGCAAGTCAGTGAGTCCGTCGTGCTGCGCAGAATGCGCGAGTGTTGCCTCGGCCAGCCGCTCGCGAGTGAGGTCGCTGACCGTGAGGCAGGTGATTTCGTCGCCGTCGGTTCGGATCGCGGACGACGAGCTGATGCAGACGGGCACGGATTCGCCGCTGCTGGTGATCAGGGTCGCCTCGACCGATCCGCCACCACGTCTTGGCCCGATCAGGTCGGCGAGCCGCGCGCGACTCGCCTCGCTGAGGAACTCAAGTACTGGACGCCCGACGACCCACTTGCTCGAGAGCGCAACCAGATCAGCGAAAGCCTGATTGGCGTACAGCACAACGCCATCGGGCGAAACGGTGACCGCGCCGTCCGCCATGGTCTCGACGAAGCTCCGGAATAGTCGATCCTCGCTCGGCAAAGTGATGATGTGCTCGCTGCCGGCGTCCGCTGTCATCGCTTGCACGCCGGCTAGGTCTGCGACGTTCCTCGGCTCCGCGCGCTGAATGGGGTCGTGCGCGGACATGGGGATTCTCCTGCCTGACCGGGCATCGGTCTGTAGCCGGACTGCTACCCAGGGTAATACTTCACAAACTGGCCAAACGGATCGGCTTATCGGCATGTTCGCAATCCGGGCACGGCGCTTGGCGGTACGGCCGGCGAGGCTCAGCGTCGCGTTGCGGTCGTGCCAGGATCTGTGCCATCGAAACCTTCCGCGCTTCCAGGGTGAGCGTTCGCCGGGCCGTGGCAACCGGCTGTGGCGTTGCTGCGCTGGCTCTCACCAGCACGGCTTGCATCGCCTCGCACTCCGGCGGCCCGTCCGCGCCCGTCACCTCGTCGGTCAGCGCACCGCAAGCAAGCGCCGGGTCGTCGACAGCGGCGTCGACGCCAGCTACGACGAATCCCGAGCCGCCGTCGTCCGTCGCATCGCCGGGCGCGTCAGCGCCGGCGGGGTCGGCCGGGGCGCTCCCGACGCAGCTACCCGCGGCGTCCAGCTCCAACGCCTTACCTACGCCCGGCCCGACCGGAGCGCTGACCCTGTTCGCCGACGTGGCCATCAAGGGCGCGTTCTCGTCGGCGGAGACCGGCCTGACCGTCGCGCAGGGTCCCGATGGTGCGATCTTCGTGGCTGGAAAGCCCGCTTCACCGCAGATCATCTGGGTCGTTGATGGCGCCGGGCCGGCGGGGATCGCCGAACATGTGAAAGGCCCGGTCACCGCACTCGCTGTCGATGCCGCGAACCTGTACGTCGGTGTAGGGCAGACCGTCACGGCGTACAGCAGAACCACCGGCAACGTGACGCACACCTGGAACACCGCATTGCCCGGCACGCTGATCCAGCTGGTGGTTGCCGGCACGAAGGTTTGGGGTTTGTCGACGGCATCCGACGGCAACTCGCCAGACGCACCGGACGGTCTCGTCGAGCTCGACTCGTCGTCGGCCTCTGCGGTGCGTTCGGTGACCGGCTTTTCGGGCGCTTTCTCCATCGCCGCCGGGCCGTCGAGCGTCTACTACGTGACCAAACAGAGCAGTGAGTTGGTGCAACAGACCAACGCCGGCGCCACAACCACGGCGCCGACCAACCAGCAGGTCAATCTCCAGCTGTCCGGGCCGTCGGCGATCCAAGCGGTCGCTGTCGTCGGCGGTCAGGTCATCGTGCAGCACGACGCGGGGCAGGGCCTCGACGCGCAGCTCAATACCTATGACGCGACCACGCTGGTCGGCCCGGTAGCGCAGACCAACTTCTCGGCTGACGAGCCGCTCGCCGTCACGGCCAGCGGCCTCTTCGTGGTCGGCAACTCCGACACGGGGGTCTGCACGGCGAACCAAACCGCATGCTTTCGCCGATTCTCGTTGCCAACCGGAAACGTCGGTGACCCGCTTGCCTTGCCCGACGACACCATCGCGAGCACGGTCACCGGGCCTTACCCAACCGTCGTCCTGGCTCGTGGGTCTGACCTGCACGTGCTGCGAATCAGCTGACGCCGCAGCGATGCCGACCGTCGACCGCACCAGACTGACGTCGCTCATCGAGCGACGACCTCGTCACCTAGCGGAGAGCCGCGTGCCTACCGCTTGAGACGGAAAGGGACGGAGGGCCAATGGCCTTCCGAAGGACGTAAAGCGAAGCAGTCCAAGGAAGGGCATTGGCCCGAAATCCCGCCGAGAGTCCCGAGGCACGCGGCCGAACGTCCCTAGCCCCTTAGAGTCGGGCGCCGTTCACTGGAGACACCTCCAGAGAAACGGGTATCAATCATGATCATCCGGCGTATCGAGACCCAGAGTCGCATCGACAGTCACAACGCGAACACCGTCGACGATGTCGCGCAAGCCGGCGGTTGCGGACTGGAGAACCTCCAGCACGGGTCGGTGTGCGGGCTGGTCGCTCGCCATACCGGGCCTTGCAAGTTCATGTCGCTGCGGGCGGTACGAACGACGAGGGGACTAGCCCAAACGGGCGCTATCGCGCTCCAGGCATCGAAGCCATGATCTTGGGATGCGCGTGGAAGCCGGAGCGGTTGTTGACGAGTTCGATTTGCCAGGAGTCGGGCAGGTCGTTGCCCGTCATACCCGTTTAAGGGCATCAGAGTCCGACGGGTGGGCCTGCATGTTCACCGTGGTTGCCTCGGGCAATGCCGACCTCGCCGTCGTCCATCGGTTGTCGGCGCCCACGTTGGCTGAGGCCCGTCGCTCGGTTCGGCACGCGGTGGAGTTTCTCGCCGGCCGGTCGGGCATGAGCACGTCGGGGGTCATGAGGTCGGAACTGAAGCGCAGCGTGCTGCTGCCGGCCTTCCCATCGTCGGCCGACCGCGCGCCCGCGGATCAACTGCCGGCACCGCTCTCCTAAGGCTCGCTAGCATCGGAGCCTCATCCTCCGATGCCTCAGGGAGCCTTCGTGTCCGAGATCACCGTCACCGTCGCTGGCGCCGCTCGTCGCGTGCCCGCGGATACGACGGCGGGCGATCTCCTCGCTGGTGACAGTGGTGACAGTGGTGACAGTGGTGACCGTGGACCTGATCGCAGCACTGTCGCGGCCAGGATCAACGGCGAGCTGCGTGATCTGGCGGCTGTCGTCTGTGATGGCGACGTCATCGAGGCCGTACCGATCGATTCTGCGGACGGCCGCTCGATCCTGCGCCACTCCAGTGCCCATGTGATGGCGCAGGCCGTGCAGGATCTATTTCCCGGCACGTTGCTCGGGATCGGGCCACCGATCGAGAACGGCTTCTACTACGACTTCGCGCCACACCAGCCGTTCGCGCCCGACGACCTCGCGCGGATCGAAAAGCGGATGTTCGAGATCGTCAAGGAAGACCAGATCTTCAGGCGTCGGGTGGTCGGCGACGAGGACGCGCGCGTCGAACTCGCTGATGAGCCGTTCAAGCTCGAGCTGATCGGTCTGAAGGGTGGCACGGCCGACGACGAGAGCGTCGAGGTCGGCGGCAGCGAGCTGACCGTTTACGACAACATTCGGCGCGACGGAACGCTTGCGTGGAAGGACCTCTGTCGAGGTCCGCACATTCCCAGTACCCGAGCGATCCCCGCGTTGAAGCTGATGCGCAGCGCCGCGGCGTATTGGCGGGGCAGTGAGAAGAACCCACAGCTTCAACGGATCTATGGCACCGCTTGGGAATCGCGCGACGCGCTCAAGGCCTACCTCGCGATGTTGGTTGAGGCCGAGAAGCGCGACCACCGCAAGCTCGGGCTCGAGCTCGACCTCTTCAGTTTCCCCGACGAGCTGGGGTCCGGGCTCGCGGTCTTCCACCCCAAGGGCGGCGTGATCCGCAAGGAGATGGAGGACTACTCCCGCGCGAAGCACCTCGAAGCCGGGTACGAGTTCGTCAACACTCCGCACATCACCAAGGGCAAGCTCTACGAGATCTCCGGCCATCTCGATTGGTATTCCGACGGCATGTATCCGCCCATGGAGCTCGATGGCGGTACCAACTACTACCTCAAACCGATGAACTGCCCGATGCACATCTTGATCTACCGGGCCCGCGGTCGGTCGTATCGCGAACTCCCGCTACGAATGTTCGAGTTCGGCACGGTGTACCGCTACGAGAAGTCGGGTGTGATCCACGGCCTCACCCGGGTGCGCGGCATGACGCAGGACGACGCGCACATCTTCACCACGGTCGAGGACATGCGCGACGAGCTGCGCAAGTTGCTCACGTTCGTGCTCGAACTGCTGCGTGACTTCGGGCTCGACGACTTCTACCTCGAACTCTCGACGAAAAACCCCGACAAGTACGTGGGTGACGACGACGTCTGGGAGACCGCAACAGCGACGCTGGCCGAGGTCGCTGCAGAGTCGGGTCTCGAACTGGTTCCCGATCCCGGCGGTGCGGCCTTCTATGGGCCGAAGATCTCCGTTCAGGCTCGTGATGCGATCGGCCGCACCTGGCAGATGTCGACCATCCAGGTCGACTTCAACCTGCCGGAACGCTTCGAGCTTGAATACCAAGGCGCGGACGGCGAGCGGCACCGTCCGGTGATGATCCATCGCGCGTTGTTCGGTTCGATCGAGCGGTTCTTCGCTGTGCTGACCGAGCACTACGCCGGCGCGTTTCCGCCATGGTTGGCGCCAGTGCAGGCGGTCGGCATCCCGATCACCGACACGCACGTGCCGTATCTCGAAGGCCCTGTAGGTGAGGCGCTGCGTGCGGTCGGCGTGCGGTTCGAGGTTGATGATTCCGACGACCGGATGCAGAAGAAGATTCGCAATGCGCAGAAACAAAAGGTGCCGTTCATGCTGATCGCCGGTGACGATGATGTCGCCGCGGGCGCAGTGTCATTCCGGTATCGCGACGGCACCCAGAAGAACGGGGTCGCGATCGCGGACGCAGTTGCCGAGATCCGTGACGCCATCGAGCGACGGGTGCAGGTGTGAGCACAGACGGAGCCGACGACATCGATGTATCTGGTGCTGTGGGCATTCCTGACGGTCTCGACCGCATCTGGACGCCGCACCGGATGGCCTACATTCTCGGCGAGTCGAAGCCAGCCGGGGATCCGAATGATCCGGCTGTTTGCCCGTTCTGCCTGATCCCGACCCGGCCCGATGCCGAGTCACTTATCGTTGCGCGCGGTGTTCTGACTTACGCCGTGCTCAACCTTTACCCCTACAACGCGGGGCATCTGCTCGTCGTCCCGTATCGGCATGTGCCTGATATCAGCGAACTCGAGGTCGACGAAGCGGCCGAGTTCATGGCTTTTACCCAACGAGCCATCACCACGATCCGCGCCGTCAGCAGTGCGCAGGGATTCAACGTCGGCATGAATCTCGGGTCTGTCGCGGGCGCCGGCATTGCGGCTCACCTGCATCAGCATGTCGTCCCGAGGTGGGGAGGCGACACCAACTTCATGCCGATTGTCGGTCACACCAGAGTGCTGCCGCAGCTATTGCACGACACGCGAGAGCTGTTCGCTGCTGCCTGGCCGCAGGTCTAGCCTTCTTCGGAGACCTGCTCCGCAATGCGAGCGTGCATCACCGCGGCGATCTCTTCGGCCTGCGAATCAGGCTCGCTCAGCAGGCCCTCGATGGCGCCCAGTTGGTCGGCCACGCTGCGATTTTGGCTCAGCTTGTTCTTCGCCTCGACCTTGGTGATCGTCATCTCGACGCCGACGATCCCGCGTAGTTGACCCTCGATGTATGCGTCGGGCGCGTCCTCGACGTACCAGCGGTCCGGGCGATGCGCTTCGTACTTGTCGGTCAGTTGTTTGACGACGCCCCGCAGCCACTCGGCGTCCGGGTGAAAGGTCAGTACGCCGGTGAAGTGAACGGCTTGGTAGTTCCAGGTCGGCACAACGCGGCCATGCTCGGCGGTCGAGGGGTACCACGTCGGAGAAATGTAGGCCTGCAGGCCGTGCACGATCGCGAGCGCCGGCACGTCGGGCAGCGCCGTTTCCCACTGCTGATTGGCCAATGCGAGGTGAGCAAGCAGCCGCCCGTGCTCACCAACGGATCGATCCCAGATCACCGGGAGCAAGCTCGCGGTCAGCTCGGCGCCATCGAACGTGACGAAGTCGGCCGCGCCAACGTGCGCGACGAACGCCACGACCTGCTCGAGATCGTCTGCAGCGAAGTGCGCCGGGATATACACGACGCCCAGCTTAGGGTGACCCACATGCTGGCCGCTGCTGTTACACGGGCCGCTTCTCGGCTGGCTTCGTTCCTCAGCCCGCCTCCAAGCGCCTGGTTACTCCTCCTTGTGCGCCGCCATCACCTTCGTCGCGAGCTGCGGGGGCATCGGTTCGTAGCGCAGATTATGCCGGGTAAACGTTCCGGTGCCTTGTGAGAGGGATCGCAGATCGATGGCGTACCTCGAAATCTCGACCTGCGGAACCTCGGCGTGGATCAGCGTTCGACCCGAACCAATCGGCTCGGTACCGGTCACCCGGCCACGGCGTCCTGAGAGATCACTCATCACCGCGCCGACGTAGTCGTCGCCCACCAAGACGTTGACCTGATCGACGGGTTCAAGCAGGAGGATCTGCCCGGCCTTCGCGGCTTCCTTCATCGCGAGTGCGCCGGCCATCTGGAAGGCCATGTCGGATGAGTCGACCGAGTGCGCCTTTCCGTCGGTCAAGGTGACGCGCAGGTCGACGAGGGGATAACCGGCGGCGACGCCTCGTTCCATTTGCGCCCGCACACCTTTTTCGACGGACGGGATGAACTGTCGAGGGACCGCGCCGCCGAATACCTTGTCGATGAACTCGAAGCCGGTGCCCTGGGGCAGCGGTTCGATCTCGATATCGCAGACGCCGAACTGACCATGGCCGCCGGACTGCTTCACATGACGCCCGTGCGCGACCACCTTCGAGCCGAACGTCTCACGCATGGGTACCCGCAAGGGCACCTGCTCGACCTCGACGCCGTACTTGTTCTTCAGCCTGTCGAGCAGAACTTCGGCATGCGCCTCGCCGATGCACCACAACACCAGTTGGTGGGTCTCTGAGTTCATCTCGAGTCGCAATGTCGGATCCTCGGCCGCAAGGCGACTGAGACCTTGCGAAAGCTTGTCTTCGTCCGACTTCGACTTCGCCCGTACGGCGACCGGCAATAGGGGCTCCGGCATGTCCCATGGGCTCAGCAGCAGCGCGTGTTCCTTGTCCGACAACGTGTCCGACGTCTCTGCGCGCGCGAGCTTGCCAATGGCACAAATATCGCCGGCGATGCATTGCGTGACCGGTCGGTGTGTCTTGCCCAGCGGCGAGCTCAGCGTGCCGACGCGTTCGTCGACGTCATGGTCTTCGTGCCCGCGGTCAGCCATCCCGTGCCCGGACACATGCACGACGGTGTCGGGTCGCAGCGTTCCGGAGAAGACACGTACCAAAGACACCCGACCGACATAGGGATCCGTCGTCGTCTTCACGACCTCGGCGGCCAACGGCCCAGACGGGTCGCAGGTCAGCGACGTGACCTTCGAGCCGTAGAGCGGCATCACCGGCGGTAGCGGGTGCTCAAGCGGCGACGGAAATGCGTGCGCGAGCAACTCGAGCAACTCCGCACTGCCGATGCCGGTCGTTCCGCACACACCGAGCACTGGATAGAAAGACCCGCGGGCGACGGCTTTTTCGAGATCCTCGATCACGATCTTCACGTCGATGTCCTCGCCAGCGAGGTAGCGATCCATCAACGTCTCGTCTTCGCTCTCGGCGATGATTCCTTCGAGCAACTCGTCGCGGGTGCCACCGATGGCCTCGAGTTCTGCCGCGTCCGCAGACCGCACCTCTCGACGTCCGCTGCTGTAATCGCCAACCTGGCGGCTGAGCAAGCCCAGCAATCCCGTCATCGCGCCATCGGCTGCTTGAACGGGCACGTACAACGGCAGGACGCCGTTGCCGAAGGTCGCCTGACATGCGCCAACGACCGCTTCGAAGTCGGCTCGCGGCGAGTCGAGTTTCGTGATGACGACGGCACGCGGCATGCCCACCTGTGCGCACTCTTCCCACAGCATCCGCGTCGAGCCGTCGATGCCGTCAACGGCCGACATGACGAACAGTGCGGCGTCGGCGGCCCGCAGTCCGGCGCGCAAGTCGCCGACGAAGTCGGCATAGCCGGGGGCGTCGAGCAGGTTGATCTTCACGCCGTCGTGTTCCACCGGCGCCAGCGCGAGCGAGACCGACCTCTGGTGACGCACCTCGGCGTCCTCGAAGTCGGTCGTCGTGGTGCCGTCCTCGACCCGACCGGCTCGTGGGATCGTGCCGGTCGCGACGAGAAGGGCCTCGACGAGCGTGGTCTTCCCGGCTCCGGAATGGCCGACCAGTACGACGTTGCGGATTTTGCTTGGCTGGTCGGCCGTCGGTGCTGTGCTGGCGGCTCCTGCGGGACCAGTCGCTTTGTCTGACATGGGTCACGCCTCCTCAACATTGAGGTTTAGGAGTCGACTCTGTACCTGCGGATTCGTCGCCACAAGAGGTTGGCGGGGTGAGCCTGCGCCGTATCGCGGGCCGGCGGCGCGCAGGCTGGCGCTCGGGCGTGGCGGGCGGGCGATTGCGTGCTCCTCGCTACGATGGCCGGGTCAGCCCAGCACCTCTCGGTGGACGGCGAAACGGACGGACATGCTCAAGCGTGCGCGGATTCCGCTGCAGCGCGTGCTCGGTCCGCTCGGCCAGGCGCTGGCGCGCGCTGGGGTCAGCCCGAACATGGTCACGGCGTTCGGCGCGCTCGGGGTGTGCGCCTCTGCGCTGATCTGCTACCCGCGAGGTTGGCTCTTCTGGGGATCCTTCGCCATCACGATCTTCGTGCTGTCCGATCTGGTCGACGGTGCACTTGCCAGGGCCCGAGGCATCACTGGCCCGTGGGGCGCGTTCCTTGACTCGAGCCTGGATCGGCTCGCCGACTCTGCAGTATTTGCCGGCCTGATCTGGTGGTTCGCCCGTGATGGCCAACCCGTGTTGCTCGGCCTGTGCATCTTCTGCCTGATCGCCGGCAACCTGGTCTCCTATACCCGGGCGCGCGCTGAGGGTCTTGGACTTCGTGCCGACGTCGGTGTGGCCGAGCGTACCGAGCGCACGATCGTCATCCTTGTCGCCACGGGTCTTAGCGGACTCGGCATTCCATTCGTCCAAGCCGTCGGGCTGTGGCTGCTCGCGGTGGCAAGTGCGATCACCGTCTGCCAGCGCTTCGCTGTGGTCTACCGGCAAGCGAGCGCCATCACTCCCGCGCAGGATTCGTGACCGACTCGCACGTCTCTCGCCGTGATCGATGGCAGACGCGTGGCTTCGTCGCTGGTGCAACGCTGGTCCGGATCCTGCCCGAAGGCTTACTCCGGCCGATCTTTCGAGTCATTGCGGACGTGATCTGGTGGCGCAACGGCGGTAGCGTCCAGCAGCTCGAGCGCAATCTGCGACGTGTGGTCGGGTACGCGATGGCGGCGCCTGAGTTGTCTGTGTTGACCCGTCGGGCGATGCGTTCTTACAGCCGCTACTGGTTGGAGTTCTTCCGGCTACAAACTTTTTCCCGCGAGCGAATTCTCGACCGGATGATTTTCGAAGGTGAGGAGTTCCTGGCCAAGGCGCTTGCGGATGGGAGAGGGGTGGTGTTGGCCCTGCCACACTCCGGCAACTGGGACCACGCCGGCGCATGGCTGGTCCTGCGCGGGTATCCGTTCACCACGGTCGCCGAGCGGCTGAAGCCAGAAGCGTTGTTCGACAGGTTCGTCGAAGCGCGGGAGAAGGTCGGTATGGAGGTCTTGCCGCTGACCGGCGGAGGCCGGACGACGTTCGCCCTGCTGCTCGCCCGGCTGCGGGCAGGCAAGACGCTGTGCCTAGTGGCGGACCGGGAGTTCGGAGACGGCGGCATCGAGGTGTCCTTCTTTGGCGAGTCGGCGATGATGCCCGCCGGTCCGGCGTCCCTTGCGCTGGCCACGGGCGCGGCGCTGCTCCCGGCCTATCTTTGGTACAGCGACGAGGGTGGCCCTGGCGGCAGCTGGTGCGGCTGGATGCGCGAGGAGATAAAGCCGCCCACCGAAGGTGACAAGCGGGCCAAGATAGCCGCGATGACACAAGCCCTGGCCGATCGATTCGCCGAAGGGATCGCTGCACACCCGCAGGACTGGCACATGCTCCAGCCGATGTGGCTGGGCGACGTGCAGGCCCGCAGGTGAAGGTCGGCCTGGTCTGCCCTTACACCTGGGACATTCCTGGGGGCGTGCAGGCGCACGTTCACGACCTGGCGCTCGCGCTGATCGGCCTCGGGCACGACGTGTCGGTCATCACGCCCGCTGACGACGAGGCAGCGTTGCCGCCCTACATCACCTCCACTGGGCGCGCAGTGCCGGTGCCGTACAACGGCGCCGTCGCTCGCATGGCCTTCGGACCGCTGTCTGCGCGGCGGGTTCGCCGGTGGCTGCGCGAGGGCGACTTCGACGTCGTGCACGTTCACGAGCCCACCACGCCGAGCTTGTCGTTGCTCGCCACATGGTCGTTCGATGGCCCCTTGGTGGCGACGTTCCACACGTCGGTGCAGCGGGCCCGCACCCTCGCCGCGGCGTACCCCATCCTGCAGACCGCACTGGAGAAGATCAGCGCCCGCATTGCGGTTTCGCAGGCCGCGCGACGCACCTTGGTTGAACACCTCGGCGGTGACGCCGTGATGATTCCGAATGGTGTGTCGATGGCGGGGTTCGCTGGTGTCGAGCCCTTCCCCGGGTGGCCCGGCGATGGCGGCGCGCTGGGATTCCTCGGCCGCTTCGAGGAGGCGCGCAAAGGACTGCCGGTCTTGCTTGCCGCGTTCGAGAAACTCGCCGCGGATCGTCCAGGCCTGCGGCTGCTGATCGCCGGCCCAGGCGACCCAGACGAGGTGCGAGACGCGCTGCCGGCGGACGTCTTCGACCGTGTTCACCTGCTCGGTCAGGTCAGCGACGCCGACAAGGCGCGCATGCTTGCGTCCGTTGATGTCTACGTGGCGCCCAACATCGGGGGCGAGAGCTTCGGCATCGTGTTGCTGGAGGCGATGGCGGTCGGCACTCCGGTGCTGGCCAGCGACCTCGAGGCATTTCGAGCGGTGCTGGACGGCGGGCGGTCCGGTCAGCTGTTCGCGACCGGTGATTCAGACGATCTCGCAGTGAAAGCCGCTGAACTGCTCGACGACCCCGACGCGCGCGCGGCACTGGTCGTACTCGGGCGGGCGACCGCCCGCAGCTACGACTGGTCGACGGTGGCACGTGACATTGTCCGCGTGTACGAGACAGTCGCCGTTGACGCACCGGACGCGTTCGCCCGGCGCGGTCCGTACGGGAGGCGATAGTGCCCTGGTGGTTTTGGCTTGTCGTTGCCTTCGTGCTGCTCGCGGGTTATGTCACGGCGACAAGTAACCGCCTCGACCGCTTGCACGCGCGCCTTGATGCCACGCGCGCGGCGCTTGACGCGCAACTGCTGCGCCGAGCCGCCGTGACGCTCGAGATCGCGGCGTCTGGGTTGCTCGACCCTGCGACCAGCGTGTTGCTCGCCAGCGCAGGTCATGAAGCCCGTGCGGCGTCGGGCGACGAGGCAGATCGTGAGGTCGTCGAGAGCCGCCTCACCGCCTCGTTGCGGGCGGCCTTCGACGATCCCGACGAAGCACAAACGCTCGCGGAGGAACCGGCAGGGCTCGCACTGCTGGCTGAACTCGAAGCCGCGACCACCAAGGTGCTGCTTGCCAGGCGGTTCTCCAACGACGCCGTGACCGCGACGCTGGCTATTCGTCGCCATCGACTCGTGCGCTGGCTACGCCTGGCCGGGCATGTCCCGCCACCGACCTTCTTCGAGATTGATGACACCCCGCCGGCGCATCTCGCGGTCGGCGACGCCTGGCGCAGTGCTGATATCGACGGCAATGTCGAGGCGGTCGATGTGGCGCCGGACGTAGACTGAACGCAGCATTTCCTCACACCAGGTCGCCTTGAGAGGTCCTTTCCCTTGTCCAGCGAGTCAGCGCCTACCGAAAACGCCAGCACATCGCCGTCCGGTACGACCGGCAGTGGCGTTTCCGCCGTGACCGGCAGTGGCGTTTCAGCCGTGACCGGCAGTGGCGTTTCAGCCGTGACCGGCAGTGTCCGCGTGAAGCGCGGCATGGCCGAGATGCTCAAGGGCGGCGTCATCATGGACGTCGTCACCGCTGACCAGGCCAAGATCGCCGAGGACGCGGGCGCGGTAGCGGTCATGGCGCTCGAGCGGGTGCCTGCCGACATCAGGGCGCAGGGTGGCGTCGCGCGTATGAGCGACCCCGATCTGATCGAGGCGATCATCGCCGCGGTGTCGATCCCGGTGATGGCGAAGGCACGCATCGGTCACTTCGTCGAGGCGCAGATTCTCCAGTCGCTCGGCGTCGATTACGTCGACGAGTCCGAGGTTTTGACACCGGCCGATTACAGCCACCACATCGACAAGTGGGCGTTCACCGTTCCGTTCGTATGCGGCTCGACCAGTCTCGGCGAAGCGTTGCGGCGCATCACCGAAGGCGCCGCGATGATCCGCTCGAAGGGTGAGGCGGGCACCGGCGACGTGTCGAACGCGACGGGGCACATGCGGCAGATCCGAGATGAGATTCGGCGCTTGTCGTCGCTACCCGACGACGAGCTTTACGTTGCAGCAAAGGAACTTCAGGCGCCTTACGAGTTGGTGCGCGAGGTTGCCGAGGCCGGCAAGCTGCCCGTCGTCCTGTTCACCGCGGGCGGCATCGCAACGCCCGCCGACGCCGCGATGATGATGCAGCTCGGAGCAGAGGGCGTGTTCGTCGGCTCCGGCATTTTCAAGTCCGGCAACCCGGCACAGCGCGCGGAGGCCATCGTCAAGGCCACGACATTCTTCGACGACCCGGACGTCCTTGCAAAGGTGTCGCGTGGACTCGGCGAGGCGATGGTCGGCATCAACGTCGCCGACGTCCCGGTCGACCACCGGCTGGCCACCCGAGGTTGGTGATCTCCCCTCGGGTTGGCGTCCTGGCGTTGCAGGGCGATGTTCGCGAACATCTCGCTGGTCTTGAGGCTGCCGGCGCCATCGGGTCAGCGGTTCGGCGTCCGGCCGAACTCGACGCTGTCGACGCGCTGGTCATTCCAGGTGGCGAGTCGACGACTATGTACAAGCTGGCCGTCGCCTTCGACATGTTCGAGCCACTGCGCAAGCGCGTGGACGCCGGGATGCCGGTCTACGGGTCATGCGCCGGGATGATCATGCTGGCCGATCGCCTCGTCGACGGCATCGAAGGCCAGCTGACTCTGGGCGGTCTCGACATCACGGTCCGGCGCAACGCCTTCGGTCGCCAGGTCGACTCTTTCGAGGCTTCGGTGCCCCTCGATGGCGTTGACGGCGAACCGTTTCATGCCGTCTTCATCCGCGCGCCTTGGGTCGAGAACGTTGGGCCATCGGTCGAGGTGCTCGGCTGCGTGCCCGATGGCTCGGAGGCTGAGGGCGGCGCGGGTAGGATCGTCGCCGTCCGGCAGGGCGTCTTGCTCGCGACCGCCTTCCATCCGGAACTCACGGGGGATCACCGCGTTCACGCGCTTTTCGTCGAAGTCGTTCGCGAACACCTGAAGGAGCGGCCATGAGTGGGCACTCGAAGTGGGCGACCACTAAACACAAGAAGGCCGTCATCGATTCGCGGCGGGGCAAGCTGTTCGCCAAGCTGATCAAGAACGTCGAGGTCGCCGCACGTACCGGCGGGGCTGACGTCTCTGGCAACCCCACGCTCGCCGACGCGATTGCGAAGGCCAAGGGTTCGTCGGTGCCCAACGAGAACATCGACCGCGCGGTCAAGCGCGGGGCGGGTCTCGAAGCCGGTGGCGCCGACTGGGAGCCGATCACCTACGAGGGCTACGGGCCTGGCGGCGTGGCCATGCTGATCGAGTGCCTGACGGATAACCGCAACCGGGCGGCGTCCGAGGTGCGCACCGCGATGACCCGCGGCGGCGGCAACCTCGCCGATCCGGGTTCGGTCGCGTATCTGTTCAACCGCAAGGGGGTCGTGCTCGTGCCAAAGAACAACCTCAGCGAGGACGACGTGTTGCTCGCGGTGTTGGATGCCGGCGCGCAGGAGGTCAACGACCTCGACGATTCTTTCGAGATCATCAGCGAGGCGACCGACCTGGCAGCCGTGCGCGCCGCGCTGAAGGCCGCGGGCATCGAGTACGAGTCGGCCGAGATCTCCTGGCTGCCAAGCGTCAGCGTCCAACTCGAGGACGACACGGCGCGGAAGGTGTTGCGGCTCGTCGAGGCGCTCGAGGATTGCGACGACGTGCAGAACGTCTGGGCAAACTTCGACGTGAGCGACGACGTCCTAGCCGAAGCCTGACGTCCCAGACTCCCGACCCCCTGCTGCCGCCGCCCTTCCCGTTGCCGCCGATTCGCAACTTCACATCCCGTGTGGTCGTGAATTCGGCCACTCTGAGGTCAAATCGCGACCACACGGGATGTGAAGTTGCTTCAGCCGCGGAGTCGGGCGCGCGCAGCAGCGCGCAATATACGAGCGACAACTATCTCGGGATGGTTCACGATCTCGTCCCACGTCCACCGGACAACTTCGTAGCCCAGTTCGCGCAGGGCGTCTTCCCGGAGTTTCTCCGCCCAGAGGTCCTCGGGACGCTGGATCTTCAGGCGACCGTCGGCCTCCCCGATGACCCGCCACTCCGCCCACAAGAAGTCCACCCGCGCGCGACGGCCGTTCCTGAGCAGAATGACGGCTTGCAGAGTGGGCGTCGGCAGTCCGCCAAGTGCGAAGGCGACTCTGGAGCGTGACTCGAGCGGGCTCTCGGCAGCCCCATCGGCGAACTCGATCACCTTGGAGGCACGGTTGATGCCGGGCCAGGAGCGACATGCATCCCGGACGGCGACGAGCTGAGCGTTCGTCGTTATTTCCAGGTGGAGCGCAGCATCGGCGATAGCGACGCCTTCGGCGTACGGGCGGAACCGTGCGAGGTCCACGACTGTGCGTGCCGCGCCGGTGATGAGGAGGCCCTGAAAGTACGCGAGATGTGACGGGGGTAGCGCAGCCACGCGCTCGATAACCCCCGGATGCCCGCGTCGTGCATGTCGTGAGGCGGGCGGGTGGGTGAGGTAGATCGTCGGAGGTTGTCGCGCGGTCGTTGGTGAGCCCGCGTGCCGCTGTCCGACTGGCAATTCGCACAACGTGCCTGCGGTTTCGTGACTTATTGCCGATCCGGCGGTCATGACGAGTGATGCGGCGGTCGCGTGGAGCCACACTGGGTCGGCACGCTCCGAGAGTGCGATGTCGCAGTAGACGCCGCGTCGGAGTACGAGCCAGCGGCCAGTACTGACGAGATATCTGATCAGCCCGCGGGTGTAGCCGGCGTTGATCGCGTCGGCATACGTGAACGGACGCGCAAGCGACAGCGGGGGCGCGGAAGCGTTCTTCGGCAACTCGGCAACCTGGAACATGACACGACGATGGAGGGCGCGAGGTGCGCGTACCGCGCGATCGGTTTGGTCTGTGCACAGCACTTCACATCCGGTGTGGTTGTGAATTCCGCCTTTGAGCGACCAAATCGCGACCACACCGGATGTGAAGTTGGGAAAGGGCAGGCCCACACCGGTGCGCTGCGGAAGGGGAGGGTGCGAAGTGGCGAAACCCGGGAACGGGAAGGCACCGGTGCGTCGCTGCGCCGAACGGGGCGCGGGCGCCGCTACGCTTCCGAACATGCGTTCGATAAGGGTGCTCGGCGTCGACCCAGGGCTGACCCGGTGTGGGATCGGCGTCGTCGACAGCGCAGGCGGCGGCCGGGTGACCTTGGTCGAGGTCGACGTGTTACGGACGCCTTCCGATGCCGAGATCGGTGCGCGGCTACTCGCCCTCGAGGTCGGTTTCGAGGCGTGGATCGCGCGTCACCGGCCCGACGTCATCGCGGTCGAACGCGTCTTCAGCCAGCACAACGTGCGCACCGTGATGGGCACGGCGCAGGCCGCCGCAGTCGCGATCACCTGCGCCGCGCGTCGGGGCATTCCGGTCGCCTTGCGAACGCCCAGTGAGGTCAAAGCCAGTGTCACCGGGCAGGGCCGTGCCGGCAAGGAGCAGGTGGCGTTCATGGTCCGCAAGTTGCTGGCGACTCCCGGCTTGGTTGCCCCGGCGGACGCGACCGACGCCCTTGCGCTGGCGATTTGCGAGGTGTGGCGCGGCGCCGCAAGTGCCAAGGTGAGCATTGCGCTCGAGGCTGCAGAGCGGCGCAGCACGATGAATGGGGCAGCGATACGTACTGGGAGTAGCCGATGATCGCGTTCGTCGCAGGTCGAGTCGCGTCGATTGCCCCTGACTCCGTCGTCGTCGAGGTCGGTGGTTTTGGGCTTCAGGTCTACTGCGCGCCGACGGCGATCTCGCGGGTGCGAGTCGGTGAATCCGCGCGGTTCGCGACGTCGCTGGTCGTGCGCGAAGACTCGTTGACGCTCTACGGATTCGCCGACGACGACGAGCGAATGGTCTTCGAATTGCTTCAGACGGCGACCGGTGTCGGACCACGACTGGCCCAAGCCATGCTCGGCGTCCATCCGCCGTCCGCGCTGCGACGAGCGGTTGCCACCGACGACTTCGCGACGCTGTCGCTGGTGCCCGGCATCGGCCGCAAGACTGCGCAGCGCATCGTCCTCGAACTCAAGGACAAGCTCGCCGGCGCGACGCTGACCGAGGACGTTGTCGTTCTGCCGGGTGGCAGCAGCGCGAGTTGGCGCGAGAGCGTGCACGGGGCGCTGCTGGGTCTCGGCTATTCCGTTCGCGAGGCGGACGACGCGGTGCAGGCGGTCGCCGGCGATGCCGACGCCATGGTGGTGGCCGGGGACGCGCCTGATGTCGGGGTGCTGCTGCGACAGGCGTTGCGCTCACTCGGCGGGGCACGCGTATGACCGAACAATCACCTGCCGATGTGCGCGCCGACGGCCTCGAGATCGTCGACAGCATCGAGGTCGTCGACGGTACCGATTTGGTCGACCCGCGCTCGGATGTTGAAGACCGGTTGGTCGACGCTGCACTGCGCCCGCGCAACCTGGGGGAGTTTGTCGGCCAGGAGCGGGTGCGCGAACAACTGTCACTGATCCTCGACGGCGCGCGGCGGCGCGGTCGCCCAGCCGACCACGTGCTGCTGTCCGGATCTCCCGGTCTCGGCAAGACAACCCTGGCCATGATCATCGCTGCCGAGATGAATGCGCCCCTGCGCATCACCAGTGGTCCCGCGATTCAGCACGCCGGCGACCTTGCCGCCGTCCTCACGCAGCTCACTGAGGGCGAGGTGCTGTTCCTCGACGAGATCCATCGGATGTCGCGGCCTGCGGAGGAAATGCTCTACATGGCGATGGAGGATTTCCGGGTCGACGTCATCGTCGGCAAGGGTCCTGGCGCGAGCGCAATCCCGCTCGACCTCGCACCGTTCACGTTGGTCGGGGCGACGACACGCGCGGGTCTGCTGCCCGGCCCGCTGCGTGACCGATTCGGGTTCAGCGGGCATATGGACTTCTACGCACCGGCCGAACTCGAGCGGGTGCTGAACCGATCAGCCGGCCTGCTCGACGTCCGGCTGATGGCCGAAGGTGGCGCAGAGATCGCCGGCCGTTCGCGCGGGACGCCGCGCATCGCGAACCGGCTGCTGCGCCGGGTCCGCGATTTCGCCGAGGTACGCGCCGATGGCGTCGTGACCCGCGAGGTTGCCGAGGCGGCGCTCGCGGTCTATGAGGTCGACGCGCTCGGGCTCGACAGGCTCGACCGCGCGGTGCTCGAGGCCTTGGTGAAGCGGTTCGGAGGCGGCCCTGTCGGGCTCTCGACCGTGGCGATTGCGGTCGGCGAAGAGCCTGAGACTGTCGAAGAGGTCGCCGAACCGTTCCTCTTCAGGGCCGGGTTCATCGTCCGGACGCCGCGTGGCCGGGTCGCGACCGCGGCCGGCTGGCGCCACCTGGGGCTGGTGCCACCGGTCGGCTCGCTGGGGGCAGTCGCTGCGGCCACCCTGTTCGAAGACGTCGACGACGCGCAAGGCTGATAAGCCGGACAGCATAGACTTCGCGGCGCGGCGCAGGCAGCCGCGCGTGCTTGACCCGCCCTGCCCCGCCCACGTCGCCGCGGAGCCCTCCGCGATGAGTTGCTCGAAAGGTAGTTCGTGAAGAACTTCGCGCTGCCAGTGCTGTTCTTCGTCGTCGTCTACGTGGTGCTGATCTTGCCGCAGGGCAGGAAGCGCCGGCAGGCCGCGGCACTGCAGCGTGCGGTCGAGCCGGGCAGCCGGGTGCTGCTCACCTCGGGTCTCTACGGCATCGTCGTCGAGATCGAGACCGACACGATCATCATTGAGGCCGCTGAGGGCGTCCATCTTCGGTTCGCGAAGGCGGCGGTGCTTCGGGTAGTGCCAGACCTGGTCGACCCGGATGACCTGGACGACGATGAATACGAGGACGACGAGGACGACGGCCACGACGGCCATGACGGTCACGACCATGACGGTCACGATGCCGCGCCGGCCGACGAGGTGGCACGACCCTCGAATCGCGAAGATCATCAGGGGAACGACACTGGTTCGGGGCCCGTTCCTCAGGCCTAACCCGGCTGATCCGACCCGGCGCGGGCACGCCTCGACGGCGGTCCGGGCGTTCCGCTGCAACAATGTGGTGTTCGGCAGTACCTAGACGCTCGCAGTGTCCGTAAGCAGTCCGTAGGTCTGACAGGGAGATTTCAGGTGCCACCTGCCAAGAGGTCCAGTTCAGGGCGTCCCCTGTTGCTGGTCCTACTGCTTCTTGCCGTGCTCTACGGGCTGATGGCGCTAGGTGGTCGGTACTCGCCGGCGCTGGGCCTCGACCTGCGCGGCGGCACCACGGTCACCCTGGAGCCGAAGTCGACGACGGGTGTCAAGGTCACGAACGGCGACCTCAACACGGCCAAGAACATCCTGGCGAACCGGGTCAACAGCCTTGGCGTCAGCAGTGCCGAGGTGAAGCTCGAGGGCAAGAACATCGTCATCTCGGTGCCCGGCAAGGACACCTCGGGCGTGCTGAAGAACATCGGCGAGACTGCGCTGCTGAGCATCAGGCAGGTATATGAGACCAGTGACACCGGGCTCACCGGGACCGATATCCAGGACACCACCTCGCAGACACCGACAGTGACCCCGTCGGTGTCGCCCTCGGTGTCGCCGTCGGCTACCCCGACGCCGTCCGCTTCGACGTCCCCGTCCGCCTCGCCGTCCCCGTCCGCCGCTCCGTCGTCCAGTCCGCAGGCGCGCGGCGTCCCTGGTGGCACGTCGGCCGTCCACGCCCAGCCCGCTGGGTTCGTGCGAGCGGCGGCTAGTGCGGCTCCCGCGTCCGCGTCCGCGTCACCGTCAGCTGCGGCGTCTGCGGTAACAGCGGCCTCGCCGGTCGCCTCGCCCAGCCCGTCGGCGTCCGCCTCGCCAAGCACGGGAACTGCGGCGCCCGAGACAACGCCGTCTGCGGCAGAGCTCGCGGCATACGCGAAGCTCGACTGCTCGCTGCCGGCCAACCAGCAAGGCGGCCTGCGGGTCGACGATCCAACCAAGTTCCTTGTCACCTGCGGCAACCCCGACGGCTCAACGGTCTACTTCAAGTACTTGCTGCACCCGACCTTGATTCTGGGCAAGGACGTCTCGACGGCGTCGGCGCAGCTCGACACGCAGACCGGCACCCAGTGGGATGTGCAGCTCACCTTCAAGTCTGGTGCGGCCAACACGTGGGCCAAGTTCACAACGTCGCACGTGGGCACCGCGACCGCCATCGTCCTTGACTCGAATGTGTTCTCTGCTGAGGTCATTCAGGGCGCCATCGTCGGCCCGACCCAGATCACCGGGACCTTCACGCACAAGACGGCGTCGAACCTTGCGGACGTCTTGAAGTACGGCGCGTTGCCGCTGGCATTCGTGCAGCAGACGGCGCAGACGATTTCGGCGACCCTTGGTAGCAACGAACTGAAGGCTGGCCTTCTCGCCGGTGGCATCGGGCTCGTGCTCGTGCTGTTCTATTCGTTCTTCTACTACCGCGGTTTGTCCTTCGTGACCGTCACCAGCCTCGCGCTGTCGGCCGCTATCCAGTACCCGATCATCGTCTTGCTCGGGAAGGCAATCAGCTACACCCTGACGCTCGCGGGCATCGCCGGATTGATCGTCGCCATCGGTGTGACAGCCGACTCCTTTGTCGTGTTCTTCGAACGATTACGCGACGAAGTCCGCGACGGCAACTCGTTGCGAACGTCTGTCGAACGCGGCTGGGTTCGTGCTCGCCGAACCATCATCTCGGCCGACGTCGTCTCGTTGATCGCGTCTGTCATCTTGTATCTGCTCGCCATCGGCGATGTACGCGGGTTCGCGTTCACCCTCGGTCTTTCGACAGTGGTCGACCTGGTGGTCGTGTTCCTGTTCACGAAGCCACTCATGACGGCGCTGGCGAAGACGAAGTTCTTCGGCGACGGACACCCCTTGTCGGGTCTTGATGCGGCGCGCCTAGGCGTCGATCGCCTGCGACCCGCGACGTCGACTGCGCGGCGCGTGACGCCGGCCAGGAAGGTCTGACATGAGCCGCCTCGGCACGATCGGCCACCAACTCTACACCGGCCAAGCGTCGTATGAGTTCGTCGGCAAGTGGCGGCGATGGGTACTGCTATCGACCGTTGTCATGGTGATCGGCCTGATCGGGCTCGCCACGCGCGGGCTCAGCCTGAGCCTGGAGTTCAAGGGCGGCACTCAGTTCACCTTCCCCGATAAGGGCTTCTCGGTCAGCCAAGTCACTGACGTCACGACTGCGGCCGGGGTCACGTCGCCCGTCGTGCAGCGTCTGTCGAACGTCGGAGTCGGCGGCGCGAACTACGAGGTTGAAAGCAAGGTGCTGAGCCAGGACGAGATTACGAAGGTCACCGACGCGATCACGTCCCATTTCCAGGTGACGTCGCAGCAGGTATCGCTTGAGACGGTCGGCTCGAGTTGGGGTTCACAGATCACCAATAAGGCCGTCGAGAGCCTGATCATCTTCTTGCTCGCGATCATCGTCTACCTGTCGCTGCGCTACGAGTGGAAGATGGCCGCGGCCGCGATCATCGCCCTGATCCACGACCTCATCATCACGGTCGGCATCTATGCGCTCGTCGGGTTCGAGGTGTCACCGTCGACCGTCATTGGTCTGCTGACGATCCTCGGATACTCGCTCTATGACACCGTCGTGGTCTTCGACAAGGTTCGAGAAAATACTGGGCCCATCGCGGGCGGCAGTCGCTACACCTACGCCCAGGCAGCCAACCTGGCGGTCAACCAGACGTTGGTCCGGTCCATCAACACATCCGTCATCGCGCTGCTGCCCGTGGCCTCGCTGCTCTTCGTTGGCGCCGGTTTGCTCGGCGCCGGATCGCTGAAGGACCTCGCGCTCGCACTCTTCATCGGTCTCGCCACCGGAAGTTACTCGTCGATCTTCATCGCGACCCCGCTGCTGGTGCTCTTCAAGGAGCGCGAGCCGCAATACATCGCCTTGTCGAAGCGAGTGGCGGCACGTACCGGCTCGTCGGCTCGGCCCGCGGCTGCAGTCGCATCGGCCGGCGGCAGCGTGACCAGCGCCGGTGGCGGCACGGCGACGGCCGTGCAGGATCGTCCGACGTCGCCCGACGACTCAACTGACGCGACCCCGCCGGAGGCCGATCAGCCCACTCCTCCGGCCGGTAATGCCGCGCGGGCACCATCGCCAACCCGACGTCCCGGAACGCCGCCGCGGCGCCAGGGCGGCCGGCCATCGGGGAAGAAACGGCGGCGATGAGCAGCGTCGAGGAACTGATTCGCGGCTTCGTCCGCGACGTTCCCGACTACCCGAGCCCAGGCATCCTGTTCAAGGACATCACGCCGCTGCTGGCAGATGCCGCAGCATTCGCGGCGATCGTCGACGCGCTGGTCGGCCAGCATGCGCCTGGCAGCGTCGACAAAGTCGCCGGCATTGAAGCGCGCGGGTTCATTCTCGCGGCGCCGGTCGCGTACCACCTTGGCGCCGGCTTCGTTCCCATGCGCAAGAAGGGAAAGCTGCCCTACCAGACGTTCGAGACCAGCTACGCCCTCGAGTACGCCACCGCCAGCATCGAGGTGCATCGCGACGCGTTCGCGCCAGGGGAGCGGGTGCTCATCGTCGACGACGTGCTCGCAACCGGTGGGACAGCGCTGGCCGCTCTCGACCTGGTAGCACAAGCAGGCGGGACGACGGTTGGGTTGTCGTTTCTGATCGAGCTGAGCGCACTCGCAGGGAGAACGGCGTTGACCGATCAGCGCAACAACTCGGGACAGTGGACACCGACCGACGCGCAGGTCCAGTCGCTGTTCATCGTCTGACGCACGCGATTCGATCCAAATCGGTCGGTAGACTTGAGATCTCGCCAAGGCGAAGGGGTCACCAGTGTCGAGCAGGGCCGTTCCGGAGCGCGTCGACCGCGCCATGGACGAGCCTGTGCCCAGTTCGGTCCCGCAGGATGGTGCCTCGGTCGGCGTCGCCGAAATCGCCGAAGTCGCGGAGATCGCCGAGATCGCCGAAGTCGCGGAGATCGCGGACGTCGACGACACCGACGTCGAATCGTCCGAACCCATCGAGACTTCCGACGTCCCGGAGGCGGCCGAAGCATCCGAAACCTCGCTGTCCGGTGGCCGACGGGTGCGGGCCCGGCTGGCCCGGCTCGCCACGCCTCGCACCTCGACCACAACGTCGCCGGTTCTGGAGCCGTTGATCCGGTCGATCCGGGTGACCCACCCGAAGGCTGACACCCGCGAGATCCAACGTGCCTACGACATTGCCGAGCACCACCACCGG
The DNA here is from genome assembly GCA_036510735.1 of Acidothermaceae bacterium. GTDB lineage: Bacteria > Actinomycetota > Actinomycetes > Acidothermales > Acidothermaceae > PALSA-607. The sequence continues at coordinate 9,574 of DATCDK010000014.1, read as the reverse complement.
CTGCAGTTTCGCAAGAGTGGCGACCCGTACATCACCCACCCGCTCGCTGTGGCGACCATTCTCGCCGAGCTGGGCATGACACCGCCGACCATCGTTGCGGCGCTGTTGCACGACACCGTCGAAGACACCGAGTACACCCTCGACACCCTGCGTGCAGACTTCGGCGACGAAGTCGCCGCTCTTGTCGACGGCGTGACCAAGCTCGACAAGGTGAAGTACGGCGACGCCGCGACCGCTGAGACCGTGCGCAAGATGGTGGTGGCGATGGCACGCGATCCTCGCGTGCTTGTGCTGAAGCTGGCCGACCGGCTGCACAACATGCGCACGTTGCGATACCTGCCCGTCGAGAAGCAGGAGCAGAAGTCGCGCGAGACGCTGGAGATCTACGCACCCCTCGCGCACCGCCTCGGCATGAACACGCTGAAGTGGGAGCTCGAGGACCTGTCGTTCTCTAACCTCTTCCCCAAGCGATACGAAGAGGTTGTTCGGCTTGTCACTGATCGAGCACCGAGTCGCGACACCTACCTCGCCGGCGTGATCGAGCAGGTCAACACTCAGCTACGCAACGCGAAAGTGAAAGCGACGGTCACCGGCCGGCCGAAGCACTATTACTCGATCTACCAGAAGATGATCGTGCGCGGCCGCGACCTGAACGACATCTATGACCTGCTCGGCGTGCGCGTGCTCGTCGACTCGGTGCGCGATTGCTATGCAGCACTCGGCATCGTGCATGCGACCTGGAACCCGGTTCCTGGCCGGTTCAAGGACTTCATCGCGATGCCCAAGTTCAACCTGTACCAGTCGCTGCACACCACCGTGATCGGCCCCGACGGCAAACCCGTCGAACTGCAGATCCGCACCCAAGCCATGCACCGGCGCGCGGAGTACGGGATCGCCGCGCACTGGAAGTATAAGGAAGACTCCGCGGGCGGTGTCGAGTCGCCGTCGACCGGCAACGACATGGCGTGGCTGCGGCAGCTGCTCGACTGGCAGAAGGAAGCCGCCGACCCCGGTGAGTTCCTCGAGTCGCTGCGGTTCGACATCCAAGGCGCCGAGGTCTACGTCTTCACCCCGAAGGGCGACGTGCTCGCTCTGCCGCAGGGTTCAGGACCCGTCGACTTTGCGTACGCCGTGCACACCGAGGTTGGACACCGATGTATCGGCGCCCGTGTGAACGGGCGGCTGGTGCCGCTCGACAGCACCCTCGACAACGGCGACGCGGTCGAGATTTTCACGTCTAAGGCGCAAAACGCGGGCCCGAGCCGCGACTGGCTTGCCTTCGTGAAGAGTCCGCGGGCGCGCACGAAGATTCGGCAGTGGTTCGCCAAGGAACGGCGTGAGGACGCCATCGAAGACGGCAAGCAGGCGATTGCGCGCGCGATGCGCAAGCAGGGCCTTCCGTTGCAGCGGTTGCTCTCCGACGACGCGTTGGGCAACCTCGCCCACGAGATGCACTACGCCGATGTCTCTGGTCTTTACGCAGGGGTCGGCGAGGGACATGTGACGGCACAGACCGTCGTCCAGCGACTGTTGCTTGCCCGTGGTGGCGAAGAGGGCGCGGTCGAAGACCTCGCTGAGACCATCAATCCCAACACCACCGGGCCACGCCGTCCGCTGCGCTCGTCGGGCGACCCCGGTGTCGTGGTCCGAGGCGCCACCGACATCTGGGTGAAGCTTGCGCGTTGCTGCACGCCAGTGCCGGGCGACGCGATCAAGGGGTTCGTCACCCGCGGCAGCGGAGTATCCGTCCACCGCCTCGACTGCGACAACATGGTGAGCCTGGCCGAGCACGAGCCGGACCGCCTGGTCGACGTCGAATGGGCGCCGGGTGCCGCGTCGGTCTTCCTTGTCGTCGTCCAGGTCGAAGCCCTCGACCGGAGCCGGCTACTGGCCGATCTCACTCAGGTGCTCTCCGACCAGCACGTGAACATCCTCGCGGCGTCGGTGACCACCACGCGCGACCGGGTCGCCGTCAACCGGTTCACCTTCGAGATGGGCGACCCCAAGCATCTAGGTCACGTGCTGAAGGCGGTCAAGGCTGTCGACGGTGTCTACGACGCCTACCGCGTGACCAGCACCGCACGCGCCTGACGCCAGGCGCGTGCGGTCACGACGGTCTAGGACGACGTCGCGGCTGTTGGACTCGGTGTGACGGACGCCGCCGGGCTGGTGCTCGGTGTGACGCTCGGGCTGCCAGAGCCGGACGCCGAGGGGCTTGGGCTCGGTGCAGATGCGGCGAGCACGTCGACGACGAAGACCAACTCCTCGTTGGGCTTGATCGCGCCGGACCCAGTAGTGCTGTATCCGTCAGCCGGGGTGACGATGATCTCGCGGCGGCCGCCGACCTTCATCGGGGCAATGCCGCTAGCAGAGTCGCCGCCAATGCCCTTGGAGAAGCCGGGCACCACACCGTCGAGAGAGAATGTCGCCGGCGTGTCTCGTGACCACGACGAGTCGAACTCAGAGCAGTCGACGTAGTTGAGGCCGAGGTAGTTGACGGTCACGCTGTCGTGCGCCCCGACTGTCGCACCGGTGCCAACCACGATGTCCTTGACCTCGGTCTTTGTCGGGACCGGACCGGCGGGCACAGTGACGATCGGTTCGGTCTTCAGCGCCGGGTCGACGCCTGCGGGCAGCAGCGGGAAGTTCGCGATAGGCGAGGCCACCACGCTCGGCTTGCTCGTGCAGCCACTTGCCGTCGTGGGGATCGGCGGAATCGGGGACGACGCCGCGGCCGACGGTGACGTCGACGCCGATGCTGAGCTCACCGGCGACAACGAACTGGCGGGCTTCTTGTTGTTGCTCGGCAGCGTGAACAGCAGCACAATCCCCACGATGGCGATGACGCCGCCGGCCGACAGGCCTATCGCCGTGCGGCGCTTTGCCTTGACCCGCGCCTCCGCGCGGGCGGCCATTCGCTTCTCATACCGCTCGCGGGCGATCTGACGCTTCCGGTCCTTGCCGGCCACGCGGCCTCCTGGGCATCTTCGGTCGTGCTTGGGTCACGGTGGGTCACTGCGGGTCACGGTCAGGGTGTGGCAGGTGCTGCGTTTGAGAGCGCCGACAGTCTAGAGGGGCCGGTAGGCTCGGACTGCAGCGCGACCGTCGTGGCCGCCAGCTCACAGCAAAGCCTCAGGCAGCGGGCCCAGTCAGTCTCGGGTCAGTCCGGGTCAGTCACAGCCGCGAGAAGGGACGATCGTGCTCGTCGTCGGGTTCCCGACCGGCCTTTTCGCGGCCAACTGCTACGTCGTCGCACCCTCAGCGGGTCAGCAGTGTGTCGTTATCGATCCCGGGCAGGACGCAGTACCGGGTCTTACCGAGGTCCTGCGCGAGCACCGGCTACAGCCGGCCGCGGTACTCGTGACGCACGGGCACATCGATCACATGTGGTCGGTTCTGCCAGTGTGTGGCGCGCACGACGTGGCGGCGTACATCCACGGCAGCGATCGTGATCGGCTGGCCGATCCGGTGCGCACATTGTCGCCCGACCTGGTTGAGGCACTCGGCGTGGCGGGCGTGACGTTCGGCGAGCCCGACGACGTCCGCGAGCTCACCGACGGCGTGCTGCTCGACCTCGCGGGCCTGACCCTTATCGCCGACCACACACCCGGCCACACCGAGGGTTCTGTGGTGTTTCGCACAGTCGATGGTGGGCCGGACGGCGAGGGGCTTATGTTCGCTGGCGACCTGCTGTTTGCGGGTTCGATCGGCCGCACCGACAACGCCGGTGGCGACGACGTGGCGATGCGAGCGAGCCTCGCGCGGGTGTTGAGGTTGCCCGACGAGACGGCTGTGCTGCCAGGTCACGGGCGATCGACGACCATCGGCCGCGAGCGAGTGACGAACCCGCACCTGCGCGGGCTGGCTGGCGTCCGTCAGGTGCGCACGTGAGCACGATCGACGCCCCAAAGGGCGTGATGGAGTACCTGCCGCCAGAATCGGCGGCCTTCCTCGCCGTCCGCGATGCCCTGAGCACACCGGCTATTGCCGCCGGCTACGGCTATGTCGAGTTGCCGACGTTCGAGCACACCGAGCTATTCGTGCGCGGAGTCGGCGAGTCGACCGACGTTGTCAGCAAGGAGATGTACACGTTCGACGATCGCGGCGGCCGGTCGTTGTCATTGCGACCGGAGGGCACCGCCGGCGTGATGCGCGCCGTGATTCAACACGGGCTCGACCGCGGCGCGCTGCCGGTCAAGCTCTGGTACGCCGGGCCGTTCTTTCGTGCAGAGAGGCCGCAACTTGGCCGCTACCGGCAGTTCTTCCAGGTAGGTGTCGAAGCCATCGGCGTCGACGATCCGGCTCTCGACGCCGAGGTCATCACGATCGGCGACGACGGCTTCCGGTCACTAGGCCTCACCGACTTCACCCTCGAACTCACTTCGCTCGGCGATGCGAAGTGCCGGCCTGCCTATCGCGAGAAACTCGTCGCCTTCCTCGACACGCTCGACCTCGACGAGGCGACCCGCGAGCGAGTGCGGTTGAACCCACTTCGGGTGCTCGACGACAAGCGCACAGAGGTGCGCCGGAAACTCGTGGGCGCGCCGCTGATCGTTGATCACCTCTGTGCTGAGTGTGCGGATCATTTCGCGGCGGTACGTGCCTACCTTGACGCGCTGCGAGTGCACTACACACTGAACCCGCGCATGGTGCGCGGGCTCGACTACTACACGAAGACCACGTTCGAGTTCGTGCACCACGGCCTCGGCGCCCAATCGGGCATCGGCGGCGGCGGGCGCTACGACGGCCTGATGGCCGAGCTTGGCGGGCAGACATTGTCAGGAATCGGCTTCGGTCTCGGTATCGATCGCACCGTGCTGGCCTGCCACGCAGAGGGTCGCGCGGTCGGGGTCACCCCCAGAGTCTCGGTGTTTTTCGTGCCCCTGGGCGACGCCGCCCGCGTCGAGAGCATTGCCACCATGGGGAAACTGCGTCGCGCCGGCGTGCACGCCGACCTGGCGTACGGCACCCTCGGCCTGAAGGGCGCCATGAAGGCGGCCGACCGGTCAGGTGCCGCCTACGCAGTTGTCATCGGTGACCGTGATCTGCAAGCCGGAGTCGCCCAAGTGAAGGATTTAGCCAGCGGCGAGCAATCCGCCGTCGCACTCACCGATCTCGTCGCCAGTCTGAAGGAGAAGTTTCTGTGATCCGCACCCGCGAGGCCGGCACCCTGCGCCGATCGGACGCCGGCACGACGGTGACGCTGGCCGGTTGGGTGGCCCGCCGTCGTGACCTAGGCGGCGTGGCGTTTGTCGACCTGCGCGACGCGTCAGGGATTGCGCAGGTGGTTTTCCGTGAGGGCGCGGTGGCGGAGGCGGCAGAGCGGTTGCGTGCGGAGTTTTGTGTGCGGGTCGTCGGCGAGGTACGCGAAAGGCCGGCCGGCAACGACAACGCCGAACTGGCGACCGGTGAGATCGAGGTGGTCGCCACCGAACTCGAGATTTTGTCTGAGGCGGCGCCCTTGCCGTTCCCGATCGCTGGCAACGCCGACATCAATGAAGAGGCGCGGTTGAAGTACCGCTACCTCGACCTTCGCCGCGAAGGCCCGGCCGCAGCGCTTCGCGTGCGCTCGCAGGCAAATCGGGTCGCCCGCGACGTGATGGCCAAGCATCGGTTCGTCGAGGTCGAGACCCCGAACCTGACGAGGTCGACCCCCGAAGGTGCGCGCGACTTCCTGGTACCAGTGCGGCTTCAGCCCGGACACTGGTACGCACTTCCGCAGTCACCTCAGCTGTTCAAGCAGCTGTTGATGGTGGCCGGCATGGAGCGCTACTTCCAGATCGCCCGCTGTTTTCGCGACGAAGACTTCCGCGCTGATCGGCAGCCCGAGTTCACCCAACTCGACATCGAGATGAGCTTCATCGACCAAGACGACATCATCGCCTTGGGCGAAGACATCGTGGCTGCGCTGTGGCGCGAGATCCTGGCCTACGAGATACCGCTGCCGATCGCCCGCATGACCTATGCCGACGCGATGAGCCGTTATGGCTCCGACAAGCCTGACCTGCGGTTCGGCAGCGAACTCATCGACTGCACCGCGTTCTTTGCGTCGACGCCGTTTCGGGTCTTCGAGGCGGCTTACGTCGGAGCGGTCGTGATGCCAGGCGGCGCGTCGCAGACCCGGAAAGAACTCGATGGCTGGACAGACTGGGCGAAATCGCGCGGCGCCAAGGGCTTGGCCTACGTGCTCGTGGGTGCCGAGGGCGAACTCGGCGGGCCCGTCGCCAAGAATCTGTCCGACGCCGAACTCGCCGGTCTCGCCGCCCATGTCGCTGCAGCACCGGGCGATGCGATCTTCTTCGCCGCCGGTGAACGCACGCCGTCGCTTGAGCTGCTTGGGGCAGCGCGTCTTGAGATCGGCCGGCGGTGCGGGCTGATCGATGAGTCGCTCTGGAAGTTCCTGTGGGTCGTCGACGCACCGATGTTCGAGCCGACCAGCGACGGCGGATGGACTGCCGTCCATCATCCGTTCACGTCGCCCAAGCCCGAGTACGCCGAGACCTTCCAGGACGTGCCGGGGGAGGCGCTCGCCTATGCCTACGACATCGTCGTGAACGGGAGTGAGATCGGCGGCGGCTCGATCCGAATCCACCGCGGCGAGATGCAGCAGCGGGTATTCGACGTGATCGGCCTGACGAAAGACGAAGCCGAGTCGAAGTTCGGCTTCCTGCTCGAGGCGTTCACGTTTGGACCGCCGCCACACGGTGGTATCGCCCTTGGGTGGGACCGTGTGCTCACGATGCTGACCGGCACCGAGTCGATCCGCGAGGTGATCGCATTTCCGAAGACGGCATCTGGCGGCGACCCGCTCACCGGCGCGCCGACGACCATCACCGCGCAACAGCGCAAAGAGGCTGGCATTGACGCTGTTCGATGATGCGACCGCTGCTGCCCAACGGGCCGTGGCACCCCTCGCCGTCCGGATGCGACCGCGCACCCTCGACGAGGTGGTGGGCCAACACCAACTACGTGCGCCGGGCACACCACTTCGACGAATGGTCGAGAAACCCGACGCTGGCGGCAGTTCGGTGTTCTTGTGGGGTCCGCCGGGCACCGGGAAGACAACACTCGCGCACGTCGTCAGCCAGGCGACGTCCCGCCGTTTCGTCGAACTGTCGGCGGTCAATGCGGGAGTCAAAGACGTCCGCGAAGCCCTCGACGATGCGCGCCGCGAACTCGGGATGTCGGGCCGGCAGACGGTGCTGTTCATCGATGAGGTCCACCGGTTCTCCAAGACGCAGCAAGATGCATTGCTCCCCGCTGTTGAGAATCGGCTCGTCACGCTGATCGCCGCGACGACAGAGAACCCGTTCTTCTCTGTCATCTCGCCGCTGCTGTCGCGCTCGTTGCTCCTGACATTGCAGCCGCTCAGTGATGACGACATCCGCGAGGTGGTCGACCGCGCACTTGCCGACGAGCGCGGGTTGCGGGGCGAATACACCCTCGATGACGACGCCGCCCGACAACTGATCCGCATGGCGGGCGGTGACGCCAGGCGGGCGCTGACCTACCTCGAAGCAGCGGCCGAGGGCGCCGGCAGCGACCACACGATCACGATCGACGTGCTCGCGACGGCCGTCGACCGCGCAGCGGTTCGCTATGACCGTGACGGTGATCAGCATTACGACGTCGCGAGTGCGTTCATCAAATCGATCCGCGGCAGCGACGTCGACGCCGGACTGCACTACCTGGCCCGCATGATCGAGGCCGGTGAGGACCCGCGCTTCATCGCCCGGCGATTGGTGATCCTCGCGAGCGAAGACATCGGACTCGCCGACCCGACTGCGTTGACTACCGCTGTCGCCGCGCATCAAGCGGTGGCCTTCATCGGCTTCCCCGAGGCCAGCCTGACCCTCGCGCAAGCGGTGATCGCGTTGGCCACCGCGCCAAAATCCAACGCCGTGACGACGGCGATCTCGGCTGCGATCGCTGACGTGCGCCAGGGCCTCGTCGGCTCGGTGCCCTCGCATCTGCGCGACTCCCACTATCCGGGCGCCGTGAAGCTCAAGCACGGAACGGGTTACCTCTATCCCCACGATGAGGCCGCCGGCGTGGTCGCTCAGCGCTACGCCCCGGACTCGGTCGCGCACCGCGAGTACTACCAGCCGACCCATCGCGGCGCCGAGCGGGTGACGGCGGATCGGTTAGCCCGGATCCGGGCGGCACTGCGTGGCGAGGAGCTGCCCGCCGAGTGAGGCGCCTCAGTTCGCTCCCAGGCAGGTCGATGGGGCACTCATGACGTCTCACTGGCGCACCTCACGGTTCGCGCCGTCCGAACTGACGTTTGGGGCTCTTGGCCGCGTGGTGGCGACGATTCTCTTCCTGTCGCCCGTCTACTTCGCGCTCGACCTGGCAGGGGTGTTCGGGATCTTCTTCGCGCTCCCGTACCTCACCATGGTCGTGCCGGAGGGCTTGCGCTGGCTTTGGCAGCCCGCTCCGGTCGAGCTCGTCGCGGATCCATTGCCGGCGGCGGTGCTCCAAGCCGAGCCGCCGCCAGCCGCGGGCGGTATCGCTGGTCGTCAGGCGCCGAGCCGCTGGTAAGGCGCCTGACCCGATATCCTCCGACCTTGTTGCCTAGATCCGCTCAACGGCGGTCCGGACGGAAGGTGTGAGCACCACATGTCAGTGGGAGACGTCGCAGGTCTCATCGCCGCCATCGCCTTCGTCCTGCTCGTTGGGCTGCTCGCGATCCCGCTGCTGAAGCTGGGCAAGGTGCTCGACGAGGCTCGCCGCCTGGTCGGCTCGGTGACCGATGAGACGGTGCCCCTCATCAACGAGGTGACGACCACCGTCGGCCTGACCAACCATCAGCTCGAGCGGGTCGACACGATCACCGCCGGCGTGCAGCAGGTCACGACGAACGTGTCGGCCCTGACGTCGTTGTTCGCAGCGACGCTCGGCAGCCCGGTCGTCAAGGTGGCCGCGTTCACCTACGGGGTACGCCGCGCCATGAGCGAGCGTCGCCACGATGACGTCGAGAAGCGGGTCAAGACCCAGATGAAGGCCGAAAAGCAGGGCGGACGACGGGGGGCGGCCAAGTCGTCGACTGCCGCGAGTAAGGGCGACGCGAGCAAGGACTCAGCCGCATGAAGCGACTCTTCTACTTAGCTGTTGGCGCCGGTGTCGGCGTTGCCGCGGTGCGGCGGGCGAAGCGGGCCGCGCGCAAGCTCACGCCGGCCGGCCTCGCCGACTCTGCGGGCGGTGCCGTGAGCGGGCTGCGCGGATCGATCCGCGGCTTCGTCGACGATGTACGAATCGGCATGGTGGAGCGCGAAGCCCAGCTGCACGAAGCGCTCGCGAGCGAAGCGCCGCCGCCGTTCAAGCGCGACACTGAGCGCTCCGCGCCGAACCCTGCGCGCTCCGCGCCCGACACTCAGCGCTCCGCGCCGAACCCGGGGCGCTCCGCAAATGGCAGGTCGGCGTCTTAGATGGAGTCAGCGGAGATCCGCCGTCGATGGCTCAATTTCTTCGAGCAGCGCGGCCACACCGTGGTGCCGTCTGCGTCGCTGGTGGCCGACGATCCGGAGTTGCTGTTCGTCGTCGCCGGCATGCAGCCGTTCAAGCCGTACTTTCG
>DATCDK010000013.1:0-7215 GCA_036510735.1 Acidothermaceae bacterium | reverse complement strand
CTGACGGCGGCGCACCCCACCTTCGGCAGATTCGTCGTCCGGCACGGCTACCCTCCTGTGGTCGTCCTGGTAAACGCGAATCGGGCTCAGTTGGTTGTCGGACGAGATTCAGCGTCGATCGCTGAAGGCTCAACCGACAGGGGACGGAGTAGGTGTTGGCGTGCTCGGCGCAGCGGATGTGGGAGGCGACGGCACGGTGCTGGGCGCGCCAGATCCGGCAGGCGCCGACGACAACGTGCCTGCATCCACCAAGAGGTCTGCTGAGTAGCCCGGTTGCAGCTGTTGTTGCTGGCCGTAGCTATCGGCATAGCTCAACTGTCCGAAGATCTCGTCGTCCCAACTGTCCCCGGGGTAGTACCCCGTAGTAACGGTGAACGCGATCGTCTTTTCGCCACCGCCCCGCAGTACGGGGACCGGGCACTGGACTCCACCGTTGGCGATCGTGCAGCCCGGCGGCGCGTCGCTGAAGTCGTCGGCGGGAACCATCGAACCGACCGACACCACGGCGCGCGGATCAATCCCATGTCCCGCATTCAGGATCGTCACGGTGACACGAGTGTGCTGACCCAGCACCACGTGCGTCGGCGACAAACGCATGCCGACTTCGAAGTTGAGGTGGCTCTCGTCCACCACCGCGGGAGCGCCCGGCGGCGTGTGGCGAATGGTCGCCGACGAGTGCGGGCTTGGCTGGCTAGCTGGGCTGCTGATCGGCGCAGCCGAGACCATCGGCGATGACGAGAAAGCGGGGTCGCTGGCGCTGACCGCCGAGGGGGTCGAAACGGAGCTAGCGAACGGACTCGCCGATGGGATGGCCGCGACAGTGCCGTCGGCAGCCGGCCCGCGCGCGGCCACAACACCCCAGGAGCGCACACCGATGACGGCCACAGCAACCAACACCACACTGACGGCGCTAGCAGCGACAAGGGCGAACTGGCGGCGGTGGCCGCCGACTTCGGCGAACTCGTCGTCCGGCATCGCAACCTCCTGCGGTCACACCGGTAAACGACGATCGCGCCCATACGGTTGTCAGATGCTGGCCCCTATTTGCGGGCCGCGAAACTCTCAACCGAAACGCGCACACACCTCTTAGACGGAGCCACTCAGCCGCCCGACCGCACGCGCGTCATTGCGGCCAGAGTCGGGCGAGCGTAGCCGCCCTCAAAGGAGCCAGAAGTGCGCGTTCAGCTGAACGCGCCACGCGGCAGATTCGGACGGTGGCGGCCTCGTGTCACGCAACCCTGCGATGGATTGCGCTCTGCCTGCCACACTGCGTCCATGACGGTAATCGCCAGCGGGTACTCAATCGACGGCGAAATACTCCCGGCCGACTGAACCGCACTCCCATCCCGAGGCATCCAACCGATCCACGCTCCGCGGCAGATTAGTGCGTTCATTGCGCGTTGCTCCGCAGGGTCGATCAAAGAGGTTGGCTCGGCGAGCAGAACTGTTAGGGCGCTTCGACGCAAATGCCGCCCCATCGTAGATCGGGCCAAGGCAGGCACCAGATGTCGTCGCCGACGTTGACAAGTTTCGACGCGCACGTAATCCCGTCAACTGGCCGAGTCCGACAATCGCCATGACGAGCGGATGATGGGTGTATCGCGTCGCGACGTTATCGCGTCGCGACGCGCTGTTCAGCGACGATCGGCACGCCAGGATCGCGAACCGCGGGTGCGAGGAGCCGTGCGGTGGTGTTCAGTTTCGTGACGATCTCGTGCAACAACGCGGTCAAGGTGGCACCGGCAGCGCGCGACAACAACATGCGGTCAAGACCGGCACCAACCACATCCAACGGGGGCTCATACGACGCCACGATCGAGACCAGGCTGCCGCTGCCGTCAACTTCAGAAATCGTGAGGTTTGCTTCCAGCGAAGGGAACAACCGACCAGCCGGTCCGGTCGGCTGCCAGCGCAGCGGAACCACCACCTTCCGCCCCACGTAGTCGAACGGCAACACCTCGACCAGCACCTGTTTGGCGAACCCGCGCGACCCGCTGGGACCCACCCGCATCAGAAACGACGCACCTTCCTCGGCGGCGCGCCTGGACTCCTCGGTCAGGCCACCATCAGCCAGGGCCGCGTCTAGCGCCACGTGAACGGCGTTGAACGGCAGCGACAATGGTGACTGCGCCTCGACGAACACCAACCCTCATCCCACTTGACGGTCGCGCTGGCACTGACCGGCCTACCAATCCCGCTCCGAAATCACGGTCTGTCCGGCGCCCACAAACACAACGCGATCACCGATCCAGTCTCGGTGCCCGTCACAACCTGACCGGAGTGCCGAAGGTCCCCAGCCCGGTGACCTTCGACACCCCAACGCCGGACGCCAAGCCCACTGAAGCCCCTGGATCGCGACGGGCGATCTCGCGGCGTCACGAAATCCCGTTCATTTGGTGCGCTTTGCAGGCATGGATCGGGTTCGGCGCCTGCGCAGCGCCGCGAACCCGTCATCGTAGGGCTCCGCACCTATTTGAAAGGCACCGTGACCGGGGTGATGAGTGGGGTGTAGACGGCGAAGAAGTCACGGTCGTCGGGCACGAGGTAGCGGCTCGCCGACTGCTGCCAGTTAGGGACGATCTTGTCGGGGACCAGACCCTGCTGATGGCGGTAGGTGATCAAGGATGGCCATTCCGGGTTGATGTCGAGCTGCATCGCCTTGATCGCCCCCGCCTGTTGCAGCAGGCGGGCCAGTGACTCGACCGTCTGCCCGTTGGCGGCGGCATAGATCAGGTTGCCGTTCCTGTCGATGCCGGCGCCGGTACGCCATACGCGTATCGCGTTGCCCAGCGTCGCGCCCCACAGGCCGCGGTCTTTCAAGGCGGGGTTGAGCTGGTTGTCCCACACGATCGGCGGCAGACTCTGCCGCGTGAAGGCGTACTGCGGCCCGGGGTCGGGGCCGCCATGCCAGATCACGATGTCGACTCGCCCGTCGCGATAGCCCACCAGGGTGGCCAGCCCGTCCTTCAACGGTTCGTTGGTCAACCCGTTGTCGGAGGACCCATTGCGCCCGTCAGTGAAAATGAAGCCAGCGTTGAACGTCGCAATCAGCCGCCCGCGTTGCCCTACCGGCACCTGCGCCGATCCGCGTACAGCTGCCCGCGGAGGTTCGTAACGGCCGGGATAATAGGCGAGCTGCGTGCGGGTGTGGTCAAACCAGGCGACGTAAGCCACCATCCGCGGATATGAGGCCTCCGGGCGAAACTCCGTGACCAGCACCGGCGGACCGCCGGCCACATCCGGCCCGGTCGGTCGCCAGATCCCCTCATTCGGCAACGCCGGTGAGATCACCGGCTGCACCGCAGCTGGCAAGCCGGACGCCGGCGAGCTGTGTCCACTCGGCGTTGCCGGGGCAGTTACCGCAACGCCAGGCGCCGTGGCCGCGGAAGGGGGAGCGGTAGGTCTAGCGGTGGGGGGAGGGGTAGGCGGCGGTAGTCCGATCGGAGGCAGCTTGGCCAGCGCAGGACCGCCCGTGCGCGGAGCCGTAAGCCACCCGTAATACACATGTTCAGTTTCGTCAACGAGCCAGCTCCCATGGTGAGAGCGCACCCACTCGACGCTTCGCACCGCAAGCGGCAAGCTGGATGGTTGCTCCGCCGTCGCCATGTACGAATACAAGGCCGGTGAGACCAGGACGAGGACCACAGTGGCCCGCACCGGCCATCGTCGACGCGATCGCAGCCGTCGCCGGGCTGAACGGGTGTTCGCGACCGCACTCATCCTCCGCCTACCCACCGGTAGTCGGCGTGGCCCCGCTTAGCAGCACCTCGGCAGGGCTCGGGTGGTCGAGCGTTCCGTGCACGCTGGCGATGCGGCGACCGCCCAGCCGAATCATTGACCTCACGAACTTACGATCCGCGTCCCGCCTGACGAATGCGTGACGCCAGCTGACGCGCGGCAGTCATGCCGCAGTGATCGTCGGCGGTTCGGTCATTGGTCCAGTGCGGTTCGGGTCGCGGGAGCAGCTGCCGGCGAAGGCGCCGCCACTGCAGGGAAACGCAGTGTTAGTGGGTGGCACCGACGTGCACAGACGCGCGACCAAGTCCAACATGGCCCAGCACACGCCGACACGCAAAATCCTCACCCTGCAAGGAAAAATCGCATTGGGCCGGTTGGCTGTCTCCGGCTGAGACCTGACCGTTCAGCTCAGCCCGAGTATCGTCGCCGTCGCATCGTATTCGCTGGTGGTGACTCCAAGTGACGCGGCGACCGCAGCACCGCCGGGCCAGGTGTGGCCGCCGCCTTTGACGGAGACGAGTTGGGCGCCACAGGGGTAGGTGGTCGTCACAATGTGCGGGGCGATCGACGTGGTAATGGCATGAGCGCAGCCGTCGAGCGCCGCCCAGGCCGCTATAGCGGGAATGGCTGGCGGGGTCGCGGGATAGCCACGGCGACCGTCGGGGCCTCCACCGTATGGATCCAGCGGGTCGACATCGCCGTGGACGGCGATGATCCGGATGGGGCGGCAGCTGGGCCGCGGTTCGGTCGACGCCGCCACCGTGACGACCGCGCGGAACCTGACGTGCAAGCTGCAGGCCGCGAAGGCCGCCATGTCGCCGCCGTCGCTGATGCCGGCTACCACGATGCGGGCCGGGTCGGCGCACTCGGTGGTGACCAACCGCGTGATCAGCGCAGACAGGAATGCCAGGTCGTCGTAGCCGGTCGTACCGGAGAAATTCCATGATCTCGCCGGACCGGCGCCTTGGGGCAGCACCGCCAGCACACCCGCAGCCATCGCACGTGCAGGAAGCCGGCTTTGGGCGGCAAGCTGTTCGGGGGTCTGACCGTAGCCGGGCAGCCCGATCACCAGACCGAGCCTGCGGCGTCCGGTGTCATCCTCGGGGACGGCGAGCAGCGCCCGCCGCCCGCCCGGCAGCGCGAGAACCGTCGTCCCCGAGGCGCGACCAGGTCCGCAGCCGACCGACGCGCTCTGAGCTGGGCGCGAAGTCGACGGTCGCATCGCCGGCGTCGTCGCCGCGGGTGGTGGCGGCGACGTTGTGGGCGCTGGCGCCAGGTGCGATGCCTCGGTCGAGACCACTGGCCGGGGCATTGCGCTGGACGCCTGCGCCGTTGGACCTACCAACGCGGGTGCGGTGTTCGGCCCCGATCGCGCCGCACCAGGGTGGGGTCCGCCGCACGCCGAGATCGCGAGGAGCAACCCGATCGCACCTGCGCAACATCGACGGCACACGGACATAAGCATCCCCGGCTGGCGCGACTAGTTACACGGCAGGCCACAACTCGAAAATCTCCCACCCGAGAGGACGCCGGTGGCGGCCCGGGCACGGTGACCCCCGACCCAGCACTCACGAAATCAGCGTGATCTGAAGTACCGGATCTCGGCAATGATTGCGTTTCTCGGGCGAATGTTGTGCCGCCCCAAACCCAACCAGCTGCGGCGAACTCAGTGGCCGATGCGGTCGGAGTTCTGGGCTGCCGACTCACCCTGATCGAGTGCCGCGATTCGCGCCATGTCGTCGTCTGTCAGCGCGAAGTCGAAGATCTCGATGTTCTCGGCCATCCGTTCCACGTTGCCGGACTTCGGCACGGTAGACACGCCGATCTCGATGCACCAACGCAAGGCGATCTGTGCCGGCGTCCGGTCATACGCGCGAGCAATCTCGACGATGGTCGGATTCCGGCGTACTGATGCACCGGGGCCGCCGAGTGGGCTCCAGGCTTGAGTGACGATGCCGTGGGCTTCGTGGTACGCGCGTGCTTCGACTCTCGCGAGTGTGGGGTCGAGCTCGATCTGGTTGACAGCCGGGACGATGTCGGTGTCCTTGCGCAGTCGCTCGAGGTGCGCGGGCTTGAAGTTCGACACACCGATCGACTTGGTCTTGCCAGCAGCATGCAACTGCTCGAACGTCTTCCAGGTGTCGACGTAGAGATCGCGTTTGGGCAGCGGCCAGTGGATCAGCAGCAAGTCGACGTAGTCGAGGCCCATCCGCCGCAGTGAGTCATCGAGGGCGCTAAGTGCCCGGCCCTCGCCTTGGAACTCGCCATCGAATTTGGTCGTAACGAACAGCTCTTCGCGAGGCACGCCGGCGGCGTTCACGCCTGCGCCGACGACAGCTTCATTTCCGTATCGAAACGCCGTATCGAACAACCGGTAGCCGATGTCAGTGGCGGCGACAACTGCGTCCGTGCCCGCTCTGCCGTTCAGGCTGTACGTGCCCAGGCCCAGCTGCGGCATCTGCAGACCGCTGTTTAGGGTCAGTGTCGGCGAAGGCGGGTGCGCCACGGTTGTCATCCGATCTCGTTGGACTCACGAACCTACCGGGCGACCTACGTCGGTGCGGGTGCCGGCTCCGGCTTGGCGATGCGCGAGTGCATCAGGGCGTAGACGGACGTCGGGGGCGGCTGTTGTGTGAGGGCGAGCAGGAAGGTTTCGCGGTCGAGGCTGAGTGTGTTGACCTCATCGGTGGCCGTAACCGTCGCGGTCCGTGGGGTCGGGAACAGCAGGGCGAGTTCGCCCACGCCGTTGCCCGGCCCGAGATGGTTGATGACCGAGCCGAACTGGCTGATGTCGACGTGGCCGTTCACGATGACGTGGTAGAGATCGCCGGGCTCACCCTGTGTCATGAGCGCGCTGCCGGCGGCGAAGGTGTGCGGTAGGGCCGCGCGTCCGAGCGACTCGAGCATCGCGGCTCCGAGGTGAGCTAGTGCACTGACTTCGCGGAGTGCGGCGACGCGTTCAAAGGCACCGAGGGCGTTGCCTTCTGCGGTGGCGATCGGTCGCACTACGACGACTGCTGCCGCGAGCAGAATTCCCGCAATTGCCAGGCAGGTGCCGTTGATTCCAGCAGCGCTCACGAGCGCGGGGACAAGGAGTGCACCCGCGAGGAGCATCGCTGACTCCAATGCTTCGGCGGCAGCGAAGACGTGGCCGACAAGTCGCAGTTCAGTCAGGCGCTGCAGGGTGGCCCGGCAGGCGACAAGCATGATGGCGGCGGCGGCGCCGATGGCGACGAATACCGCGCCCGCGGCGACCGGCGACGTTGTCGCGCACAGTGCTGCAACGGTGCCGCCGGAGACGATCCCCGACGCGACCGCCGCTGGCCAAAGCCGCCGGCGTCCGATCAGCAGCACCGACGCCGTCCCGCCCAATATCGCGCCGGCGCCTAATGCGGTGCCGTACCAGCCGGCACTGGCGAGACTGCCGTGCGTGCGATCAGGGATGGCAACGATGAGCAAGTCGAGGCAGCCAATGAG
>DATCDK010000012.1:0-16169 GCA_036510735.1 Acidothermaceae bacterium | reverse complement strand
GTCACCAGGGCGCCGCGCCCGTTGCCGCTCACCGCGGCAGGCTATCCGGCAGGTTCGACGGCGGTGTCTCGCGTGTCTCGCGGACCGGTGGCCTGCGTCGGCAGCGCCGGCTGTGCTGGTTGCACCGGCTGTGCTGGCAGCGCTGGCTGTGTTGGCTGCACTGGCGGCGTTGGCTGCGATGCTTCACGCAGGTCGATAACCGCAGCGGTCGTCGTGCCCGACCCGATGCTGCGGGTGTGGCCCGCCGCGTGTTCGCGCTGCGCCTGCTCGAGCACGTCGGTGATCTCCGTGCCAATCAGTTCGTGCCGCTCGAGGAGTGCGTCGCGCAGTGCGGTGACCAGGTGGCGGTTGTCGTCGAGCAAGGCCTTGGCCCGCAGCTTCTGCTGTTGCAACACCTCTTCGACCGCCGCGCGGCCGTCCTTGTCGCCGAGCACACGGCCGACGATGTTGGTGTCGGAGAATCCGCTGTTCTGCACCGCGCCGAACGAGACCAGCGAATGCTCCATGCCGCATGCGCCAACCATGTTCGCGGCCACGCGCGTCGCTGCGACCAGGTCACCGCTCGGCCCAGTCGACACGTCGCCGAAGAAGAGCTCCTCTGCCGACTGCCCACCCATCGCGATCGCAATCAGGCCGAGCAGTTCGGTGCGCGACTGGAGGTAAACCTCTTCGCGGTCACCGTGGGCGAGCAGGCCGAGTGCACTGCGTCGCTTGATGATGCTCAGCACCTCAAGCCTGCGACCGGGAGCAACGAGCCACGCCATCGTGGCGTGACCTGACTCGTGGGTCGCGATCACCTTCGCCTCGTGGTCGGTGTAGAGAACCGGCTGCCCGAGCCCGATCTCGCTGTCGAGCCGCGCGTGCTCGACGTCGGACCACGACATCGCCCTGCGGTCTTCCTGCACGGCGTTGATCAAGGCCTCGTCGAACATGCCTTCGAGCATCGCCGGGCTGTAGCCCTGGGTGACCGCGGCGAGGGCTTCGCGCTTCTGTGGATCATCGAGCTCCGCCGCATGGGCCTTGCGAGCAAGGAAGTGGGCGATCAGCTCGCGACGTCCCGACTTGTCGGGCCTGTCGAACGTCAGCCGCTGGTCGAATCGACCCGGCCGCATCAACGCGGGGTCGAGGGAGTCAGGCCGGTTGGTCGAGGCGATCAACATGATGTTCGACGACTTGACCGGCGCCTTCTTCAGTTGGTGCGCCGCCGGCAGCAACAGGTTCGCGGCGTCGGTGATCTTGCCGAAGAGCCGCTCGCCGGCAGTTGGCTGGTCGAAAGACTGCAACTGCACAAGAAGTTCCTGCACCGCCATGCCCAGGTCGCCACTGCCGACGAACTGCGTATGTTGCTTGGCGGGCGAGACAACGTTGGCGAGGCCTTCGAGCCCACCGCACGACATCGGCATCCCGTCGAGGGCTCCCGACGGCGTCGATGCGACGACGCCCGCACGCGATCCACCGAGCGCGTCGAACTCGTCGATGAACCCGATCGCGCCGCCTTCCTTGCGGGCCAGCGCGCGTAGTGCCTTGAAATAGGAGCGGATCTTGCGCTGCGTCGCGCCCTGCATGCTCGACTGGAACGACGTCGCGGTCGCAAAGAGGAACGGCACGTTGGCTTCGGCCGCGAGCGCCTTTGCCGTGTACGTCTTGCCGGTGCCGGGCGGGCCGTCAAAGAGCAAACCGCGCCGTGGCCGGCCGCCCATCTCACTCGAAAATGCCTTGTGCGCAAGGAAAAGGTTGAGTGACCGAACGACTTCGGCTTTCACGAGGTCGATGCCAACGACATCAGACAGGCGGACGTCGATCTGCTCGGGCCGCACGACAAAGTGCGGCGAGCGTCCGTAGCTCGCGTACATGACGATCATCCCGACGAGTAGCAGCACGGGGACGAAGAAGAGCGCGACGATCGTCAGATTGACGTGCGGGAGCGCGAACACGTTGAACGGCTTGTGCTCGATGATCCGGAACCAGAGGAACAACGTCGGCAATCCGACGAACAGCGACAGCCGCCACAACCGCTGCATGCGAGCGCGCTCGCGGTAGCGACCCACGTCGGCGATATCGGCGTTGAGCACCGATCCCGCGGAGACCGTAGCGAGCTGGTCGAATGGGTGCTTCCGGTCGCTCAAGGAAATCTCCCCTGTTGGGCTCAAGGTGCGGGGTGAAGCTGCCGATGGCACGTGTGACGGCGGTTGTCCCCTGACTCGACCGACGCGCGTTCCTTGAGTGTTTCAGGCCCGCCGCACGCGCGGCTACCGTGTGTAATTGGTTCACCCGTTCGGCTCAGCCGGTGTTACAGCCCGGCGAACAGGTCCGCTTCCCAGCCGTGACCGTTCAGGGCATCTTCGGGCCCCTTCTCACCGGCCATCAGCACGTAGTGCTCCATGCCGAACGCCTTCTGCCCGATGTGGTTCGACAGCGCGAAGAACGGCCCGTCGACCTCGATCTGGCTGGCGTGAGCGCGCATCGCCTCGACCTTCAGGTCGAGATAGTCGCGCGCGTCGACCTGCGTGGTGATCTCGTCGTCATCCTTCGCAAAGGGCACGTCGTCAGCGCTCTCGATGCCGTCAAAGAACTCGTGGCCACCCTCCTTCATGGCGTCGATGGTCGCCTGCATGAAGGAGCGTGGAACGGCGGTGTAGTAGAACTTCGCCACGATGTCGCGGGTTTGCTCGACGGCCCGAACCGTGACCCGGTGCGCCTGAATGTGATCGGGATGCCCGTAGCCACCGAAATCGTCGTAGGTCACCACCACTTGCGGGCGGACCTCGCGGATGATTTCGACGAGCTGCGCCGTGGCGATCTCGAGGTCGGCCTGCCAGAAGCAATGCGGGTTCTGGTTGGCGGGTGTGTCCATCATCCCGGAGTCGCGGTAACCGCCGGCACCGCCGAGAAATCGATGATCGCGAACGCCCAGTGTCTTGCACGCCTCCTCGAGCTCGTGGATGCGCCAGCCCCCGAGCTGGTCGGCCTTGTCCGCCGCGATGCCCGCGAGGGCAGGCACGAGGACCTCGCCCTCTTCGCCCATCGTGCAGGTGACAAGCGTGACGTTGACGCCGTCGGCCGCGTACTTGGCCATCGACGCGCCCGTGCCGATCGTCTCGTCGTCCGGATGAGCGTGCACGAGCAACAAGCTGCGATCAGTCATGCGCGCGACCCTATGCGGCTCCGCCGACATGTCAGAACGGCACCCCGGACAGGACCGGAATTGATATCGAAGGGCCAGCGTCGAGGATTCTCGCGTGATGGCAGGATCAGGCCGGTGACCGACGACTCCTTCCTGCGACTGCAGGCCCGCACCGCCCGATTCTCCCTTGGCCGGCCGCGCGGATTCACCGTCTCGCCGGACGGCGCGCGAGTGCTGTTCTTGCGCTCTCGCGGCGGCACCGATCGCGTGACCTGCCTCTGGAGCTACGAGGTGGCGTCCGGCACTGAAGTCTTACTGGCCGACCCGGTCGAGTTGCTCGCTGCGGGTCTCGACTCGCTCCCGGACGCGGAACGAGCCCGTCGCGAGAGAGCCCGCGAGCAAGCGGGCGGCATCGTCGCGTATTCCACCGACGCAGCAGTCGCCCGAGCCGCGTTCGCATTGGCGGGTCGCCTCTTCGTTGTCGACGTCTCGACCGGAGGTGCTCGCGAACTCGCCGCGGGCGGCTTGGTGTTCGATCCGCACCTCGATCCGACTGGGCGCGCGGTGGCCTACGCGACTCGCGGCACCTTGCGAGCGGTGAACGTCGACGTCGACGACACCGACCGCGAACTCATCGCCGAACTTGACGTCACGTGGGGGCTCGCTGAGTTCGTCGCTGCTGAGGAAATGGACCGGCAGCGCGGGTTCTGGTGGGCACCTGACGGCGACTCGTTACTTGCGGCACGCGTCGATGAATCTGGTGTGCAGGAATGGCACATCGGCGATCCATCGAACCCCGATCGGGCACCGCACGCGATCCGCTATCCGGCTGCCGGTACTGCGAATGCCGTGGTGTCGTTGTCGTTGCTGCACCTCGATGGCCGCCGTACAGACGTTTCCTGGGACGCCGATGCGTTCCCCTACTTGGTGAGTGTGCGGTGGCGCCGCGGCAGCCCGCCGTTGCTGCAGCTCGCGTCGCGCGACCAGCGCACGATGCGCATCGTCGACGTCGACATCGAGACCGGCGCGACGATTCTGGTTCGCGAAGACACCGACGCCCACTGGCTCGAAGTCATACCCGGGGTGCCGGACCGGCGGCCCGATGGCCGGCTTGTCTGCACGGTCGATGCCGACGATACGCGGCGGCTCGTTGTCGGCGACCAGGTCGTATCGCCAGTCGGGTTACAGGTGCGCGCCGTTCTCGCATCGCATGGCGACGTCTTGTTCAGCGGATCAACTGAGCCGACGGAGCAGCAACTCTGGGGCTATTTCGCGGACGGCGAGTGCGTGGCGCTCACAGCGGAACCCGGCGTGCACTCCGGCACCGGCGCGAGTGATGTGCTCGTCGTGAGCAGCGCCTCGCTGTCGGACGACGGTGTGCACACCGCCGTCCGCAAGAACGGTGTCGAGGTCGGACGCATCGGATCGTTCGCCTCGCCCGCGCCGTTCTCGCCTCGCGTTTCAATCTCGAAGCAGGGACGCCGCGAGCTGCGCACCGCCCTCGTGTTGCCGCGCGACCACGTCGAGGGATCCGCCCGACTTCCGGTGCTGATGGATCCCTACGGCGGTCCGCACGCGCAACGCGTGGTCGCATCACGCGGCGCGTACCTGAACTCGCAATGGCTGGCCGACCAGGGATTCGCCGTGGTGATCGTCGATGGCCGCGGCACGCCCGCTCGCGGGCTCGCGTGGGAGCGCGCCATAGCTGGCGATCTCGCGACGGTGGTTCTTGAGGATCAGGTCGATGCGCTGCAGTCTTTGGCGGCGACGCACCCGGACCTGGATCTTTCGAAGGTCGCGATCCGAGGTTGGTCGTTCGGCGGCTACCTTGCTGCCCTGGCCGTGCTGCGGCGTCCCGACGTCTTTCAGGTGGCCGTCGCCGGCGCGCCTGCCATCGACTGGAGCTTGTACGACACGTACTACACCGAGCGATACCTCGGTGTTGACACCTCGGCCCCTTCGTACGCGATCAGTTCGCTACTTGCCGATGCACCCACACTTTCTCGGCCGCTGATGATCGTGCACGGGCTGGCCGACGACAACGTGGTTGCGGCCCACAGCCTGCGACTGTCGACCGCGCTGCTTGCCGCTGGCCGACCGCACACCATGCTCCCCCTGTCGGGCGTGACCCATATGACGTCGCAGGAGGACGTCGCGGCGAACCTGGCCAAGCTCGAGGTGCAGTTCATCCGCAGTTCATTCAGCTAAGCGTGGATACACCCGTGATGGCGCGGGTACACCCCTCGCATGGTTACTTGGCTCACGCGCAGTCTGATCTTCATCGTCGGGGGCGCCGTGCTGGCGTTTGCGGTCACTACCAGCACGATCACGTACCACAGCACGAAACACGGCGCGACGCTCGACGTGCACACCGTCGGCGCCATTCTGCTGCTCGTCGGGATCTTCGATCTGCTGCTCAACTTCGGCGTGTCGATGTACCTGCGCGACACCGGACAGCCGCTCGACCCCTACGTCGCCAACCCCGCGACCGCAGCGTTTGGCACGCCCCCAACCTTGGGCGCACCTGTCGCCGGGCAGACGGTCACCCGCCAGGTGTGGGCAACCGCGCCGAACGTGCGGCCGCCGCACGACACGCAGCCCATCCCGATCGACCCGCAGCTCTGACCCCTAGAACCCAAGCGAAAAAACACGACCGAATTCCTTCACTCGGCGCGAACACCGGGCGGGACGGCGGGTGCGAGCGGCGGGTTGTGACCAGACCGGGCTACTCCTCGCGGGAGGCCTTTGCCCGGCGTCCGCGGTACTTCTCTCGCTCTGACATCGACAGCTCGACTTTGCGGATACGCACATTCGCCGGCGTGACTTCAACGCATTCGTCTTCGCGGCAGAACTCCAGCGCCTGCTCGAGCGACAGCACCTTGTGTGGGATCAACGGCACCAAGACGTCGCTGGACGACTGGCGCATGTTGGTGAGCTTCTTTTCCTTGGTGGGATTCACGTCCATGTCGTCTTGACGTGAGTTCTCACCGACGATCATGCCTTCGTAGACCTCGGTCTGCGGGCCGACGAACATCGTGCCTCGCTCTTGCAGGTTCGACAGTGCGAAGCCCGTCGTCGGACCGCGACGGTCAGCCACCAGCGAGCCGGTTGGCCGCGTACGCAGATCGCCATGCCACGGCTCATAGCGTTCATGCACGTGGTGCAGCAGCCCGGTACCGCGAGTCTCCGTCAAGAACTCGGTGCGGAATCCGATGAGTCCGCGTGCCGGCACGATGTATTCCATCCGGATCCAGCCGGTGCCGTGGTCGACCATCTGCTCGAGGCGACCCTTGCGCAACGCAAGCAACTGGATGAGCACGCCCTGGTAGTCGCTGGGCGCATCGATAGTCAGGCGCTCCATCGGCTCGTGCACCTTGCCGTCGACGCGCTTGGTCACAACCTGCGGCTTGCCAACGGTGAGCTCGAATCCTTCGCGGCGCATGATCTCGACGAGAATCGCGAGTTGCAGCTCACCACGACCCTGTACTTCCCAGGTGTCGGGGCGTTCGGTGTTCAGGACACGGATCGAGACGTTGCCGACAAGCTCGGCATCGAGCCGGTTCTTGACTAGCCGGGCCGTGAGCTTCTTGCCCGACTCGCCCGCAAGCGGTGAGGTGTTGATGCCCACCGTCATCGACAGGCTCGGCTCGTCGACGGTGATGATCGGCAGCGGGCGCGGGTCGTCGGGGTCGGCGATCGTCTCACCGATGGTGATCTCGGGGATGCCGGCGATAGCCACAATGTCGCCGGGGCCTGCCGTTTCGATCGGTACCCGCTCAAGGGCGCTGGTGCCGAGCAGTTCGGTGAGCCGCACCTTCTCGATCGTGCCGTCGGACTTGCACCACGCAACCTGCTGCCCGCGCTTCATCGTTCCGGAGTGCACCCGAAGCAGCGCGAGACGGCCGAGGTACTGCGATGCGTCGAGGTTCGTGACATGTGCGCGCAGCGGCACATCCGGATCGAACGACGGCGGCGGAACGGTCCCCAGAATCGTCGCGAACAACGGCTCGAGGTCAGGGCTGTCGGGCATCGTGCCGTCGTCCGGCCTGGTAAGTGAAGCCCTGCCGGCGCGCGCGCACGCATAGACGATCGGGAAGTCGAGAATGCTCGAGTGGTCGAGGTCGTCGTCCATCAGATCAATGAACAACTCATAGGTCTCGTCGACGACTTCGGCGATCCGCGCGTCGGGCCGGTCGACCTTGTTGATGACAAGCACGACAGGCAGCTTCTTCTGCAATGCCTTGCGGAGTACGAAGCGGGTTTGCGGCAACGGACCCTCAGATGCGTCGACCAGCAACAACACAGCGTCGACCATCTCGAGGCCGCGCTCGACCTCACCACCAAAGTCTGCGTGACCTGGGGTGTCGACGATGTTGATCGTCACACCGCTGTGCAGCACAGCGGTGTTCTTCGCGAGGATCGTGATGCCCTTCTCGCGCTCGAGGTCCATGGAGTCCATGACCCGTTCGCGGACCGAATCGTTCTCGGCCTGGTGCTCGGAAAATGCACCGGATTGCCAGAGCATGGCGTCGACCAGCGTGGTCTTGCCGTGGTCGACGTGGGCGATGATCGCGACGTTCCGCAGATCGTCGCGGGTACTCATGGGCATGAGGAAGTGCTCCAGACCAAGGTGGGGCTCCCAAGACGTGTCTCGTTGGGATTACCCCATCGTACGTGGTCGCACGCTTATAAGCCTCATCGTCGGAGAAAGGGCGTATGTACTGGGCCTGCACGGCCTACAAATCGTGGCCCGTCGTGCTGTCGACGTGGTCGGGTATCTCGCCCTCGTGGCGATCACCGGTGGTCACTGTCCCGCACGGCTCGAACGTAAGAACTGAACCACCGGACGACGACGGCTTGTGCTCGGTGCCTCTCGGCACGACGAATGTGTCGCCTTCGCGCAGCAGAACGGTGGTCTCGGCGCCGGTGTCGTCACGAACCGCAACCTCCAGTTGTCCGTCGAGGACAAGGAAGAACTCGTCGGTGTCCTCGTGCACATGCCACACGTGCTCGCCCCTGGCATGGGCGATGCGCACGTCGTAGTCGTTCACACGCGCGACGATCCGCGGGCTGTACACCTCATCAAACGAAGCCAAAGCCGTTGTCAGGTTCACCGGTGCAAGCGTCATGCCTGCAAGTGTTCCACTTCCGACGGTTCGACTAGCGATCCGACGCCGTGACGTGGCCGCCGCGGAACCGGCGTGAGCACGATGGCAATGACCGGAAAGATCGCTGCCACCAAGAAGCCCGTGCTGTAGGACGTGCTTTCAATCAGGACGCCGAGCAGCGGGGGCGTGAGAATCGCGGCGATGTTCTGCGCGGTGTTCTGTGCTCCGAGTGCGCGCCCCGCCCACGCCGAGCCGGCGATCTCGGCAGCGGCCGTGAACCCGAGACCGTTGTCGGTCACTGTGACGACGGCACCGACCGCAAACGCGACGACGACGAACGCGGCATGACGTGCATCTCCAATCGCGATGGCCACCATCGTCAATGCACTGGCGACCGCGATCTGACGCATCGGGCGCAAGCGACTGCCGACGCGGTCGGACCACGCACCGGCGCCCACCCGACCGGCAGCGCCGGCCACCTGCATGGCGAAGACCAGACGACCTGCCGCGAGCACCTCCCAATGCCGCTGGTTCACGAGGTACTCGAGAACGAACGCGGATACCGCGAACTGCGGAACGACGAGCAACATGCTCGAGCCATGTACTCGCCACAGTTGCGGGGTTCGGTAGGGCGACCGGGTGCTGCCTGATGTATTTGCCGTCGGACGCGGTGGATTCGTGACGAGCGCGAAGACCAGCACCGCAACTGCGGCACACAGTGCTGCCGGGAACACAAACGCGGTCGATAGGCCGTGCCGAGCGAGTGCGGGCAGGGTCAACGCCGCGAGCCCGACCCCAAGCGGTTGCGCGGTTTGTCGAACGCCCATAGCAAATCCGCGTTCGTGCGCCTCGAACCACCCCAGCACGACGCGCCCACTCGCCGAGTTCACCGAGGCCCCTGCCGCACCGGCCAACGCCAGCAATGCACACAGTGCAGTCAATCCATGAACGAAGCAGGCCGCTGTAAGAAAGATTGCCGCGCCGGCGAGCCCGACCGTGATCACCAGTCGTTCGCCCCACCGGTCAGCGGCGTAGCCCCAGGCAAACAGCGTGAACAGGACGCCGAGGCCGGGCGATGCGACGACGACTCCGGCTCGAGCCAACGAAATGCCGTAGGTGTGCCGGATCGCGGGGACGAGCATCGGAAGTCCGTAGACGTAGCAGCACATCGCCGCCTGGGCAGACCAGCCCAAGCCCAGGATCAACCACCGGCGACGCGACGTTCCCACGTCTGGGATCGTAACCTCGCCATCTCGTTTACCGAGACGACGATCTCAGTATTTGGGACACGTCAAGTCCGCCCCTATTACGCCGTTTGCCCCAACCGTTACATGGGCACCACCGATATCTCGCAATTCGCCGCCGCTGCTGCGGCATAAGGCAGACTTGACTGCGTGAGCAGTCCGCCGTCTGACGACGAGTTCGCGGTCCGCGCACGCAGCTTCGGCGCAGTAGCCCGCGAGTACGACCGGGCCAGACCGTCGTACACGGCTGAGATGGTGGACGAGATCGTCGCGTTGCTGCCGGGGCGCGACGTCGTCGAGGTGGGAGCGGGTACCGGTAAGGCGACGGTGCTGTTCGCCGTCCACGGGCTTGCGATGACCTGCGTCGAGCCAGACCCAGCGATGGCTGCGGTGCTCGCAGAGAACACCCGGCTGTTGCCCAATGTGAGTGTCACGGTCTCGTCGTTCGAGGATTTTCAGCCAGCAGGGCATTATGACGGCCTGCTCGCCGCGCAGTCGTGGCACTGGACGTCGCGCGAGCATCGGTGGGTGAAGGCGGCAAGCGTGTTGCGCGAGGGTGGCCTGATCGCGCTGTTCTGGAACCGCGAGCAATCACACCGCAGCCCGCTGCTGTCGGCGGTTGCTGACGTCTACCGTCGGTATGGACTGGGCGACTCGAACGAGGGAAGCCCTGACCAGGCGCCGCCTGCCTGGCCACGCGACGAGATGGAAAAGCAGCCAATCCTCACGGACGTCGAAGTGCGCACGTACGAGTCAACACACAGCTACTCAACAGCTGCCTGGTTGGCATACGCGGCATCGACATCGAACATGTTGATCCTCGAGCCGGCGCAACGTGAAGCGATCTTTGCCGATGTCGCCAAGGTGATCCACGACGCGGGTGGCGTGCTCGAGGTCCATCGTCGCTGCGACCTGTACCTCGCGCGGCGCACGGCAGTTCCGGTGTAGCCGCAGTTCCGGTGTAGCCGCAGTTCCGGCATAGCTGTCAACCATTTCCCCTGGACCGGCGTCTACCTGGCACTCACATCTTCGCCCGGGGGAAACATGACACGCATCTGGACCACCACACTTGGCGTCGCTGTCCTCGGCGTCGGACTCCTGCTCGCAGGGTGCGCGAGTTCGGGGGCCAAGACCGCGGCTTCGGTCGCGCCGGCTACACCGACCTCTTCGGCGCCGCCCGCGCCAGTGGTCCAGGCCGTTCCCGTTGCGAGGGTCGCACCGGTTGCACCGGTTGCCCAGGTTGCACCGGTTGCCCAGGTTGCGCCCGTTGCGCAGGCCGTTCCCGTTGCCCAGGTCGCGCCTGTAGCCCCTGTCGCACCCGCCAGCACCCCTCCGGCGCCGCCAGTGGCGACGACGACCGCCAGCACACCGCCGTCCGCCAGTGCATCGCCTGCCTCGAGCACGTCACCGTCGGCCAGCACCCCGCCGTCCGGCTCGGCTCCGCATTTCACGACGCCCGACGACGCGATGCGCTACTTGGTCGCCGCCTACAACCGCCACGACATCGCCGCCGAGATGCACGTGACGACGCCCGATTCGCGCGCGGCGCTGGAGACCGAGCGCCAGTGGGTCAACACGTTCAGCTTCCACAGCTGCACCTTGAACCCCGGCGGCGGCGACTACAGCTGCCAGTTCGACATGGTCTCGAAGGTAGCGACGACTGACCAAGGCACGGACGGCTTCGGCGACGACCTCCAGAAGATGGGCGAGATCACCGTCCTGGTCGCACCGGCCGGGCGTCCTGGCTGGTACATGTACTACAACGAAGGCTGCGGCGGCTGACCTCGGGCCCTTGCACGAACGAGCCGACTCCTCACAGATACAGGTGGGCTCCTCACAAAAGCAGGTCCCGGGCGACCGAAAACCTGTACCTGTGAGGAGCCGCGAGGTTTTGATCGGCGCAAAGGTGAATCTCTGAGGAGTCGACGGAGTCGCCCTCGTCCGAGCGACGGGGTCGCCCGTGTGGCGAGTGACGTAGTCGTCCGTGTAGGGAGTGACGTAGTCGCCCGTGTACGGAGTGACGGATGCCACACCGCCTCGGCTGGGAGCGAGGCCAGCGCCGGGCGTAGGTTGTGCTCGCGTATGACCCGCAACGATGCGGGCAGCACGAGAAGGCGGGGCCGATGTCCGTCCAGAGCAAGGCCACGGCCGCGGGTGGCGGACAACCCCCGGAAGGCCGGGTCGGACGCCGAGCGGCCATCAGTGCGAAGACCTTGCGCACCGACCGCTGGTGGATCCAGCCAGTCGTCACCTTCGTCGTCTTGTTCAGCTTCATCATCTACTCGACGTGGGCCGCGTTCATCGACCGCGACTACTTCTCCGAGCCGTACATCTCGCCGTTCTACTCCCCGTGCCTCGCGATCAAGTGCGGCACGGTGCCGGGCTCACACGGCGTCCCGCACCTGGGCATCTTCGGGCATTGGTGGTTCACCTCGCCCGCGATCATCATCCTGATCGTGCCGCTCGGCTTCCGGATGACCTGCTACTACTACCGCAAGGCCTACTACCGGTCGTTCTGGCTCTCGCCGCCCGCTTGCGCTGTTGCCGAGCCGCACGCAAAGTACACCGGCGAGACGCGCTTCCCGCTCATCGTGCAGAACATCCACCGGTACTTCTTCTACCTCGGGACCCTGCTCAACATCATCTTGACCTACGACGCGGTCATTGCGTTCCGCAACCACCAGGGCCGGTGGGGTCACGCCGGTGTCGGCACCCTCGTGCTGGTGCTCAACGCGGTGTTCTTGTGGTCGTACACGGCGACCTGCCATTCATGCCGCAGCATTATCGGCGGCCGTCTGAACCACTTTTCCAAGCATCCGGTCCGCTACTGGTTGTGGGGTCAGGTCAGCAGGGGGAATCGTTACCACATGCAGATCGCCTGGGTTTCGCTGCTGTGGGTGGCATTTTCGGACGTGTATGTACGGCTCGTCGCGTCCGGCACGATTACCGACCTGAGGTTCTTCTGACATGAGCGGCCCTATATATGAGTGAGAGCGAACGGCACACCTACGACGTCGTCGTCATCGGGGCGGGCGGCGCCGGACTGCGTGCGGCGATCGGTGCGCACGAGGCAGGCGCGAAGACCGCCGTTGTTTGCAAGTCGTTGCTCGGCAAAGCTCACACCGTTATGGCCGAAGGCGGCATCGCCGCGGCGATGGGCAACGTATGGAGCGAAGACAACTGGCAGGTGCATTTCCGCGACACGATGCGCGGCGGCAAGATGCTCAACCACTGGCGCATGGCACAGCTGCACGCGCAGGAAGCACCCGACCGCGTCTGGGAGCTCGAGAGTTGGGGCGCACTGTTCGACCGCACCAAGGAAGGCAAGATCTCCCAGCGCGACTTCGGCGGCCACCGCTACGCGCGCCTTGCGCATGTCGGCGACCGCACCGGCCTGGAGATGATCCGCACCCTGCAACAGCGTGCGGTCGCGATCGGCATCGACGTCTACATGGAATGCACGATCACGCAGTTGCTGAAGGATGGCGACCGTATCTCAGGCGCCTTCGGCTACTGGCGCGAGTCGGGCCGCTTCATCACTTTCGAGGCGCCGGCCGTGATCCTGGCCACCGGCGGCATCGGCAAGTCGTTCAAGATCACCTCGAACTCCTGGGAGTACACCGGTGACGGGCACGCGCTCGCGATGGGCGCCGGCGCACCACTGGTGAACATGGAGTTCGTCCAATTCCATCCGACCGGCATGGTCTGGCCGCCGTCCGTTCGCGGTCTGCTCGTCACTGAATCAGTGCGAGGGGACGGCGGGGTGTTGCGCAACTCCGAAGGCAAGCGGTTCATGTTCGACTACATTCCGGAGTTCTTCAAGGAGGAGACCGCCGACACGGAAGAAGAAGGCGATCGGTGGTACGAGGACCACGTCAACAACCGGCGTCCGCCCGAGTTGTTGCCTCGCGACGAGGTTGCGCGCGCGATCAACTCCGAGGTCAAGGCAGGTCGCGGATCGCCGCATGGTGGCGTGTTCCTCGACATCGCCTCGCGCCGCACGCCGGAGTTCATTCGCAAGCGGCTGCCGTCGATGTACCACCAGTTCATGGAACTCGCCGACGTCGACATCACGAAAGAGGCGATGGAGATCGGGCCGACGTGTCACTACGTCATGGGCGGCGTCGAAGTCGATCCCGACTCGCAAATGTCAACGGTGGCAGGGCTTTTCGCCGCCGGTGAGGTTGGCGGCGGCATGCACGGGGCGAACCGTCTCGGCGGCAACTCGCTGAGCGACCTGCTCGTGTTCGGTAAGCGTGCAGGTGAGCATGCGGCGGCATATTCGGTGTCAGTGACTGGCGGGCGCCCGTCGATCGCCGATACCGACGTTGCCACTGCCGCTGAGGCTGCGTTGGCACCGTTCGAACGGGAGGGTGGCGAGAACCCCTACACCGTGCAGCACGACCTGCAAGATGCGATGCACAACCTCGTCGGCATCATCCGCACGGCCGAGGAGATCGAAGAGGCGCTAGCCACGATCGGGACCCTCAAGCGCCGCGTCGCATCGCTGTCGGTCGAGGGCCATCGTCAATACAACCCCGGCTGGCACCTGTCGCTCGACCTACGCAACATGCTGCTGGTCTCGGAATGCGTTGCGCGCGCGGCTCTCGATCGGAAAGAAAGCCGGGGGGGTCACACGCGCGAGGACTACCCAGCGACCGATCCCAGCTGGGGGAAGATCAACGTGCTGTGCAAGTTGAACGACGCCGGCACCGGCGTCGAGGTGTTCCACCAAGACCTGCCCGTCATGCCCGACGATCTCAAGGCACTGTTCGAGGAGAGCCACTGATGGGCTACGACCTCAAGATGCGGGTGTGGCGCGGAGACGAGAACGGTGGCGATCTCGTCGACTACACCGTTGAGGTCGAAGCGGGCGAGGTTGTCCTCGATGCGATTCACCGGCTGCAGGCGACGCAGGCCGGCGACCTCGCCGTCCGATGGAATTGCAAGGCCGGTAAGTGCGGCTCGTGCAGCGCCGAGATCAACGGACGCCCGCGGCTGCTCTGCATGACACGGCTGTCTATCTTCGAGCCGACCGAAACCATCACCGTGACGCCGATGCGCACATTCCCGGTGCTGCGCGACCTGGTCACTGACGTCTCGTTCAACTACGAGAAGGCCCGACAGGTGCCGCCCTTCACTCCGCCGGTCAACCTCAAGCCCGGCGACTACCGCATGCAACAGGTCGACGTCGAGCGGTCGCAGGAGTTCCGCAAGTGCATCGAGTGTTTCCTTTGCCAAGACGTCTGCCACGTGATCCGTGATCACGAGGAGAACAAGCCGTCCTACGCCGGCCCGCGGTTCTTCATCCGGTACGCGGAGCTCGACATGCACCCGCTCGACACCGTCGATCGCAAGCAGATGCTGCAAGAAGAACAAGGACTCGGTCTGTGCAACATCACCAAGTGCTGCACCGAGGTCTGCCCTGAGCACATCAAGATCACCGACAACGCGATCATCCCGATGAAGGAACGCGTCGTCGATGTGAAGTTCGACCCGTGGGGCAAAGTCATGCGCACCCGCCGCGAAGCCGAACAGCCGAGAACGCCGGCCGCGCAACTGTTAACTAGCGACGCTGCTGCCGCCGAGGGCGCAGTCACGGCCGCGCCTTCGCGGACTGTGTTAAGCGCGGCTCCGGTCGCTCCGGTTAAAGCAGCGAAAGCCACGCCGGTCGCCGCTCGCGCAGCTCCCGTTCCCGCTGCACCCGCTGCACCCGCAGCGCCGTCCAGGCCCGCCGCTGTCACCCCGCATGTCACCCCGCATGTCACCCCGCATGTCACCCCGCATGTCACTGTGTCGCACGACCTCGCAGACGCAGACCGCGCGGTCGCCTCTCGCACCGCGTACATGCAAACGCTCATGTCCTTGCACGGCGTTGCGGAACTGGTGCTCGCGGGGACGCAGCGCCGCGCGAACCGGTCGATCAAGCTGGTCGTCACTGGCGACGGCTTCGCGACCGGGCCACTGCCGCGCCCACCGTGGCGGCTCGCCGTCCGGGGTACCGATCTCGTCGTTGGTGACGACTGGCTGGTGTTGCCGCTGCACGGGACCTTCGTCGACCTCGCCGCGAACGCAGGAGTCGCGTGTGCGCCGCCGGCCGATGCGTATCCCCCGGCGAGCGGCTGCAAGCCCGGCAACCGCATGCACATCGACCACACCGCGGCCACCGATTTGCTGCGGGCGCTGAAGATTGGCGACGCGGCGTGCAGAGCGATGGCCACGGCACATGCGCCGACGAACCCGCCGGAGCCGATCTTGTGGCCCGAGCACTTCGACGTCGGCATCACACTTGACGCCGTGAACTACGGGGTGTCGCCCGGCGACGATTCGGTCCCCGAGGCGTACGCGTACGTCGGTCCACACACGGCGCGCAAGGGCAAGTTCTGGAACCAGCCCTTCGGCGCTGCTCGCCCGATGACAGAGTTCGCCGACGCCGACGCAGTCGTCGCCTTCTTCGAAGAGGGACGTCGACAGGCGACCCCGAAGACTCCCGCGACCTAACCGATCGAGCGGTACCGAGAACCGGGTGGTGGTCCGCGATGCGAGTGTTGTTCGTTCAGCAGGACCACGTGTCGTCACTCGGCTACGTCGGCGAGGCCTTCGCCGATCGAGGCTTCGATGTCGAGACGCTGCAGGTCGTGCCTGCGGAACACTTCGCCGTCCCCTCTGTATCTGTCGTTTTTCCTGACCCAC
>DATCDK010000011.1:0-4088 GCA_036510735.1 Acidothermaceae bacterium | reverse complement strand
CGGACCGGCATCAAGGTCAGTGCCTACGCGCTCGGGGCAATGATGTTCGGGGCCATCGGCAACCCAGACCACGACGACTCGATCCGCATCATCCACAAGGCGCTGGATGCGGGGATCAACTTCGTTGACACCGCCGACGCGTATTCCCACGGCGAGTCAGAGGAGATCGTGGGAAAGGCGCTCAAAGGGCGTCGCGACGACGTCGTCCTTGCGACTAAGCTGCATCTCCCGATGGGTGATGATCCCAATCAGCGAGGCAACTCGAGGCGCTGGATCATGACCGAGGTCGAGAACTCGCTGCGTCGCTTGCAGACCGACCACATCGACCTCTACCAAATCCACCGACCGGACCCCGACACCGACATCGAGGAGACGCTTTCCGCGCTCTCGGACCTGATCCACAGCGGCAAGGTCCGTGCGATCGGGTCGTCCACGATGCCCGCCTCTGACATCATCGAAGCCCAGTGGGTGGCCGAGCGGCGCGGCCTGGAACGGTTCCGCACCGAACAACCGACCTACTCGATCCTCAGCCGCGGCATCGAAACCGAAGTGCTGCCCGTCGCCCAACGTTACGGGATGGGCACGATGGTGTGGAGCCCGCTCGCGCAGGGAATGCTTACCGGGCGCGTCCGCAAGGGTCAGCAGACCGATCTCCGCCGCGCCGCCTTTTTCAAGCACCTCAGTGACGAGCGTCGGCTCGATGCCGTCGAACAGATCATTCCGCTCGCCGAACAGGCGGGCTTGCCGATGACGCACCTCGCGATGGCGTTCGCGATCGCTCATCCTGGTGTGACCAGCGCGATCATCGGACCGCGCACGAGGGAGCAGCTCGACGACCTCCTCGCCGGCCTCGACGTCACGCTCACCGACGAGATCCTCGACCGGATCGACGAGATCGTTCCGCCCGGCACCGATGTCGGCACGCTCGACATGGCCTACTTGCCCCCGGCACTCCAGCGCTCGAACCTCCGCCGCCGACCCGTCAATGAACGCGCCGCCGCCTGACCGCATCCCCTTACCGATCTCACGCGTAAACCCACCCATCCGCCTGTCGCAACCGGCTCGCGGTGCACAAGGAGTTATCTATGAACTACCGACCCCTCGGACGCAGCGGTACCTCCGGCTGCATAGGCAGAAGTTCAGTGGGTCCCCACAAATAGTCCCCACATACGACAAGCCGCCGACCTAGAACTGCTGGTCAGCGGCTCGTGCACATGCAAGAGGCGGCCAAAAACGGCAACCAATGGTGGCGGGGGCCGATACTCGCGTTAGCTATGACCGTTCATCTCACGCTCACCGCCCGATTCCACTGTAGGGGCTGTCGCGAGTCGTGGTTCGGCGGCGGAATCGACCGTGGCGGTCGAGTTGGCCAGCGAGGCGAGCAATGCCAGTTTTTCTGCGCTGCTGGTGCCGGGTTGGGCGTGGTAGATGACGAGCAGTTGACCCTCGGTTCCGGTGATGGCGAGCTTCTCTCGGCTGAGCATGAGCTCCCCTACTTGGGGTGGTCGAGGCAAACCGGCGCCCCCTCGAATGACACGACGTCGTGGCCCGCCCGGAGCCGACGGAATCGCTCGCTCGACAGCGACAGCTCGCCGACCAGCTGCACGAATCCTGGGTCGTCGACGTCACTGCCCACGGATTGACGAAACCCGGCGACCAGCCCCTTACCTGCTGTCGGGCTGGTGTTTCAGCTCTAGTCAGTGAGCGGGGCCGATGAAGGTGTCGGCAACCCAGCGTGCGACCTCGACTGGATAGGGCGCGCCCAGGCTGAGCACGATGTGGCTGAACCCGCCGTCGAGCGCCGCGCGGATTGCATGCCGGGTGTCGTCGGGCCGGTCGTAGGAGGCAGGCAGGACAATGGATCGGGTGATCTCGGCCGGGTCGCGGCCGATCTCGGCGCACAAGCGGTCCAGCGTGGTGTTGCGCGCGATTGCGTCGTCGATGCTGCCGCCGGGCATGTTCCACCGGTCGGCATGCTCGGCCACCACGCGCATGGTCGGCGTGGCGCGGCCGCCGATCATGATCGGCGGGTGGGGCTGCTGCACGGGTTTGGGGCTGCAGAACGCACCCGTCAGCTGGTGGTAGCTGCCGTGGAAGTCGAACGGTACGGCATCGGTCCACAGCCGGCGGATGATCGCGCACGCCTCGGCGAGGCTTCCGACCGCGTAGGCGGCGTCGTGGAAGGGCAGGCCGTGAGCTTCGTACTCACGCCGGGCCAGTGGTACGTCAGGCCGAGAGCCTGCGCCGATGCCGAACTCGAGCCGGCCGCCGGAGATGACATCGACACTGGCGGCGATCTTGGCCAGCAGGGCCGGCGGGCGGAATCTGTTGCTCGTGACCAGCAGCCCGAGGCGTAGCCGTTCGGTCTGGGCTGCTAGAGCGGACAGCAGTGTCCAGCCCTCGAAGGTAGGCCCGTTCGGGTCACCGAAGATCGGCATGAGGTGGTCGAACAGCCACGCGTGCTCGATCTGCGGGATGCTGTCCGCCTCCCGCCAGACCCGCAGGACGTCGCCGTAGGCGACCTGCGACGGGGCGGTCATGATTCCGAAGCTGGGGCTGCGGGCCGGCGCGCGGGGGGTCACTTTGAGCCGATCCTTCCCAGCGGGTCGCTGGTCGCGGTCAGGGTTCCACGGGCGGTAGGCCACGCGTCGTTGTCGAGGCCCAGCGCGGTACGCAGATACGCCAGGGTGGCCTGCTGGATGACCGCGACGCGCTCGGGGCTCTCGTCCGTGGTCCGCGTGTCGTTGTAACCCTGGATGCCGCCGAGCCCGTGTTCCGCGCCGAACAGGGTCAGCAGATCGGGGGCGCCCGGGCTGAGGCGGTAGCCGTCGGTGAACCAGTCCGGACCGCGCACCG
Organism: Acidothermaceae bacterium; assembly: GCA_036510735.1. GTDB lineage: Bacteria > Actinomycetota > Actinomycetes > Acidothermales > Acidothermaceae > PALSA-607. Next base: position 1,232 of record DATCDK010000011.1, on the reverse strand, counting down.
TCAGCGGGGAGTCGTCGTGGTCGCCGGCGACGATCAGACTCGGCGTCTTCATCTCGGCGAAATCAGGGCTCATGAACGAGAAGTATTCGGCGGCGAACGGGGTCAGGTCGGCGCCGCCGATTCCGGGCAGACAGAGCAGCACTGCCGCACTGACTCGCGGGTCAGCCATGCTTTCACCGGGCGTGCCGTCGGCGTTGACGACCCGCGCGCCCGCGAGCGTGCTCGCGGTCTGTGCGCCCCACGAGTGCCCGGCGGCCGCGATGCGGTCGTGATCGATGCGTCCGGCCAGCCCGGGCACGTCGGCTTCGATGGTGTCGAGCTGGTCGAGGATGCAGGTCAGGTCGTCGGTCCGGATGCGCCAGATGAGCGGGGTGCGCGGGTCGTCGGGGGCAAGGTTGAGCGAGTCGAGATGGGTGGGCTGGATGACGACGAACCCGCGGGCGGCCCAGAAGTCGACCAGCGGTGCGTAATTGTCCAAGGACAAGGTCATGCCGTGCGAGAAGACGACGACCGGCAGGTCGTGACCGGTCGTCGGCGCTGAGACCCGTACCTGCAGGTCGTGGCCGCGGTTAGGGGCCGCGAGCGTGACCGGTCTGACCGAGATGATCGGCGTGGTCGAGTCGGTGCCGACATCGGCCGATGTTGTGTCGCTCATGAGATGAATACCGTCCTCGTCGGGGGCGTGATGGCCCGTACTGCGCAACGATCTGGCAGGATGAGGATCCGGATCGCTGCTCCGCATCACTATATGGAGCGCTGCTCCGCTTAGCAAGTGAGCAGGAGGCGCCTCGAATGACGACGGCCGATACGCCGCCGCCCGCCAACGTTGGCCGGCGTAAGCGGTCCGACGCCCGGCGCAACCAGCAGACGCTCCTGGACGCCGCCGCCGTCGTGTTCGTCCGTGCGGGGGTCGACGCTCCCGTGCGAGACATCGCCGCCGAAGCAGGCGTCGGCATGGGCACCATCTACCGGCACTTCCCCACCCGGGCCGACCTGGTGGTCGCAGTCTTCCGGCACCAGCTCGACGCGCTCGCCACCGCCGCGACCACTACCCCCGCAGACGAAACACCATACGAAGCCTTGCGGTCATGGGTTGCCCGGTTTGCCGATTTCCTGGTCACCAAGCATGGCCTGGCCGAGGCGCTGCACTCGGACCAAGCCGGGTTCGAGAGCCTGCACGCCGAGTTCGTCGACCGCCTGCTGCCCGTGCTCGACCAGCTGCTGAAAGCATC
>DATCDK010000010.1:0-22263 GCA_036510735.1 Acidothermaceae bacterium | reverse complement strand
GCTTCCCAAGGGTGGCGGGGCTACCTGACGGCCATGGGCCCGGGCTTGGTCACCGGTGCCTCAGATGACGACCCCTCGGGAGTCGCGACCTACTCGCAAGCCGGTGCTCAGTTTGGCCTCGGCTTGTTGTGGGTGTCGCTGTTGACCTTGCCGCTGATGGCTGCCGTCCAGGAAATCTGTGATCGCACGGCGCTAGCGACGGGTCGCGGCCTAGGCGAACTTGCCACCGAGAAGTTCAAGAACCGAACCAAGCCTGCACTCATCGTTCTCATTAGTGCGCTGATTGTCGCGAACGCGCTGAACATCTCGGCTGACCTCGTCGCCGTCGGCAGTGGCATGAACCTGCTGCACGCGGGCCCGACATGGGTCTGGGCACTCGTCGCCGGCGTCGTGATTACAGGGCTTGTGATCATGGGCTCATTCGCCGAGATCGCCCGGGTATTCAAGATCGTCTGTCTGGCTCTGCTGACCTACTTCGTCGTCCTGTTTTCTATTCACGTCAACTGGGGCCAGGTCGGGCTGCACACTGTCGTCCCCCATTTCACGCTCAGCTCGAGCTACTTCGCGTTGCTGGTCGCCGTCCTCGGCACCACGATCAGCCCCTACCTGTTCTTCTGGCAGTCGGCGCACCGCCTCGAAGAGCTGCGCGCCGAACCCGAAGGAGGCGATCAGCCCGTCGCTTTGAAGAATCGCACCAAGGAAGAAGCCAAGTACAAGGAGCGCACCTCTCGCGGTGACGTCTTCACCGGCATGGCGTTCTCGAACGCCGTCATGTTCGCAATCATCGTCGTGACGGCGACCACCCTGCACGGGAAGAAGATCAACAGCGCAGCCGACGCAGCGAATGCGCTGAAGCCCGTCGCGGGTCACTGGTCGTCGGTGCTCTTCGCGTTGGGGTTCATCGGCACCGGCATGCTCGCCATCCCGGTGCTTGCGGGATCTGGCGCCGCGGGAATGGCCGGGCTCTTGGGCAAGCGCTGGGGCTTCTCCCGCTCGGTGCGAAAGGCGCCGGTGTTCTACGGCCTTGTAGCCGTTGGCACAGTCGGCGGCACGATTCTCTCGCTGCTTTCGAGCAACCCGATCCATCTCCTCGTACTCGTCGCCGTCATCAACGGCATTGCCGCCGCGCCCTTTTTGTTTGTCGTCATGCTGATCGCACGCGACCGAGCGATCATGGGCGAGTATCGCAATGGCAAGGTCGCGAGCATCCTCGGCTGGCTAGCATTCGCGGTCATGGCGGCCGCCGCACTGGTCATGCTGTCGCAGTACTTGCATCTGTAGCACTCTTTGAGGGCGGCAGGCTCGTCGTCCACTCAGCGTAGGTCAGTCCGAAACTCGGCCTTTGGGTCGGCCAGACTAAAGGCAAGCTCCGGTATGCGAATCTGCTCGTCCCCCTGAGTCCGGACAACGGCAGTTCCGAGCACCGAAATCTCAACCGCTCGCCGTCCCCACACATGCGCATCTTGTTGCAACGACATGCCGAGAACGCCGTCCCCGCCGAGCGCGCGGGCGTCGGCGTACAGCCGATCCATTGCGGCTTCGCGAGCGCCGTACAACGCCTCGGTCTGGTGCAGCGCCTCGCCACCGCGCAAACTGGAACGCGCCAACACCGAGACGCGTCGCCGCGGAAACCCAAAGACGGACACGCCAATCGCTACACCGACAGGCTGCCAACCCGACCAAGCGAGCCGCGAAACGGCGACGGCGTCCATCGCTGCGACGAAGCACGCGGGGAGGTCGGACACCGCGGTCGGGTGAACACCCTTTCCCGTCACGGCGGTTCCGACGAGCGTGAGTTCGAGCGAGTGGCTCCGCCGGTGTCCGCGCCATGTCAAACGCGGTCGGACATCGACTACCCCGACCGCACCGAGAGTGTGCGCAGCTGCGATGAGCCTTTCAACAGCGCTGTTGCGCGCGGTAGTCATCCCTGTCGTCAGCGACTCGATTTCGCCGCCCCGGCCTTGAGCGGCCCAAGCGGTGACAATCGTCGTCACCGACGTACCACTGATCAGTCCGGCAGGTTGATAGCCGGCGCGCGTGAGCGCGAGCAGTTCCGCGCTGACGAGGGACGCGGAGGTGACGTCACCCGACGCAGCAGCGGTTTGCCGTGCCGCCTCAACGGCTCGTCGCGCGACGTCGTGTTCGGTTCTCATGGCCGATTGACTAGCCGAAAGATCTGCTGGGCGCCGACCTGGTCCAGCCCATTCTCAAACCTACGAACCGCCGTGCCCATGGCGTATGCGTGGACTGCCGCCCACCCGGCGCCGGCCCGAGGAGGAAGCGCGCTGTCGAGATCGAGTTCTATTCCGACGACGTCGGTGGCGCTCGCCTTGGCTGCATCGGCGCGCAGGTCGGCGACAGCAGCCTCGCGGGCCATTTCACTCGCGTCACCGAGCTGGGTGATCTCGACAATCCCCTTGGCGCGTTTGGAGTGACGCAGCACGCACCCGGGCATCACGGCCACCACCGCGTTGCCGAATGTGATCTCCAACGGCGTTCGGCCAGTCAGTAGCAACGCGAGCAGATCTCCGGCCGAAAGTGTCGTCGTGAACAGCCGACCGTGCGCGTTGTTCTCCCCGCCCTCAGCGCGTACCGCAGTGCCGGTCATGCGGATCTGCCTGATGGGCGGCTCACCGTCCATGAACTTCGACTGCTGCACCGAGATGCCGATCACTGCGTGCGCGCCCATACTTCGCCCGTCGGCCACGAGCTTGTCCAAGACGTGCTTCAGCGCCATTCGCCGCGGTGATTGCGTCCACGTCTGCCGGTAGTTCAAGCCCGGGGCGTGACCAAGGCTGTTGCTGCCATGCGGACAAGGGTAGAAACGCTGCGACGCCGATGCTGGCCGGCTGATCGGGCTGCCATAGCCGCGGCCAGCCGGGTATCCGGTGTAAACCACGTCGCGGTAGATGGACATGCCCATCGCTACTCCGATTGCGCGAAAACCTACGGCTTCAACGGTTGCCAGTTCGGTACCGTTGAGCCGGGCCGCCCACGCCCCCGACGACGCAGCTTTCACGGACGACTCAGCGTTCATGCCTCCACCGGCAACACCAGATGGGGAATCAACAAAGAAGGGGCCGCATCCGGCAATGGCGTGACAGCCGTTCCGATCGCTAAGAACTCGATGACGTGCGAACCCCAGACGTGGTTGGACTCCTCGATATCCACCCCGACGATTCCCTCAGATTCAAGGGCGACCGCCTCAGCCTCCATGCGGGTCATCGCCGCCTCGCGAGCCGCATACATCCCCTGCGTGAAGCCGGTCATTTCTACCGTTTGACCAACAGCCCTGGCGGAAGCAAACCGCCCTACGTGGTAGACACAATTCCCAAGAACCAGGCCACGCGGGGCATACCCGGTCTGCAACAACGCCCAGAAGTCCTGGCCCGACAAGTCGGAGGTGAAGGGCTTCCCCGCTGGCGTGCGCCACGGCCCCGGAGTGTCCGCGGCAATGGCCGTGCCGATCGCCACAAACTCGACGAGGTTCTTACCGAAATCGCGAAGACGGACGTCGAGGTGAACGCCGACCACACCGTCGGCGCCGAGCAGATCTGCCTCGGCCTCCATCCTCGTCATCGCGCGTTCGCGCGCCGAGTACATCGCCTGCGACAGCTCCTTCATCTCCCCGGCACCGGCGCGCAAGCGTGAACTCAACCCAAGCCGATAGATCGAGCTGCCAAGAACCAGTCCGAGCGGTCGAAACCCTGCGTGCCGAAGCAGGAGAAACTCGTTGACCGACAAGTCTGAGGTGAACAACTGGCGGCCGTCTGCGCCGGCAGCTTCGGTAAGCCTGCTCCTCGCGCCCGCGGGCAAGGCACCCTCGACCTGCGCGAGCGACTCCCCGACCATCTCGTCCGCGTGCGGTGCGGATATCTCTGCCACCAGGGCCTCCCCGTGAGCTGTCGCTCGCCATCCGATCATCCGGTCGGGACTTCTTCATCGCGACGCGCGGCCGGAGTTGCTTTCACCATGCTTCGGGGCCACCGGCGCTGGACGCGTACCACGTCGATCTCCACGGCGTACAGCGTGATTTCGGCCTGGAGATACAGCCACGACATCAACCCGAGCACGAGGGCAAAGGTGCCGTACACCGCGCTCATGTTCTTGACGTCATGCGCAATCAGGTAGCCGCCGACGGTCAGCAGAGCTTCCCAACCAAGCGCGGTAAGGAACGCACCGAGCCACAGGTCTTTCCATGCGATCTCGACGACAGCCAGCCTGAACACGACGGAGAACACGACGACGTTGAGTGCGAACGCCACGGCTATCGCAGCGATGCGAAGCCCGGCGCCGATTGCGCCGGTGCCGCCACCGAAACCCGACAGCGTTGCCGTCACAATCAGGCCGATGCCGAGCACCACGACGATGGCAAGCGACCGCATCGCATTCCACGGAAATCCAGGCTGCCGTTCGCGCGGGATCCCCCAGACTGTGTTCAGCGCATTCTGCAAGGCGTTGGCGACACCGCGGGTGCCGAGAAACGTTCCGATAAGACCGACGATCAGGCCAACGCCGGACCTGTTCAGGGAGTTGATATTCATCTGCAACTGCTGCCCGATGACAGGAAACTCGACGAGCGCCGACTGCAGGATCCGGTGCTGCAGGCTCTCATCGCCCCGAAGCACGATGCCGAGCACCGTAATCAGCAACAGCAAGAGCGGAAAGACGGCAAGCATCGCAGACCACGCGATGACCGCGGCCAAGTTGCCAGCACTGTCATCGCCAAACTTCTTGACCACAGCCAGCGGAAAGCCCAGCACCGCGTGGGACTGCTGGTAGCCGTCAAAACGTGCAAGCAATGCGTGGACGCCGGTCACGAGGCACATGCGATCAGCGACCGGGACATGCAGGAGTTCTACCCCGGCACTCCCGCATAACTAACCTGCTCGTCGGGTCGCGGATAGCGCTCGCGCAAAGTGAACGCCTGCGGGTTCGGACCGTTGGCACGCAGGTTACGGATGCGGTCTTCGGCTTCGTCTGTCGTCGGCCGGTGGCCCGCGGGCACCCACCAGCACACCATGTAGGCGTCGCTCATGCGGTTGAACCACTCACGACGCCGGCGCAACACCTCCCGGTGCATGTCGCCGAAAACGAACGCCGCCAGCTCATCGATGCCGGTCCACACTGACATGTTCACGATGACGCCAGCGCTGTCGCCGGCGTCCCACTCGAAGGCAGTGATCGATGTGGCGTCGCCATCGCCACTCTGCAGTCGCCATACGAAGCCGGGAGCCCTGTCGGCCGCCGCGTTCACCGGCTCGAGCAGCTCGACGAAGCCGGCGAGCTGTGCATGGTCGAGCGGCGCAACGAGCCGCCCGATATTCACCTGCGCAAGCTCAAACCCCATGCGCAAAGTCTAGGGCGGCGCGCCCTGCTGCCGAAGCGTTGGTGCTCAGCGCGCGTACTTGCGCGCGCTGAGCAACAATGCTCGCGAAAGACGCGGCGGGACGGACGGCGGCGGGACGGACGGCGGGGAGCGAACGGTTCGGTGCTACGGCTCGCGGTGGACGTCGGCTGGGGACTTGTCTGGCCGCAGACCGCGCCACGACGGATGGCGGAGTCGGAGCTCGCGGGTGAACTCGCTGTAGCTCACCTCGCCCACCAGGGAGGGCGTCACCCAGACGGCGTCGCGCGCGTGCAGCCTGGGCACCTCGTCGGTGAACGGACTGGTCTTGCGCTGCAACGGCTTGAGCCGCGTACCCAGCTCGGCCAACGCGCGGTCGCTAAAACCGGTCCCTACATGCCCGACGTAGATCAGCTCGCCCGCGTCGTTGTTGATGCCGAGCAGCAGCGAACCGATGCGGCCCGCACGGCCACCTTCGCCCGGCTTCCAGCCGCCGATGATGACCTCTTGCGTGTGCTCGTGCTTGACCTTGATCCACGACGGCGATCGCCGGCCAGGTAAGTAGATGCTCTCGACGGCTTTCGCGACCACTCCCTCGAGACCCTGTGCGCGGCTCGCCGCCAGCACTGTCTTGGGATCGTCGTGAAAGGCCGGTGGGGTCAGCACATGGTCGCCGGCGAGCTCGAGTGCTTCGAGCAGCTCGCGTCGCTTCGTGTAGGTCAGCCCGGTCGTCGCCTTGCCATCAAGCCGCATGATGTCGAACAGCAGGAGGGTCACCGGCACCTCCGCAGCCAACTGCTTGACCTTCGCGCCGCGCACATGCATCCGCGCTTGAAGCGCCTCGAACGACGGTCGGCCGCGGTCGTACGCGACGATCTCGCCGTCCAAGATCGCGTTGTGAGAGCCGAGAAGGTCGCCGAGGGCCGCCAGTTCGGGATAGCCCTGCGTCACGTCGTTGTCGTTGCGTGACAGCAGCCGCAACTCCCCGCCGTCCCAATAGGAAACGGCGCGCACGCCGTCCCACTTCATCTCGACGGCGAAGCGGCCGTCGTCCTTCGCGGGAATCGGTCCGGCGACAGCGAGCATCGGGCGGACGAGGGGAAGCGGGCTCACGTTGCGGAAGACTACGAGCGGCTCGGTCGCGACACAACGGCGGCGTGGACGGCGGTCGGGCTAGCCGCGGTGGACGACGGTCCGGCCCGACCCCAAGACGGTGGATTGCTCCTCGTGGGCGCACGAGCAATCGGCGGCGTGCGGCCAGCCCTTCGGCACCGGGGTGCGCACCCACACGGCCTTGCCGTCGCTCAACGGGCTAACCCCCCACTGCGCCGAGAGTGCGTCGACGATGAGCAGCCCGCGGCCGCCTGCGAGAGAGCCGGCATCGCCCACGTATACGCGTGGGTCACGTTCGTCCATCGGCTCGACGGCGGCGGATTCGGCAGCCAGCGCCTGCCTGATATCGCTCTCAATGTCGGTCCGGTGCGGCCGGATCGCAGGCATCGATGGATTGCCATCATGCACCGCCATTTCGACCATGCCGCCTTCGCAGCTGACCGCAACGACGAGGGGCGTCGCTGCATGCATGACCGCGTTCGCGACGAGTTCGGTCAGCGCAAGCGCGGTGTCGTCGTACAACTCCATGAGGTCCCAGTCAGTGAAGCAGTCGCGCAAGAAGGCCCGAGCGACGCTGGCCGACCTCGGCTCAGGGGGCAGCTCGCGCGACGCATGTCGGCACACTGTCCATCACCTGCCAGGCTGGACGACTCGTGACTCCCGGTGCGTCACTGGCCAAGACATTCCCCGTGCGCACGGCAGCCTCCGGAGCGTGATCGCCCTGATTACAGATCCCATGCCCACGGCGACGCGCGACAAAACACTCGCGCTGAAGGCCGCGCGGCCAGCGCTGTCAAGCCTGTTCCGAATAGTGGCGATGTGTCAGACTCACACGCAAATGTTCGCCCTTAGATTGCGTCCGCTCAGCGCCGGAGTGGTCGGGATCGGCGTGGCGCTGACCCTGGGCTTGGCCTGGGTCACCGACACGGTCAACACCCACAACAACGACCGTTTGCTGGCCCAACAGGTGCAGCAAACTGCGGCGGCCATCTCAAGTGCGTTGCCGGTCGTGCAGTCACAGCTCGTCGACGCGGTGCAGATCGGGATCGATACGAATGGCAATGCCCAGACCTTCCAACGTTTCGTGGCCGCCGGGACGGTGTCGACGGGCAACTCCGGGTCGGTCTCCCTGTGGCGGCTGACCAACGGACACGCACAAGAAATCACCTCGATCGGACCTCCGCTGGCGCTGGTCAACGAACACCTCGACGGTGCCTTCTTTGCGACCGTGCATCCGAGCGCCTCGTTGTTCGTCACCGGAATCCTGCCCGGCACATCACTGCGGCTCGGATACGCAGAAATGCCCGTAGACGATACGAGTGGATACATGGTGTACCGCGAGACCTCGCTACCGGCTAACCGGCAGGTCGCAGTTCCAGCTTCCTCCCCGTTCGCGCAGTTGAAGTTCGCGCTTTACCTCGGGTCAAAGCCCGATGCTGCTGACCTGCTCGAAGCCACTGGAAGCACGCCGATCCGCGGCCGCACCTCATCGACGTCCCTGCCTTTTGGCGACACGTTCATCACGATGGTCGGCGCATCCAGCAGGCAGCTCAGCGGCAACTTGTCAGCAGCACTGGAGTGGATCGTCCTCGGCGTCGGACTAGCGCTCGCTTTCGGCAGTGGCGCGGCGGTCGAGTACGCGCTGCGACGCCGCCTGTTTGCGGAGAGTCTCGCCCGAGATAACGGCCGCCTGTATCGCGAACAGCAAAACATTGCGGGTTACCTGCAACACGCGTTGCTGCCGCGAGTACCAGAGATCGAGGGCGTGGAGATTGCCACCCGGTACCTTGCGGGTGTCGTCGACATCGAGGTCGGCGGCGACTGGTACGACGTCATCTCCACCGGCAACGACCGCTGCGTGTTCTTCGTCGGTGACGTGTCGGGACGTGGTTTGCAGGCTGCCACGACGATGGCGTCGTTGCGATACGCGATCCGCGCCTACATCGCGCAGGACGACGACGTCGCCACCGTGCTCGTGAAACTGAGTGCGTTGCTCGACATCGAAACCGATCAACAGTTCGCCACCGTGTTAGCAGGCGAAATTGACGTCGGTCGGCACCGCGTGACGGTCGTGTCCGCCGGACACTTCATGCCGCTCGTTGTACGCGACGGTGTTGCGGAATTCATCGTCGGCCTCGCCGCGCCGCCCGTCGGTGTAGAACCGCTCGCCAATCTGACCACCGTTACCTTCGACGTCCCGCCCCACGCGACGCTGATCGCCTTCACCGATGGCTTGATCGAACGCAAGGACGACGAATCGATCGACGTTGGACTCGAACGCCTTCGCGCTGCCGCAACCGGTCAGACGGAGTCCCTTGGCGAATTCGTCGACGGGTTAGTCCATGCATTGATCGTTGCCGACGCCCCCGACGACACCGTCATACTCGCGATCCGCTGGCGCCAATAACAACCGGGTCGGGCAGCTCGCGGCCGACCCATCGGAATGCAAGGATCGCGATGTCGTCCCCCGCGGTGTCCTCCGCCACTATCGAGAGCAGCCTGGTGAGCGCGCCGTCCAGCGTCTTCCCCAAGTCGGTCGCGGCGTGCGCCAACCGCTGGAAGCCGAGGTCGATGTCTTCGCCTCGTCGTTCGACGAGTCCGTCGGTAAAGGCAAGCAGGGTCGACCCAGGCGGCATGACAAGTGTTGTCTCCGCATACGTGGCCGCACCGACCCCGATCGGTAGCCCGACAGGGGTCTCGATGAATCTCGATCCGGTGACCGAAACCAGGAGCGGGTTCAAGTGGCCAGCATTGGCCAACGTGACCTCTCGTGAACCGAGGTCTCCCACTCCGACGAGGATCGTCGCGAAGTGTCCGTCCTCGGCGATGTCGAGCTGACGAGAACACATTCCGAGGGCGGCACCAGGGCCGTGGCCCTCCAGCAGGTAGGCCCGCACTGTGTACCGGAGTTGGGCCATTATCGTGGCGGCGTTGATGCCCCGACCCGAAACGTCTCCGACGACAAACGCGAATCGCTGCTCGTCAACTTGCACGAGGCTGTACCAGTCTCCACCGACGTCGACCCCGTCGGCTCCGGCCACGTAACGGGAGGCGATCTCAAGCTCCGCGATGGAGGGAATGCGTCGCGGCAGGAGAGCATGCTGAAGCGTGAGCGCGATGCTCCGCTGCTCCCCGTAGAGGCGGTCGAGGTCACGATAGAGCTCGCTGATGGTTTCGGCGTTCACCTCGGCTTCCCTGCGCCTTCTGGCCAACCGCACTGCGACGAATACCGACGTGATAGTCAGCACGATGCCAACCGCGAGGACTATCCACGGCAGGTTTGCGCCAAGCGATCCGCCTAGATGTCCCAACGGCGCGGCGACGAGTGTGACTGACGTATCACCAAAGGGGACGACGACCCGCGCAGCGCCTCTGAGTGGCAACTGGCTGGGCGAGACGTCTGTTGTTGTCAGCTGCGCCGAGTTCGTCGTCGCACCCAGGTAAGTCGCGTATTTAAGGTCGGAGAACGCTGAATTGCTCTCGACGGCTACCTTGCGGTTCGCCGGAATCGCTCGCTCGGCAACGATGGCGTAGGTCGGGCTCGCTGAGTTCGCAAGGGCGAAGCCGATCAGTTGCGGCGTGTTCGCGGGGATCCCAGTCACCACAAACGTCGAGCTATGTAGCGCCTTTGCGACGAGTGCCTGCACCGCTGCCGTTTCGAGCGTGCCTGGCTGTCCGACCGACGTGACCATGTGCGCGCCGGAACCAGCTACCTGCCACACGGACGCCGAAACGAAGAGCTGCCCGGACCCCGTATAGGCGGACATGAATCTCGCGAACTGACCGGTGTCGCCGCCGGTGACGGTCTCGATCTGCAGTGCCGTCGCAAGGGGAGCCTCGATACCGAGAATCGACGAGGCAATGAGCGCTCCGCCCTGGGCCGTCTGAACCTGCAGGAGCCGATGCTCATTGCTGCGGTTGAGGGATCGCGCGGTCCAGGCGAGCGACCCCGTGACAACAAGTCCGATCAGCCCCACGACGAAGCCGAGCCGTCCCACGCTCATAAATCGGCGTGGGAAAGCATCGCGGACGCCGCGCTGCAGGCGAGACGGGCTCACCATGTGGTGCTCTCCAGTGCTCGTTACCCAGGGTCAGGTGGTGCGCGTACTGGCTGAAACGGCGGACAGCTTAAGTGGCAAGCATGCCGTTGTCCAACAGCACCGCGTTAGCGGTCGACCGCCCGCTCCAGCTGGGCCTTGGTCATGGACGAGCGGCCCTTGACATTCATCCGCCGCGCCTCGCCGTAGAGCTGGGCCTTGGTGCGGCCGCCAGGGCCGCTGTGAGAACGCAAGCCACCCCGCCGTCCAGATGAAATGTCGTCCGTTGATGCGCGGCTCGCGGTCCTCGATTCGCCAGCCCGCGCCCGTTCTTTGTTGACCGTTCGAGCGGCAATCTCCTCGGCGGTGTCAACGGGACGACCGCGATCTTCGAGGCCCTCCTTAATGTGTTCGTACTGGCGTTCCCGCTTGTCACTCCATGAGCGAGGCATTGCGTCATCTCCTTCAGTGGGGGCTAGCGCTTCGGGACCCCGTAGCCAAGGATCGCCTTCGCCCTTACTCCCTTGTGATCTGTTGGCGACGCATTACCCGCTTCCCGCCGTTTCTCACCTGCGAGTTTTCGCCTCCTTGAAAGTGCCAAGAGCATCGGTTTGGACGGCGTGGGGCTCGGGTATCGCGGATGCTGAACGTGGGCTAAGACGAAGGAAGGTGCGGGAAATGGCGAAGGATCTGAGCAGCACCAAGGAACGCAAGAAACTGAGTACGACGTCATTCGCACTTCCGGGCAAGCGCAAGTACCCGATCCCTGACAAGGCTCACGCGCGGAACGCGCTCGCACGAGTTGCACAGAACGGCACGCCCGCGGAGAAGAAGAAGGTGCGTGCGGCCGTGAAGCGGCGGTTCCCGTCGATTGGCAAGAAGAAGACCTAGACAAGAACATTCTTCAGGCGGCTACTGCAAGAACATGTGCAGACGGACGACGCTGCCGGTGTCGTAGGTGCGGATCTGGATGAGATCGCACAGCTGAGTGGCGAGCCACACACCGTGCCCGCCCTCCTGATCCAGCTTGGGGCGCACGCGGCCAAGAAGCGGCTCGTCGATGACGCCCGAGTCGGCGACTTCCGAGATCAATGAACCGTTGCTCGCCCACATCCGAAGGACACCGACCCCACCGCCGTGTCTGATGCTGTTGGTCGCGATCTCGTTCACTGAGAGCACGAGGTCGGTCGTGCGTTCTGCAGGCAGCCCGTAACTGGCTGCCACGCCGCGGGCAAATGCGCGCACGGCCTGGATCTGCGTACCCGTGAACACGAAGATGTGGGGAGTATCCGCTGGCTCTGACAGCGGATCCTCGAAGCGCCTGGCCGCCAGTCGAGATGTTCCGAACGTCGGACTTGAATGCGCCGCGTCGGCGGCGACGATGACCGGGTGCGTGTTGTGCGCCTCGGCCAACACTGCGGCGTCGAGCGTCGCGGCGTCGTACGGACAGAGCAGCCGAAATTCCTCTGTGGTTTCGAACGCGATATTCAGCAAGGCCTCGTGCCGCTGGCATTCGACAAGTTCGGCAGGCGTCCGCGAAGCCCAAATAGGCTCGCCGATCCCGCGTATCGGTGCGCCAGGACGGCGATGCTCAACGAAGTCTTTCCAGGCCGGGATGATGCGCGCTGGATTGGCACCCACCTGCGCCATGTCGTCGAAGACGACGCGGTCGGCAGCGGGTCCGAGCTCGCGACGAAGGACCTCGATCGTGTGCTCGTCGACAACGACGTAGATGTCTTCGTCGCCCCGCAGACCCTCGCGCAGGAACGGCAGCACACCGGCCAGGAAGGTGTCGGTGTCGGTGTAGAGCAGGGCTTCGTGGCTGAATCGCGCTGGAGCGCCGGGCTCGCCAGTCATCTGCGCCACAGCGGTCACGAGGAGCTACCTTACCGGCCAACGCACTCATTCGGTGCCTGCTTGCGAGTATTCGCTGTGCTTTCCGTCGGATTTTCGGAGGGCAGCTACGTTTTCGGGCGTCAACCGTGCTCACTCAGATTCGCCCGCTTTCTCGCGCGGGCTTCGGTTAGGCCATTCGGGTCTCTAGTTCGACTTTGGCAGCGCGATTGCCGTTGCGGCGCAACCATGAAGTTCGAGCTTTGGTGTGCAGTGGGGGGCTGGGGGAAGCGTGTCGAGTCTGCTCGTCGTCTTCGGACGAGCCGCGCGGAAGCGATCCCGTCCTGCCACTTTGCGGATCGCGCGCTTCGCGCTGCTGATCTTCGCGGTGATCGCGACCATCAGTCTGTTCGGCGACTCCGCAGCTCACGCAGCGGGCGGTGGCTATGGCCCGGGAATCGGGGGCCCGGCGGCCGCCCCTGGTGGCTTCAGCAGCATTGTCACGACGCACGCCTTCGGCGTGACCGGCGGCACGGTGAGCGCCAACGTGCCAGGCGGCGAGGCAGAGCTCACTGTTCCGGACGGTGCATTCAGCCAGCCGATTCAGGCCATCATCACCGCACCTGACCTAAGTGGCATCAACGCGGCGCTCCCCCAGCTCGGGTTCAGCGGCTACTCAGCAATTGCCGGCGTCGGCATCAGCATCGACGATGCCAACGGCAAGCCGATCACCAGCTTGTTTGTCCACCCGCTCACCCTGACGATTACCGGTTCCGGTATCGACGCGGGTGACCTGCTCGTCGAGTTCACCAGCCTGTCGACTGCGGCGACTCTACAGGACGCCGTCTTCACGGACGGAAGCGTCACCGTAAGTCTCGCGGCGGACCCTGACTTCGCCGTCCTCGCGCCGAACGGTGCGAGCGCGTCGGCAATCACGAACGCCAGCCCCTCGTCGTCCGGTAGCACTCCGCCCACTGCCGTTCTAGGCGAGCAGTTCACGAAGAGCCCTGGCGGCTCCATGGTCGGCAAGACCTTGCTCGCCGTCTTGGTAGTGCTCGTCGTCGCGATCGGAGCAATGATGCTGACGGTGCGCCGTCGGCGTCCGGATTCCTTTGTGCCTAGGCATTCGTCGTCCGGTACGCCAGCTAAGCAGCGACCCGCGCCAACGCCAACGTTCACCCCGAAGCACGCACGATCGTGAGCACGTTCGACGTCCTGCCTTCGCGTCGCCTCATCTTCGAAGAAGCCCGTCGCGTTGCTCTGGCTGAAGAGGCGGCTCGCCGACCGCGACACCACGCGGGGCCGGACGACGCAGATCCAACGCTGCTAACCGCGCGCATCGGTTGGTCACTAGTCAGCTTGCTCACCGGGCTCACCGGCCTGCAGGCGTGGGGCGGATCGACGCTGGTCCCGGGCGCGAACATCGTCAGCGTTGCGTTGATCCTGATCAGCTTGTGGGGCGGCTGGCGGGCATGGGTCGGCCGTGACGGCCTCGGGGTGCGCGGGCAAGCGCTCGTGCTCGTCGCCCTCGTTATCGGCATCGGTTTCTACGCGGCCGCAGTCTGGATGACGCAGCCTGGCTACGGCACCGATGGAGCTGCCTTCGACCAGTACGCTGCGAGCCTCGCAATGCACGGACTGAATCCGTACACGCACTCGATGGCGCCGGCGCTCACGCAGTTCCATGTGCCGCAGATCTTTCATACCTACCGGCTCGACGGCACCGAGGTCGACAACCTCTCGTACCCGTCGGCGTCCTTCCTCTTCTACGTGCCCGCACTTATTCTCGGCTTCCACACGCAGGCGGCGAACGTCATCGACGTTGCGTTCTGGGCACTGTCGGGCTTCATGTTGTGGCGCATGCTGCCCGCGCGTGCATCGTGGGTCTCGGGACTCATTCTCAGTGCCGCCGTGTACCTGTCATTCATGCTCGGCGGCCTCACTGACGCACTCTTCGTTCCCTTCGTATTGATCGCTATCTACCGATGGGACCGCTATGGCGTCCATCTCGAAGACTCCGTCGCGAGGTGGATCGGACCGATCGCCCTCGGCATCGCCTGCAGCGTCAAGCAGACACCGTGGTTCCTCGCGCCGTTCCTATTGATCGGGTTGTGGATCGAACACCGCGAAAACGGTACGGACGGCGCGAGGGTTGTCGGCCGTTATGCGGCGACGGCACTCGGTACCTTCCTGCTGTTGAACGCGCCGTTCATCGTCGCCGACCCTGCTGCTTGGGTGCGAGGAACGTTGCTTCCGCTGGTGCAACCGACGATCCCCGATGGGCAAGGGCTTGTCGACCTGACTATCTTCAACCACCTCGGCGGCGGGCGACTCGCCCTCTACAGCCTTGCGGGTGTCGCCTGTTTCGCCTTGGCCTTGCTGGCTTTCCGCTACCGATACGCCGCGTTGAAGCGGGCATGGGTGCCGCTGGTAGGCGTGACGTTCTTCCTGCCGACACGCTCGTTCGGCTCGTACCTGTTCATGCTGGTTCCCGCGGCCATCATCGCGGGCGTAACGGCTGGTGCGCCGCCGGTCGGGTGGCGGGTGCGGCACAGCTATCAGCGGTGGATCAGTCTCGGCCTAGTCGCGGGTGGCGTTGTGACGTTAGGCCTCACAATCGCGGCTGTTAGTACGCCCGCGCCCTTGTCGGTTCGGGTCGTCGACACGCAGTCAACCGGTCAGCTCGGCACCATCGACCAGGCGACGGTTCAGGTGACGAACCACACCGGGAAAGCGCAGCACCCGCACTTCACCGTGCAGACGCAGGCACACGCGACGACCTTCTGGAACGCGGTCGACGCAGCCGGGCACGCGGTGATTCCTGTCGTCGCGGCCCATGGCACGAGTACGTTTATTCTGCGTGCACCGAACACGGCATCGATGCCGGCAGTCGCAGCCCCGATGTTCGTCGCCGCGTTCACCAGCGGCCCGGCCGCGATGTCGACGAGCGCTACTTACCTGGTGTCACGGTTCTCGACGTCGATCGTTCCTGATGCGGTGAACGAAGCTGTTCCGGTGCACACGCCGGTACCACTCGCCGTCCAACTGCAAGACCAGTACGGTAATCCGGTGCATCGCGCGGGTGTCGTTGTCGTGATGGGACAGGTTGTCTACGCGTCCGGCGGACTCCTTGCTGGCGAGTCGAGCATCAATGGCGCCGGCGAAGGAACGAGTCCGGTGTCGGCCGTCACCGACAGCACCGGCATCGCGCACTTCGTCGTGGTCGGTGACCACGCTCAGCCACAGCCCGTGTTCTATGAGACCTGGCTGTCGGACGGAACGACAGTGCCGCACGGCTATTCGAACCAAGTCTCGATCCAATACACCGACGCGCCGTAGTTTTGCCCGTCCGCCGCCGTCCCGCGGTAGAGCGTTGAAGCTGAGCGCTCGTTCTTGCGAGCGCTGGACTGCAATGGTCCGGACAACGCACAATGACGTGACCGTTCTTCGTCGGTGATGGCTCGGGCGCGCCGCAAAGCGCCTCATCTCATGAGTGCACCTCAGATCGACAAGCCTTTATCGGACGCCGCGAGCTGCCGTCGCGGATGAGCCGCGCACGGGGTCGGCTTCGGGATCCATATGACTTGCGCAGTCGGAGGCAGCGACGGCACGGCTGTTGGGACCACCTCCTCATCGCACCGCTGTGGCCGCTGCACGGGCTGAACCTCGGCACGTTGCTGCGCACCTGCGACGCGGTCGGAGCATGCATGGCGGTGCCACGACTCCCGTGGGTTCCGGAGGCGCTCGCTCGAGGCAATACGCTGCGGCAACCCGCGTGTGTGCACTGGACCGGACCAAGCGCGCAGAGGTGGCTCGCGCAACAACGCGCTAGCGACTCGCACATCATCGGCGTCGAGCTGGTCGAAGGCGCGATCGCGCTAGGAGACTTGCCTGCCGCACGGCGACGTACGGTCGCGGTGTTGGGACACGAGCACTCCGGCATCCCGGGCGAGGCGCTCGATTTGATCGACAGCTTCGTCGAGATCCCCATGGTCGGTACCGGAACAAGCCTTAACGTCGCCGTCGCCGGGTCTCTGGTGCTGTACCGCCTCGCCGGTCTGCTCTAGCGACCCGCGAGAGGGGCGGGCCACTACTGTTGCGCTATCCCGCCCTCGTAGCTCAGGGGATAGAGCATCGGTTTCCTAAACCGTGTGTCGCAGGTCCGAATCCTGCCGAGGGCACATTCGCCGTATGTGATGTCAGCTGGGTCGGGTTCGTTGGTAGTCGACCGCGGCAACGTCGTCGTGACCGTGACCATCGGCGATGGCCTGGTCCATCCGTTCTTGTACTGCACGAAGCAGCGGGGACGGCGGCAACTCTTCGGCCGCGAGTGCGAGATCCTTGCGGGCGAGCTCGATGGAGAACCCTGGTGCATAGGCGCGCTCGTCCATTGCGGCTGCCTTTTGCAACGCATATGGCATCGCCAGCGGCCCGTCCTCGAGGACTTTGACGAAGAGCTCGTGGGGAATTTCGAGCGCGTCGCACAACGACAGAACGTCGCTCATCGCGACTGTCGCAGCAGTCATCCAGGCATTGACCGCGAGCTTGATCGCACTGCCTTCGACACCGGTCCCGAGATGCTCGACGGCGGAGCCCAGCTGGAGCAATGTCGGTTCGGCCCGCTCGAAGGCGTCCTGCCGGCCAGCCACTAGCCAGACCAGCTTGCCGTTGCGGGCTGGTCCCGTGCTACCCGACACCGGGGCGTCGAGATAGGCAACGGCGTGCTTGTCAGCCAGGTCCCCGAGTGCACGGGCACTCTCGGGTCCGATCGTGCTCGCCTGCACCCACACGGCGTCAGCATCAACGGCGCCGATCGCGGTGTCCATCACTTCCGTTACCGCGCCACCATCGCGCAGGAGCGTGAGAACCATCGCAACGTCGCGGACTGCGTCCGCCACGTCCTCCACGGCCGTCATCCCGGCCGAAGTGGCCGCGACTTCCTGCGCCCGCTCCGGCGTCCGATCCCACAACTTCACCTGATGCCCGGTGTCGACCAGTCGAGCAGCGATCGCCGCACCTAGTGCGCCCGCGCCAAGCACTGCCACGGTCTGCTTTGCCATGCCCCGCTCCTCCGCTCGACCCGTTGACCCCGACTACTCGCGCGCGAGCTGACGCAGGTTTGTCTTCGCGAGTTCGACCAGCTCGTTCCCTTGGCCCGACAAGATGGTTCGGGTCGCGAAGAGGCTGAATCCCTTGACTTGTTCGAGCGTGATCTTCGGCGGCAATGAGAGTTCTTGGCGGTCGACAAGGACATCGACGAGGGCAGGCCCGTCATGGTCGAACGCCGCCTGGAGCGCACCTTCGAGGTCGTCGGCCTTTTCGACTCGGGCACTGAACAGCCCGGTCGCGCGCGCGATGCCGGCGAAGTCGGGGTTGTCGAGATCGGTGGCGAACGTGACGATACCGGCGGCCTTCATTTCCAACTCGACGAACGAGAGAGCGCCGTTGTTGAAGACGACAATCTTTACCGGCAACTGCTGCTGGCGCAGGGTTATCAGCTCGCCCAGGAGCATCGCCAGCCCGCCGTCTCCCGACAAGCTGATGACCTGACGGCCCGGATGACTTGCTTGCGCGCCGATGGCATGCGGCAACGCGTTCGCCATCGAGCCGTGATTGAACGAGCCCACCAGCCGGCGCGTTCCGTTCATCCTCAGGTAGCGAGCCGCCCAAATGCACGGCGTTCCGACATCGGCGGTAAAGACTGCATCAGCGGCAGCCATCCGATCGATCGTCGCGACCACGAATTGCGGATGCAGCGGCGACTCGCGACGTCCTTGCTCGGCGAGCGCATCGAGGCGAGCGCGGGCCCGGCGTTGATGGTCAACCATTCGGTCCAGATGTTCGCTGTCGGTCTTCGGCACGATCATCGGCAGCAAAGCGTCGATGGTGTCCGCCACGGTGCCGACAAGCGCGACATCGACGGGCACGCGGCGTCCGATGTGCTCGCCACGGATGTCGACCTGAACGATGGGAACGCCTTCGGGGTAGAACGGCCGATAGGGAAAGTCGGTGCCGAGCATGAGCAGCGCATCGCAATGCTCCATCGCCCGGTAGCCCGAACTCCAGCCGATGAGACCGGTCATCCCGACGTCGTAAGGGTTGTCGTATTCGACGAACTCTTTACCGCGAAACGCGTGGACGACGGGTGCCTTGAGGGCGCCCGCGATCGCGAGCAGCTGGTCGTGTGCACCGGCGCAACCCGCGCCAGCGAGGATCGTCACCGCACTCGCCGCGTTCAAGACCCCGGCCGCCTCGATCAGATCCAGGTCAGCAGGTCGCACTACCGATTTCGCCTGACGGATCTCGACTGCTTTGGCACCCGACGGAGCCTCGGCAAGAAACACCTCGCCGGGAACGATGACGACCGCGACCCCACCGCGCTGCAAGGCATGGCGCATCGCGATTTCCAGCACCCGCGGAAGTTGTTCGGGGATGCTGGCGAGTTCGCAATAGACGCTGCATTCGCGGAACAGGTTCTCGGGATGCGTTTCCTGAAAGTAGGCGCCGCCAATTTCGACCCTGGGGATGTGAGCCGCAATCGCCAGCACGGGCACGCCACTGCGGTTGGCGTCGAAGAGGCCGTTAATGAGGTGCAGGTTGCCCGGGCCGCAACTGCCCGCGCACACCGCCAAGTCGCCGGTCAGCGCGGCCTCACTGGCAGCAGCGAATGCCGCGGCCTCCTCGTGGCGGACGTGAGCCCAGACAACGTCACCGTCGCGACGTAAAGCGTCCGTAAAGCCGTTGAGGGAATCGCCCGGCACGCCGTACACGCGCTGGACTCCAGACATCTTTAGCGTCGCAACCACGACATCCGCGATGGTCTCAGCCATCGGACGCTCCTTCGTGTCGGCAGCGTTTGTCTCGGCGGGTTCGACCGCCGGTACCCACCATCGTGCCCCGCGCGGAGGATCACAAGACGTCGGGCCGCAAATGGATGGCCACCGGCGGATCGGGCAGGATGAGAGCGTGACTGCGCCGAGCGCCGGTGATCCGCTGCTGATCCTTGCGATGGATCACCGGGATTCCTTCGCCAAGCTGTTCGGGGTCATCGACGCTGAACCGTCGCCGGCCGATGAGGCCGCGATGCGTGCCGCGAAGCTGTTGATCTACCACGGTGTGCGCGACGCCCGGTCGCAGTTGGACGGCGGTCAGGCAGGCGTACTCGTCGACGAGGAACTCGGCGCGGCGGTGCTAAGCGAAGCGCGTCGTGACGGATTGGCCGTCGCGATGCCCGTCGAGAAGAGTGGCCAGCGGCTTTTCGAGTTGCAATACGGCGACGACACCGAAGCGCACATCGCGGAGTTCACGCCCGACTACGTCAAGGTCCTCGTGCGAATGAACCCTGCCGACAGCGCCGACGACACGGCGCACCAGCTCGCTGGTCTGGTGGCGTTGTCGAAGCTCTTGACCGAACGCAGCACGGCATTCCTCTACGAACTGCTCGTGCCGGCGACGGACGAGCAGTTGCGGCGATCCGGTAGTCAGCAGGCGTATGACCGCGACCTTCGACCCGAGTTGGTCGCTGAGGTGATCGCGGTCAACCAGCAGGCGGGCATCGAGCCGACACTGTGGAAGATCGAAGGACTCGAGACCACCGCCGCGGCTCAAGACGTTGTCGCTGCCGCGAAGGCCGGTGGCCGCGCAGCCGATTGCGTCGTGCTCGGCCGGGACGCGCCGCAAGAAGTGCTCGACCATTGGCTTGCCGTCGCGGCGCCAGTCCCCGGATTTGTTGGCTTTGCAATCGGCCGCTCAATCTGGGAAGACCCACTGACACGTCATCGCCAGGACGCCGACGACGCGCGCCTCGTCGAAACCGTGCGAGACAACTATCTGCATTTCGCGAGGGCGTACCTCGAGTCCGCGCAACGCAGACAGTGACTCGCTACAAGTAGCGCGCGTTAGGGTTCGCGGCGATCGCGTTGGGCGTGGCCTCCCAGCCAGCCCAGGTTGTCTCCCACGATCCCGCGGTGTGAACCGAACCGAACGCCAGTGCGACCCACTCGACGCGCAACGTGGCGAGCAATGAACCGTTTGCCTGGAGTAGGCGCACGGCGCCAGCCTTCTCAACACGAGGGCACGGCCGGTGTCCAATAGCGGCACGATCGCGGTTGGAGCGCTCAGCGGATTCGCCGCCGAACCGGGGAGCAGCGTGTCGGTGAAACCCGTGGGCAACGCGAGTGCTCCAGCCGCCCCGACAAGCGCGCCGGTAACCGTTATGCCAGCGAACGCTACGGCTAAGGCACCGCGTTGCAGCCGCTGACCCAGCCCAGCCTGGTAACGACCGGCTTTCGCCATATCCCCACCCCGGTTGCCAAGCCCCCGCCACCCCTGGGTCGAACAACTGCCAGAACCGGGTGGACGCCGACATGGTCGCAGAACACCAGAGCCTGAACAAGGCCGTGGCCGACACCCCCTCAACCGGATGGAGTTCCACGCCGTCCGATAGCTCCGCGGGATCCGCCAGAGCTGATCGATGTGGGGCGGTCGCCTAACCGTTCCCTAACTCTGACCGGGAACTGTGGATGCAGGAGGTGAGACGGCAGCGGACACACATCCCCGGTGCCGAGTCTTATGAGTTGGATCTGGCTGAACATCCCGTTGGCCGTGGTCATGGTCGCGTTCACGGTGGGCCTACCGCTTTGGTTGATCGTCAAGCACCCTGAAGGCGGGGCCTCGGTTGATTCGCCTGCGCAGGTATCGCCACGTGAACGCAACTCGGGTTCAATCCCCGACCGCGAGATCTCCGCACAAGGTGCACGAAACAGCACGCGACGTGCGGCGTAGTTCACGACCGCGGAGGCAGGTCACATTGGGGCTGCGTCTGCTATAGCTGTGCTGGTGAGCAGCGGCGACATCGATCGGCAGCGCCGCATACTCCTCGTCGACGACGAAGCCAGCCTGCGGATGCTGCTGCGGCGCTACCTGGAGCGCGACGGGTATCTCGTGGTCGAGGCAGTCGATGGCGCCGATGCTCTGCAGCGGCTGGCAGAACAGCCCTTCGATCTGGCCGTGATCGACATCATGATGCCCAAGGTGGATGGATTTGACCTCGTCCGCCAAATCCGTTCCCAGTCTGACCTACCGGTGATCATCCTCACCGGACGCGGTGAGGAGTCGTCGCGGGTGGCCGGCTTGGAGCTCGGCGCGGACGATTACATGGTCAAACCGTTCTCGATGCCCGAGCTGGTGGCCCGGGTGCGCGCACGGTTGCGCCGCCCCGGCACGGAGCCGGTACCGCAGAATGACGTGCTCGAAGTGGGGCGGGTGCGAGCCGACCCGGGCTCTCGCCGCGCATGGGTCGATGATGGCGAACTGGACCTCACGCGGCGTGAGTTCGACCTGCTCGCAGCACTGCTCGCCGCGCCCGGTCGCGTCTACACGCGTGATCAGCTGCTCGACCAAGCGTGGGGCACGCGGTACGTGTCAGCGAAGACCGTCGACGTGCATCTGAGCGGCTTGCGACGCAAGCTCGGCGATGCCGTCTCGGTGCAGACCATTCGCGGGGTCGGGTACCGGTTGGACCCGCTGTGACGAAGCGGGCTGCTTGGCGGATCCAGACTCTCGCCGCAACCGCCGTCGGTGGAGTCGTCTTGCTCGCACTAGGCGCCCTCGCCGGGACCTACTTGGTCTTTATGCAGCTCGCCCGCACCGACCAAGACTCCCTCGCCCACAGCGAAGCGTCAGAAGTTGCGGCCAGCCTTGCAGCACAACTCGGCCACGGCCTAACCGAGACGTCGTTGCGCGCGCAGAGCAGTTTCTTCGCTGACGAGCGAGTTATGGTGATCACCCCGACAGGTTCGTTCTCCTACGGGAGCCCGGCCAAGGGTCGAACCGTGACCGTGACCACCGCCGGCGCTGGCGGCAAGGTGACGGTCGTCTCGCCCGTTGAGCCGGAGAACGCCTTGCCGCTGGAGCTCACCGGAATCACGGCGG
>DATCDK010000009.1:0-8659 GCA_036510735.1 Acidothermaceae bacterium | reverse complement strand
TCTGCGTACGCGAGCTATTCCAGCTGCCGTCAGTACCTCGACGCCATCGAGCGGGCGCGCGCCGAAGTCGGCGATGGCGCGCCGGCTGTCGATCGGCTCCGGCAGTACTTCAACCATCCCGGCTTCATCGAGCCCATGATCGGTGGCGTCGAAGCGGCGTTGCAGCTGCTACCTGCCGAGTACCGCGACGACGCGCCCCTCGTGTTTGTCGCGCACTCCATCCCGTCAGCGATGGAGGCAACAAGCGGTCCAGCGGGCGGCGCCTACACAGCTCAACTCGCGGAGGCGATCCGTCTCGTGACCGAGGGCGTCGGGGGCAATCACTTGGCCACGCTGTCCTTTTGTAGTCGCAGCGGCTCGCCGTCGGTGCCCTGGCTGGAGCCGGATATCGGTGATCGCCTGACCGAGCTGGCGAAACACGGTGCACGCGCCGTAGTCGTCGTCCCGATCGGCTTCGTGTCCGACCACATGGAGGTCGTCTACGACCTCGACACCGAGGCTGCCAAAACGGCTGCCGACCTCGGGCTCGTGTTTGTCAGGTCAGCAACCGTCGGAACCGCCCCGCCGTTCGTTTCGATGGTGCGCGAGTTAGTAGTCGAGCGCATGGGTGAGGTTCCGGCCCGCGCCTTGGGAAGCGTCGGGCCGGCGCTTGACCGGTGCCCGGCCGACTGCTGTCGCCCGCGAGTCGACAGCCCTCGGACAGACGCCGGGGTGCCCCATGGTCAATGAGTCAACGGCCCACCTGCTCGAGCTCGCCGTCACGGCTGCTCAGATCGCTGGTGAGTTCCTGATCGACGCCCGACCGGCCGACCTCGTCGTGGCCACCAAGTCGACCCCCACCGACGTCGTGACCCAGATGGACACCGCCGCGGAGCGGTTGATCGCGAGCACGATCAAAGCGAGCCGACCCGATGACGCCATGCTCGGCGAAGAAGGGCAGGGCGGCGGGGCGACCGGCGGCAGCCTGGTGCGCTGGATCGTCGACCCTATCGACGGCACCGTGAACTATCTGTATGGCCTTCCGCAATGGGCGGTCTCCATCGCTGCGGAGGTTGGCGGCGTCGTCGTGGCGGGGGCGGTTCTTGACCCCAGCAAGGGCGAGATGTTCACGGTCGAGCGGGGCAATGGTGCCCGACTCAACGGCGTCCCGATCTCGGTGTCGAACTGCTCAGAACTCTCGCAGGCCCTGATCGGCACCGGATTCGGCTATGACGCATCGCGGCGGGCCCGCCAGGCT
The DNA here is from genome assembly GCA_036510735.1 of Acidothermaceae bacterium. GTDB lineage: Bacteria > Actinomycetota > Actinomycetes > Acidothermales > Acidothermaceae > PALSA-607. Next base: position 7,422 of record DATCDK010000009.1, on the reverse strand, counting down.
CAGGTTCTTACGGGCGTGCTGCCGCGAGTCCGGGACATCCGCCGCCTCGGTGCGGCGTCGCTCGATCTCTGCGCGGTGGCCTGCGGGCGACTCGACGGTTACTTCGAGCGCGGCCTGAATCTGTGGGACCACGCGGCTGCCGGGTTGGTGGCGGCTGAAGCCGGTGCTCGGGTCGAGGGTCTCCATGGCCGACCGGCGGACGGCGATCTGCTGGTCGCTGCAACTCCTGGGGTGTTCGGTGCGTTACATGACTTGGTGGCGGAGCTCGGCGCCGATCACGACTGACGCCGGCGTGTCGGCCGGTACGGCCGCAGAAGACAACCGTGGAACAGGCACTGTTCGAACGGCCGGTGAAGGTTTGCCGAACGTTTCTTTGGTGCATTGCGTCTTACTGGCGCAACGCCAACGGTGTAGTGGCAGAAGCGCTCAGGTTGGGCGAGCGGCGAGCCGATGTGCACGCCGACGACGCAGAATCGGCTACGGTTCCGCACCGTCGGGCACGCATGATTGGAACGCACAGAACTGGGCATACCGGACGAACCCGCACGACAGCGGGCGGGTAATGGGGACGTCGAGGGGTCGGTGCGGCGGGTCGCGAGCCCGCAGCAGCGAAGATGCGGCACAATCTGCGCGCCAGCGGGCACAAGTTGGGGGAGTTGAGCGTTACACTCCGCGCCGCAGCCCGCGGATCGTTGACCGTCGAGAGACGGACGCCAGGCGACCCCGCGGATAGCGCGACCGGAACGGCACAAGCACGACCGAGGATGACGAGGCACCGGAGGTTCCCATGGCGACCGATTACGACACCCCGCGCAAGGTTGACGAGGACCTTGGTGAAGACAGTCTCGAAGAGCTGAAGGCACGCCGAGCCGACAGGCAAGGTGGCGTCTTCGAAGGCGACGAGGCGGATCTCGCCGAGTCCTTTGAACTGCCTGGCGCGGACCTTTCGAACGAGGAACTCTCCCTGCGGGTGCTCCCAAGGCAAGCAGATGAGTTCACCTGTTCACGATGCTTTCTGGTGCACCACCGCAGTCAGCTAGCGACGAGTGCGGGCAGCCAGATGGTGTGCCGCGAGTGCGCCGCGTAGCAAGCACTCCTGATGTAGGGAGTGCGCTGCGTAAGTAGCAGCCAGACAGCAGGGCGACCGATGCGTGAGCATCCGGTCGCCCTTCGTCTTACTTGGGAGGGTCCTCGCTGACCTTTTCCCAGGTCCCTTCCGCACGCCGACTCGCGAGTAGTCGGGCGACGGTTACGGACGTCGCCGACAGCGCGGTCCAGGCGACCGCCTCGGTCCATTTCACGTCGGGTGATTTTATGTCTGTCGGAGGTTTCTTGCCGGTGGCCTTCACCCAGATTCGGTTGACCACAATGCCGGCGATCCGGGCCGCGATGGTCGCCGCGACGGCCGAATAGAGCTTGCGGGCGATCGTTTCCGGTCGACCGCCGGCTGGCGCGCCCTCGCCCTCGCCGTCCGCCGTCCGCGCCTGTTTGGACTTGCTCATAGCTCCGCCTTCGCATAGCGAACGAACTCAAGTGCCGCGACCAACTCCGAAGGTCGACGGGTCGCTACTACCCAGTACGGGGTCGTGTCGTTCATGTCGTCGACTTCGATCTGAACAGCCGTCTTGACCCACGGCCGCAGTGACAGCTGCGCGTCGGCCCGGAGTCCCGGTCCAAGCAGGCGGCGCGCGGTCGCCGCGTCGAGCGGGCGCGCGCGACCGATGTGACTTGCCGACAATGCGACCTTGCCCGCCCGCAGTCCTGTTTCGTCGACGTCGACCGTCGAGCGTCCAAGTAGCACCAGGAACGCTGCTTCGAGGGCGAGCGTGACGACCAGGCAGCCGATCGCCAACGCCCACGTTGGGTGTTGGTTCGACATCTCCGGCCCCATGACCACGACCGCCTCGGTTGTCGGTACTGCGATCACCGCGCCGACGACCGACCACCACCACGGCACCGTTCGTCGCTCGTGGAACTGCAGTCTCGGCGGGTTCGGCACAGACGCAAGGCTACGCAGCAGGGCGCGCTGGGGATAAGCCTGCCCGGCTGCCGGTGCGTCGTCGGCCGGTAGTGTCGCCCTTCGTGAATACGAATGCCGGTGCGCCGCGGCCAGCTTCGGGTCTGCTGCCTCCGCTGGCATTGCCAGAAGACTTGCGACCGGCGACGCCGGCGCCGGACGCGCCTGCTGCGGGCACCACGCTTGGCCCGCACTACGCGCGGTGCTACGGCTGCGGCGTCGCGCAGCCGGCTGGGCTGCACATGACGTTCACGGTCGGCGACGACGTGCAGGTGATTTCGGAGTTTGTCGTCACCGAAGACCACGAGGGCGCAGCGGGCCTCGCCCATGGCGGCTTGCTCACCGCCGCCCTCGACGAAACGCAGGGCACGTTGCTTTGGGTGCTGCGGCTGCCGGCGGTCACTGCGCGCCTCGAAACCGATTTCCTTGCACCGGTGCCAGTGGGATCCATCGTTCGTATCGAGGCGCGCTGCCTTGGGTTGGCCGGCCGGAAGATCTACACCAGTGCCGAGGGTCGGTTGGTCGCCCACCATGGCGACACCGACGGCGTCATCGCGATCCGTTCATCGGCCTTGTTCGTCACGGTGCCGGTCGAACATTTCACCGCGTACGGCCGCGCCGATTTGGTCGAAGCGTCGCTGAACCGCGGCAGCGACACGTCGGGTGTCGGAGTGAACCCGTGAACGACCTGCCAGTGCTCGTGATGCGGTTGCGCCCCGACGTCCCGTTGCCGTCGTATGCATATCCAGGCGACGCCGGCGCCGATTTGGTCACTACCGAGGCGGCCGAGCTCGCCCCAGGCGAGCGCATCGTGTTGCCCACCGGCATCGCGATCGCCCTGCCCGACGGCTACGCGGCGTTCGTGCACCCGCGATCGGGCCTCGCTGCGCGCTGCGGGGTCGCACTCGTCAACGCCCCAGGCACGATCGATGCGGGGTACCGTGGCGAGATCAAGGTGATCGTGGTGAACCTCGACCCGCGAGAGCCAGTCCGGCTCGCGGCGGGGGACCGGATCGCCCAGCTGGTGATCCAGCGGGTCGAACACGCCACGTTCCACGAAGTCAGCGAGTTGCCCGGCTCCGACCGAGGCGCTGCAGGCCATGGCTCCAGCGGTGGCTTCAGTCACGTTGCGGCTGACGCGACTAGCGGAGCGCCCGACCCGACAAGCGGAGGTTCGTGATGGCGTTCGGGCGGGGCAAGAAAGACAAGAACGGCTCGGCGGCGGATGTCGATGACACACCCGTAGACGAAGCCGATCGGACGGCGAGTGGTGACTCGGCGGATGACGGTGCTACCGCCGACGTCGCCCCGGTTCGTGATCGGCGACCGCTGGACGACGAGGAGGCCGGTGGCGACGGGTCGATGCCACGACTCGACCTCGGGTGCTTGCGGGTGCCCGTGCTGCCCGGGACCGAAGTTCGCGTCGAGATGAACGAGGCGCAGCAGCCGATCGCCGCCACCATCGTGCACGGCACCAACTCGCTGCAGGTGCTGGCCTTTGCGGCGCCCCGCAATGGCGGCATCTGGGACGAGGTGCGCACCGAGATTGCCGAATCGGTGCGCGCAGACGGCGGTCAGGCCGACGAGACCGAAACCGAATTCGGGACCGAGCTGCACACGCGCGTCCGTGCTGAGGTCACGCCGGGTCAAGTGACCGAACAACAGTTGCGGTTTGTTGGCTTCGACGGACCGCGCTGGTTCTTGCGCGGCGTGTTCAGCGGTCCTGCCGCGACGCATCCCGCGCAGGCAGAGGTCCTCGAAACGGTTCTGACCAGCGTCGTGGTGGTGCGCGGTACCGATCCGATGGCGCCGCGCGATCCGCTGCAGTTACGGCTGCCGCGTGAAGCCGGCGCTGCGCGCGAGGCAGCGGAGGGCGAGGATGAGGCCGGCGACAAGCCAGTTCTCGAGTTGCCGCCGCGTGGCCGGGAGATCACTGAGACCCACTGACCGGTATCCTTTTCACCATGAAGGAGTCCGAGGCGGTCGCGGCACCTGACTCAGCAAGTGCAGGTGCGTCAGCGACGGCTGTCGAAGACGCCGGTTCGCCCGGTGTGCTGCGCAGGGCGTTGCACCGGCTGACGACGCCCGAGCATGTCCTCGAAGCCGAGAACCGCCAGGAGCAGTCGCTCGAAAGCGGCGGCACGCCCGTTCAGCGTTGCCGCGACCGGTCACAGGTCTGTGTCGTCGGCATGTTGCGTACGGTCACGATTCAACCGCGCGGCGGATCGCCGTCCCTGCAAGCCGAATTGTGGGACGGTTCCGGCTCGGTCGATGTCGTGTGGATTGGCCGGCGTCGCATCGCCGGTATCGAACCTGGCCGGGTGCTCAAGGCCCAGGGTCGGATGACCCAACGCGACGGCCGTCGGGTGATGTTCAACCCCCGGTACGAGTTGCGTCCGTCCGGCTCGTAAGCGCGGCTGCCGGTGAGTCCGGCAGTTACTCGCCGTGCAGCAGTAGTGCGCGCAACTCGTCTTCAACGTCTGGGGAAGCCACGAACAACAGTTCGTCGCCGCCCTCGAGCGGATCGTCGGCGCTCGGCACGATGACGCGGCCGTCACGCAAGATGACCACCAGCGCGCTGTCAGCAGGCCACGGCACCGAGCCCACCCGTTGCCCGACGTAGCGGCCGGTCGGCGGCAGGGTGAACTCGACGAGGTTCGCTTGGCCTTGTCGAAACGTCATGAGCCGAACGAGGTCACCGACGCTGACCGCTTCTTCGACGAGTGCCGAAAGCAGGCGCGGCGTCGACACCGCGACGTCGACGCCCCAGGATTCGTCGAATAGCCATTCGTTCACCGGGTCGTTCACCCGGGCTACCACCCTCGGGACGCCGTACTCAGTCTTCGCGAGCAGCGACACGACCAGGTTCACCTTGTCGTCGCCGGTCGCCGCGACCGCAACCTGGCAACGGTCGAGCCCGAGTTCGTCGAGGTTGGCGATCTCGCAGGCGTCCGCGAGCACCCACTCGGCGCCCGGAATGGCATCGACGTCGATCGCCCGGCTGTCCTTGTCGATGACCAGGACCTCGTGACCGTTCTCGACGAGCTCGGCGGCGATCGATCGGCCGACGGCACCAGCTCCAGCAATGGCGACCCGCATCAGCCGTTCTCCTCCGGAGGTGCGGCAAGCAAGGCGATCGCCGTGTCGGTCTCTTTGTCGCGCACGATGATGTTGAGCAGATCGCCCTCTTGGAACACGGTGTCTGGGGTTGGCAGAACACCCTCGCCGAAGCGGGTCACAAATGCCACCCGGATGCCGGCAGCGGTCTCGATCTCAGACAGCCGCTGCCCGATCCAGCCCGTCGCGACGTGCACTTCGGCCAGCTGGACAGTGCCGGTTGGGTCGCGCCACAACGCCTGGGCGCCCTCTTGGAGTACCCGGCGCAGCATCTGGTCGGCAGTCCATTTCACGGTCGCGACCGTGGGGATGCCGAGGCGTTCGTAGATTTCGGCCCGGCGAATGTCGTAGATCCGGGCGACCACGTTCTCGACGCCGAAGGTTTCGCGGGCGACCCGCGCCGCGATGATGTTGGAGTTGTCACCGCTGCTGACCGCGGCGAAAGCCCCTGCCTGGCGAATGCCGGACTCTTCAAGCACGGAGCGGTGCAGACCCACGCCGTGGATTTTGCGGCCCCGGAAATGGGGCGGTAGCCGACGGAATGCGTGTGCGTCGATGTCGATGATGGCGACGGAGTGCCCGAGTTCCTCGAGGCTGTCCGCCAAGGTCGACCCGACCCGGCCGCATCCCATGATCACGACATGCACGGTTGGCTTGTCTCCTTCAGTGTGCCTGGGGAACGCTACACGGTGCGGCCGCCAGGGCCTGGGACGGCTATCGCCTAGCATCTTGACGTGTCCATCGCCAGCGGTGTGTTCAAACGGGTGCTGGTCGGTCGGCCACAACGCAGTGACCGGCTGGGGGAGTCGCTACTCCCTAAGCGGCTGGCGCTTCCGGTGTTTGCGAGCGACGCCTTGTCGTCGGTCGCTTACGCCACCGAGCAGATCCTCCTCGTGTTGTCGGCCGGCGGCTTGGCCCTCCTGCACTACACCTGGTACGCGGCCGCGGGCGTCGCGTTCCTCATGCTGGTGGTCGTCGCGTCGTATCGGCAGAACGTGCATGCGTATCCGAGCGGCGGCGGTGACTATGAGGTAGCGACGGTCAACCTCGGACGCCGCGCGGGCGTGACGGTGGCCAGTGCGCTGATGGTCGACTACGTACTAACCGTCGCGGTGTCGGTGAGCTCCGGAGTTGCGAACATCACGTCGGCGGTGCAGTCGCTGCAGGGTCACGAGGTGTCGATATCAGTCGGCATCGTGATCATCATCATGGTGCTGAATCTGCGCGGTATCCGCGAGTCAGGGACCGCGTTTGCGATCCCGACGTACGCGTTCATCGCCGGCGTCGCCGTGCTTATCGCGGTCGGATTCACCAAGCTCTTCACGGGACACAAACTGGTTTCCGAGAGCGCCGGGTTGCACGTCGTCCACCCCACCCACTACAGCGGCTTCGTGCTGGTGTTCTTGCTGCTGCGTTCCTTTGCATCTGGGTGCACGGCGCTTACGGGAGTCGAGGCGATCAGTAACGGCGTCCCGTCGTTCAGGCCGCCCAAGAGTGACAACGCTGCCGCCACTCTCGCGATGCTTGGCGGCCTCGCCGTCACGATGTTCCTCGCCATCACGGCACTGGCGATTCGCAGTCACGTGCATGTTGCGGCGAAGGCGGCAGACCTCGGACTGCCGGCAGGCTCACACCAGAAGACTGTCATCGCCCAGATCGGCGCGACCGTGTTCGGTGGCGACCGGACGCTCGGCTTTTACTACCTGCAGGCGGTCACCGCGTTGATCCTGGTGCTCGCGGCTAACACTGCGTTCAACGGTTTTCCGGTGTTAGCGTCGATTCTGGCTCGCGACGGCTACCTACCCCGCCAGTTGCACACGCGCGGTGACCGACTTGCCTTCAGCAACGGGATCCTGTTACTAGCTGGTTTTGCGATCCTGCTGATCATCGCCTTCTCGGCCTCGCCGACCCGATTGATTCAGCTATACATCGTCGGTGTCTTCGTGTCCTTCGTGAACAGCCAGTTCGGCATGATCCGGCACTGGAATCGAAACCTGCCACTGACTACGGATCCTGCTAAGCGTCGGCAAATGTACCGATCTCGGGTGATCAACTCGATCGGCGCCGTCGTGACGTCACTCGTCCTTGTCATCATCCTCATCTCGAAGTTCGAAGAGGGTGCGTGGATCGCGATCGTCGCGATGATCGTGCTCTACGTGATGATGCGCGGTATCAGGAAGCACTACGACATGGTGAAGGCCGAGCTCTACGCCGACGTTGACGACGAGCGAACCTTGCCCTCGCGCGTACACGCAATCGTGTTGCTATCGAAGTTGCACAAGCCCACG
>DATCDK010000008.1:0-2902 GCA_036510735.1 Acidothermaceae bacterium | reverse complement strand
GACTCGCGCACGAGCCGAGTGAAACGCGCGACCACGTCGAGCAGGTAGCCAGGCACTTCTGCGGACAGGTCGGCCTCTTGCGAGATGAGGTCGATCTCGTCGGTGAGGCGCAACGGGTAGTGCGTGCGGACCTCGGCGCCGAAGCGGTCCTTCAGTGGCGTGATGATGCGGCCGCGGTTGGTGTAGTCCTCGGGGTTCGCACTCGCGATGAGCAGGACGTCGAGAGGCAGCCGCAGTGCGTATCCGCGGATCTGCACATCGCGCTCTTCAAGCACGTTGAGCAGCGACACCTGGATGCGCTCGGCCAAGTCGGGCAGCTCGTTGACCGAGAAGATGCCTCGGTTGAATCGCGGAACCAACCCGTAATGCACGGTCTCGGGATCGCCGAGCGTGCGGCCCTCGGCGACCTTGATCGGGTCGACGTCGCCGATGAGGTCGCCGACGCTCGTGTCGGGAGTCGCGAGCTTCTCGCCGTACCGCTGGTCGCGGTTCAACCAGTCGACGGGCAGGTCATCGCCGAGCTCGTCCGCGAGCCGACGGCAGCGCGCGCACACCGGCGCGTACGGGTGGTCGTTGATCTCGCAGCCGTCAACGACCGGCGTCCACTCGTCGAGCAGGCCGCTAATCGTGCGGATCAGCCGCGTCTTGCCCTGGCCGCGCTCGCCGAGCAGCACGAAGTCGTGGCCCGCGAGCAGCGCGCGCTCGACGTGCGGCAGCACGGTCTCGTCGAACCCGACGATGCCGGGAAACCGCGGCTCGCCCGACTTCAGGCGAGCGAGCAGGTTGTCGCGGATCTCGACCTTGACCGGCTTCTGCACGTGGCCGGAGGCGCGAAGCGCGCCGAGCGTAGTGATCAAAGGCTGGGCGGACGTCGAGGGGCTGGCGTTCGCGGATGAACTGGCGGCGGATGAACCCGCCGCACCTGGGCTTGGCGCGGCTGCGCGCGGGGACTGGGGAGTCTGGGGAGTCTGGGGCACGCACTCGACCTTACGTCGCGTTCGTGTCCGATGCGTTGCGGGTTTCGCTGCGGCCGTTCTGTGCCGGCGCCTGCGGGCCAGCGTCCTTCCTCGGACTGCTTCGCTTTATGTCCTTCGGAAGGGCACTGGCCCTCCGGCGATTACTCTGCGGCAGGACACGACTGCGGAGCGAGCGTCACCCGGATGCGCATCCCAACCGCATGACAGACGGTCCCTGAGCCGGGACCATGGTCGGATGGCGCGGTTTGGGGACGGTCTGGCGGTCGATGCTGATCTTGTGCGCGCCGCCGAGGCCGCGGCGATCGCGGCGCGCGGTCCGCTGGGCGGCCTGAGCCCCGACTTGGCCTGCGTCTTTGTCTCCGGATCCGAGCCCGACCAGGTCGGCGAAGCCCTCCAGCGCGCGGCCAGCGTCCTGCGCGCGCGGACCGTGATCGGCTGCAGCGCGTCCGGCGTCATCGGCGCGGCTCAGGGCATCGAAGCGACCAGCGCGGTGAGCGTGTGGGCGGCGGTGCTGCCCGGCGTCCGCGTCAGGGCCTTTCATCTTGAAGTGATCCGCACCGAGGGCGGCATGGCGATCCTCGGCCTGCCCGAGAGCGAGGACGCCGACGAGGTGGCCGTCGTCGTGGCCGACCCGTTCAGCTTCCCGGCGGACGGCTTCGTCGAGCAGGCGAACACCGCCCTCGCGCTGCCGCTGGTCGGCGGATTGGCGACCGGTACAAAAGGCCCCGGCTCGACCCGCTTGCTCATCGACGGCCGAGTCGTCGACCGGGGCGCGGTCGGCGTTGTGCTCGGCGGTCCGGTCGGTGCGCAGGCGATGGTGAGCCAGGGCTGCCGGCCGGTAGGTCCCGCGATGACGGTGACCGCGGCCGAGGGCAATCTGCTTTTCGAGCTCGCGGGCATCCCGGCGATCCAGAAGCTCGAGCAGGTGATCGGGTCGCTCTCGTCGATCGATCAGGCGCTCGCGAGCGGCGGCCTGCAGATCGGCATCGCGATGGACGAGTACGTCGAGGAGCACGAGCGCGGCGACTTCCTGGTGCGCGGCATCCTCGGCATCGACAAGGCGCGCGGCGCGATCGCGATCGGCGACATCGTGCCGGTCGGCCGAACCGTGCGGTTCCAGGTCCGTGACGCTGCTTCGGCGGACGACGATTTGCGGGCGATGTTGATGCAGCTGAAGCACGAGTTCAGCAACGTCGAGGGCGCACTGCTGTTCTCCTGCAACGGACGCGGCTCCAACTTGTTCACGTCGGCTGACCACGACGTCCTCGCGCTGCGGCAGGGTCTCGCGACTTCGGGCATCGCCGGATTCTTTGCATCCGGCGAGATCGGACCGGTCGGCAACCGTAACCATCTGCATGGCTTCTCCGCGTCGGTGCTGGTGTTCGGCCAGCCACGACCCGCTGGCCATATCGACCACGACAACGCCGTGCCACGATAGGTCGATGGGCACAAAGGCGGAGCCCCCGCGTGGTGCGGTACCGGATCCGATTGACGCGCTGAAGCAGATCGCGTTCCTGCTTGAGCGTGCTCGCGAACCGACCTATCGGGTCAAGGCATTTCGCACCGCCGCCGCCGTCCTCGAAGCGCTCCCCGAAGGCGAGCTGGAACAACGCGCAAGGCAAGGCACGCTGACTCAGCTTGTAGGCGTGGGCGCCGTCACCGCGACCGTTGCCCGCGAGGCACTGGCAGGCACGGTTCCCGCGTACCTCGCCAAGCTGCTGCCCGCAGGTGACGAACCCCTCGTCGAAGGCGGCGAGACCTTGCGCGCGGCACTAAAAGGCGATCTGCACACGCACTCCGACTGGAGTGACGGCGGCAGTCCGATCGAGGAAATGGCTTTAGCAGCAAGGGATTTGGCGAGCGGTCCGCACAGTTACATCGCGCTGACTGACCACTCGCCGCGGCTCACGGTAGCGAACGGGCTC
>DATCDK010000007.1:0-2235 GCA_036510735.1 Acidothermaceae bacterium | reverse complement strand
CTTCGTGGACGGCGTTGCGGTCGCGGTCGAGCGAGGCACGCCACTCGCCGACGTCTTGCGGGCGCAAGCGGTGGATGTCCGCGAGGCTAGCAAGCGCGCGTTGCTTGAGAGCGGCGGCAAGAAGGAAGTCGCGATGATGGTTCCAGTCGTCTTCTTCATCCTGCCGGTCACCATGCTGTTCGCCCTCTTTCCGGGCTTCGTCTCACTGCGACTGCTCGCATGAAGCTGCGAGTTCCTGCGTGAAACTTCGGATTGTCGCGTGACACGCGAAATGGCTCGGCTCGGCACCAACTCCGCACGCCCAATATTGAAGGAGTACAACGATGACCCGTATCGCGCACGAATGTGCCGCCAGGTTCTACCGTCTCACCGCAATGCCGATCGTTCGATCTCTGAAGCGCAGGTACGAAGTTTCAGAAAACGAGACGGAGAGGGGAGACGTCCCGGGCTGGGTAATGATCACGCTGATGACTGCGGTCATCGTGGTACTCATCTGGGGAATCGCCAGTACGCAACTCACCGACCTACTGAACAGTGCGTTCGGAAAAGTGAGCAAGCAGGGCGGTTAGCGGCATTAGCTCATCGTCGGTGTGCCGTTGACAATGGGTCAGCAGCTGTCGATTTCGTTCTTGTGTCCCTGATTCTCATTCCGCTCTTCATGGCAATTCTCCAACTCGGGCTCGCTTTGTATGTACGCAACACTCTCGCCGCATGCGCGCAGGAGGGGGCGCGGTACGGCGCTGATGCAAACGTCGTTGTCCAGGGAGACGCCGCGATGGCGGATGCTGCCACGAGACAGGCCACGCGTTGCGTGGACGAGTCGCTATCTGGGTCGTATGCGCAGCAGATCTCCGCGAGTGCGCCGATCGTCACGGACTCGGCTGGAGGCCCCGTTCGAGTGGTCGAGGTACGCATCGCGAGCCCGCTTCCCTTGGCTGGCCTCTTCGGCCTCGGCCCGCACGTGCTGCACGCACAGGGCGATGCGCTGCAGGAGCAGCCGTGAGCTCGTTGGCGACGAGGATCCGCGATCGGATACGCCGACACATCGACGTCCGGCATGTTCGCGGGGATACCGGAAACGCGGTGCTCGAATTCGTCGTGCTCGCAGCATTCTTGATGGTTCCGTTGATCTACATCATCATCGCAGTGGCGCAAGTGCAGGGGTCGGCGTACGGCGCAACCGAAGCCACCCGTGAGGCGGGTCGGGCGTATGTCGGGGCGGCCACATCCCCCGATGCGTTCCGACAAGCGTGCACCGCAGCCACGGTCGCACTGCGGAATGCAGTGGACGCTCCGTTCGACTGCGCGAGCCAGCTGCACGTGTCGTGTGTCTCCGACGCGGGATGCTCAGCCGGATTGGTGCCGGGCGAGACCATTCGAGTCGAGATAGACCTCACGGTCGGCCTGCCGTTTCTGCCGACATCGGTGTTCGGACATTCGCTGAGCGTGCCTGTCCATGCGGTGCATGACGAGATCGTCGATCCATATCGGACGACGCGATGAGCCGCTGGAAGGCCGACGACGAGGGATCGGTCATGCTGCTGATGATCTTCCTGGCGCTGATAATCGTCGGCTTGATCACCGTCGTAACAGACGTGTCGACGGTGTTCTTGGCTCAGCGTGAAATGCAGTCGACCGCGGACGGCGCGGCGCTCGCCGCAGCACAACAGGCGGATCTGCAAGCTGTCTACACCGGCGATCTCGGAGCCCAGCTGCCGCTCTCACGTTCGCAGGCGACCGCCGCAATCACCGACTACGCGGCCGATAGGTCACGGATTCCGCACGAGTGTTCGGTGACGAGTTATCAAGTCGTGGGCGGAACCGATGCAGATGGGAATGTGCGATCGGGTGTTCAGACTGATGGCCAGACCGTACGGGTTGAGCTCACGTGCAAGGTGCCGTTGCCGTTCGTCAGTCTGGTCGCCTCGGCCTTTACTGACGGCGTCACCATCCACCAGTTTGCTTACGCTCAGGCTGCGGTGACGGCACTGGTCCCGTGACGAGAGATTGGCACCGTCCCACCGGGTGGGCGATGAGACGGTGCCCCCAAGACCTACAGTCCGAGCGCGGTGCCGACTGCTGTTTGCACTGTCGCGGACACTGCCGCGGTGCCACCGAAGATATTGGTGGTGACGAGCGTGGTCTTGGCTCCGGTCAAGTAGGAGCTCGTTGACGTCGGCAAGATGTGCGGGTCGGTGAGCACGATCGGTCCGCCGAAGTGCGCTTGGAACGCCC
>DATCDK010000006.1:0-2410 GCA_036510735.1 Acidothermaceae bacterium | reverse complement strand
GGCAATTCGAATAGCAAGGCCATCGACAGAGCGGTCAAACTCAGTCCGTCGCGCACCTCGCCACCACGCACGAGATCACGCACGACTGGAAGCTGCACCCACTCGATGCGTTCGGACTCACTGGGATCTGTCGGTGCTCCGACCAGGCTCGCGCCATCGCCCATGAAGAGCTGGAACGTCAAGTCGCTCATGCCGTTGTTGGGGTGGTAGCTGGCGAACTCGCGCAAAGGGCCGGGTCGCCAACCGGTCTCCTCCAAGACCTCGCGAGCGCCCGCTTGCTCTGGAGTCTCCCCAGCTTCGGCACGACCTGCCGGAATTTCCCAGCCCCACGTGTCCGTGACGAAGCGATGCCGCCACAGCAGCAGCACCCCACGACCACCATCGTGAACGACGACACCACTCGCCGGCTGCGGCATCCGGAGGACGTGGTGCTCGAAGCGGCGGCCGCCTTCCCCCGGGATCTCGACGTCGACCAGGGCCAGCCGGACCCAGTCGCTGTCGTACACCGTCCGCTCACCGTGGACCGTCCAGCGCATGCGTCGACCGTATAGCGTGCCGACCATGCCCGACGCGCCCACGTCCGCTGACCTCTCCCTCGCGCTGCACCTCGCGGATATCGCCGACGAGATCAGCACCGCCCGGTTTCGAGCCACCGACCTGCGGGTCGAGACCAAGCCGGATCTCACCCCTGTCAGTGATGCCGACCGCGCCGTCGAGACGGCCATTCGCACGAAGCTGGCTGAGCTTCGACCCGCTGACGCGATTGTCGGCGAAGAGTTCGGCGCCGATGCATCGACGACGGCACGGCGATGGGTGATCGACCCGATTGACGCGACAAAGAACTTCGTCAGGGGTGTACCGGTGTGGGCCACCCTGATCGCACTGATGGACGGCCCGGAAGTCGTCGTCGGAGTAGCAAGCGCCCCGGCACTCGGTCATCGGTGGTGGGCCGGACGCGGTCTCGGCAGTTGGACGTCGCGAGCCGGATCGGACCCGCGCCGCAATCAAGTCTCTGCGGTTCGGTCTCTAGCGGACGCGTCGCTGTCCTACTCCGACCTCTCCGACTGGGGCTCGAAAGCGAGTGGCTTTCAGCAACTCGCGTCGTCGGTTTGGCGAACTCGCGCCTACGGCGATTTCTGGTCGCACCTGCTGGTGGCCGAGGGTGCCGTCGACATCTCGACCGAACCCGAGGTGTCGATCTGGGACGTCGCCGCACTCGTCGTGATCGTCGAAGAAGCAGGCGGACTCGTCACCGGAACCGATGGCGCACCGAGCCCGTCCGCACCGAGCATCCTGTGCAGCAACGGTCCGCTCCACGACGCCGCACTCGCAGTCCTTGCCTCGGGTGCTCCTGCCGGTCCACGATGAGGTAAGCAGCGCTTGGCGCGTCTGGAGGCTGGAATGCATGTCCAGGACGGTATGAACCCCGACGTTTTGACGATCGGACCAAACCACACCCTGCGCGAGGCGAGTCGCCTCATGGCGAAACGGCGGGTAGGTGCCGCCGTGGTCTCCGACGCAGACGGGCTCGGCATTCTCACCGAACGAGACGTACTCGAGGCCGTCGGCGCCGACCAGGATCCCGACACCGAACTCGTCGGCGACCACCTCACGAAGGACCTCGTGTTCGCTGCTCCCGACTGGGACATGGATCAGGCCGCGGCTGCCATGGTCCGGGGTGGCTTTCGCCACCTCGTGGTTCTCGAAGGAAACGAGGTCGTCGGCATCCTCGCGATGCGTGACATCGTGCGCAGCTGGCTGGCGGTCGCCGCGTCAACGAGAGCGGTGACGTAGGTCGCCCGGCCGGCCTACTCCGGTTCCGACAGGGTGACCCGGATCGCGCGGCTGGCCTGAAGACTGTTCCTCAGCACGCGTGCACGCGGGTCGGGCACATCGAGGATGCGCGCGGTCACCAACGGCCGCATCCGCGTCAGCCGCGCATCCGCAAGCACCGTATGCAACGCCGTCCGATCGCCGCCGGTGACGACGGCGTTCAGGCGCGGCAGCAGCGGCAGTATCACCTCAGCCGCGGTGTCCGCGGCTTTGTCTAACGCCACCTTGACCTGACCCTCGCGCCGGCGGGCGAAACGGTGCTGCGACCACCCGCCGGCTGCCGACCGCCCGTGCACCTGTCGCGAGCCCACCTTCGACGCGATCAGTTCGTCACGGTCGAACACCCCAGCGGCGTATCCCCCGAGCCGCACCAGCAGGAGTGCGATCACGCGTGGCGCCTGCGCGTGATCGACGATCGCCGCGATCGGCCGCTCGCTTGCCCACCCCACCGGTAACGGTGGGAACGGGGCGGCAAGTGCGGCAGTTGCGCCGTCCGCAGCAGTGAATTGCATGCCGTCGTCGACCGCCGACCACTGTGCACCACCGTGCCGTTCGCCGAATCCGGCGACCCACCGCT
>DATCDK010000005.1:0-10049 GCA_036510735.1 Acidothermaceae bacterium | reverse complement strand
TCACCGCAGTGGGCCGACAGCCGGATCCAGGTTGCACCAGGCTGGGTTTCCGCGAACAGCGGAGTCGACCAGAGCCTGTACAGCGACGGCATTGACAAGTTGTCCGCGCAGTACCTCACGAACGCGGCCGCGACCTTCCGGTTCGACGCATCTGACCTGATGCCGTCGGCCGTTGGTTCGGGCGCCGAGTGGACGCAGATGACGGCATGGTTCGGCACCGGTGCGTCGATCGCCAGCGTGGCGAAGGCCATCGACGCCGCGTGGCCAGCCTCGTAAGAGATTGTCCCGCTGAGACGGGGACGCCGTGGCCCGGAAGGAGTAACCTCCGGGCCACGGCTTTCTCCGAGTCCCTGCATCATGTGTTTCACCACTACCCGGCATATGGATGGGAGTGAGCGTGTCGGCATCACATGCGTTGCTCACGGCATCGACGTTTTCGGACTCAGTAGGCAAGCTCGGCCAAGTCGTATCGGCAGTCGTCGTCTTCTTCGCCGCCCTGCTACTCATCTTTTTCCTTGCCGGACGCGCGACCGGCCGGTTCCAGCGTCCGCTGACCGTCGCGATCTTCGTCGGGCCGGCCATTGTGCTGTTGCTCATCGGCCTGGTGATCCCGTCGTTCCGCACGTTCTACCTGAGCCTCCACGGCGCCGCGGCGCTGCACGCCCCTTACGTCGGCTTCAAGAACTACCGGTTCGCGTTCACCGACGGGGCGACGCAAAGCGTCCTGCTCAACACGCTGGTTTGGATCATTGTCGCGCCAATCGTCGCGACTGGGCTCGGATTGACGATCGCGATCGTGGTCGATCGGATGAAGCACCAGTCGCTGGTGAAGTCGCTGATCTTCATGCCGATGGCGATCTCGTTCGTCGGTGCCAGCATCATCTGGAAGTACGTCTACGACTTCAAGGAGTCGTCGCAACCGCAGGACGGGCTGTTGAGCCAGATCGTCATCCTGCTTGGCTGGAAACATCCACCGAACTGGCTGCTGACCCATCCGCTGAACAACTTCCTGTTGATGGTCATTCTCATCTGGATCGAGGTCGGCTTCGCGATGGTCGTACTTTCGGCCGCGATCAAGGCCGTGCCCGACGAGATCATCGAGGCCGCACGGGTCGACGGCGCACACGGTTTCGGGTTGTTCAGCAAGATTCAGATCCCGATGATCAGAGCCACCCTGGTCGTGGTGCTGACGACGATCATGATCGCCACGCTGAAGATCTTCGACATCGTGCAGACGACAACCGGCGGCAACTTTGGCACGAACGTCCTCGCCAATGACATGTACAACAAGGCGTTCGTCCAAGCCAATACGGGTCTCGGTGCCGCGCTGGCGCTGATTCTATTCGTGGGCGTGCTGCCACTGGTGGGATACAACGTGCTGCAGCTGAAGAGAGAGCGAGCCAACCGATGAGCGCCGAAACCGTCGAAGCAAAGCGCCTTCCGAGCACCGGTGCTGCGGCTGCGAAAGACATCCGGACGGCGTTCAGCAGCAAGTGGGCGTCCATCTTTATCATCGCGTTTACCGTGGTGTGGACCGTGCCTACGGTTGGTCTGCTCGTGACGTCGCTGCGGCCGGGCAAGTACGTCGCCAATTCGGGCTGGTGGACCGTCGTCGAACACCCCCACTTCACGCTGTCCAACTACAACACTGTGTTGTTCGGGAAGGGCGCGACAACCGCGATTTTCCCGTACGTGATGAACTCGATCGCCATCACCATTCCGGCGACGCTTATTACGCTCGCGATCGCAACCATGGCGGCGTACGGTCTCGCCTGGGTGAAGTTCAAGGGCAGCGACACCGTCTTCTTCATCATCTTTGCCTTGCAGGTCGTGCCGCTGCAGATGTCGCTCATCCCGCTGCTGCGCTTCTACAACCTGGGCGTACACATTGGGAGTGTGCCGATCTTCCCGGCGCTGCATCTCGGCGGGAAGTACTACCCGGTCTGGGTTTCGCACACCATGTTCGGGTTGCCGCTCGCGGTCTTCCTGCTGCACAACTTCATCAGTCAACTGCCCGAAGACATGATGGAAGCAGCCCGCGTCGACGGGGCGAACCACTTCCGCATTTTCCGCCAGATCGTGTTGCCACTCTCGACGCCGGCGATCGCGGCCTTCGCGATTTTCCAGTTCTTGTGGGTGTGGAACGACCTGCTGGTTGCACTCACCTTCGCGGGCGGCAGACCGAACGTACTGCCGCTGACTGGTCGGTTGGAACAACTGGTCGGGCAGTACGGCGCGAACTGGCAACTGCTGACAGCTGGCGCGTTCATCGCGTTGATCATTCCGCTGATCGTGTTCTTCTCGCTGCAGCGCTACTTCGTACGCGGCCTGCTTGCAGGATCGGTCAAGGGGTAGCGGTCAAGATCTAGACACACCGCAACCGAGGGACAGCCCCGCCAAGGGTTGTCCCTCGGTTGATTTACGGGGCAGCTAATACCGCGGCGCGTGGTGCGCGACTCAACTGCCGCAGCTCCCCGATCCCGAGGATCGCTAGCGCAACCCACACGAGGGCGAAGCCGGCCAACTCCGAGCCCGAGAGCGCTTCATGTCGCACGAAGATTCCGATCAGGAACTGCAGCACGGGAGTGATGTACTGCAGCATGCCCATGACGCTCAGGGGCACCCGACGTGCAGCGGCCGCGAAGAACAGCAGCGGGACGCCCGTCACGACGCCCGACGATATGAGCAGCACGTCCATGCCCGCCGAGACGTGTCCGAACGATCCGTAGCCCTGTGCGTTCGCGAAAAGGAGATATGCAATGGCGGGCAATGCCATGACCGAGGTCTCGACGGCGAGGCTCTCGAGCGCGGGTGTGCGGGCGATCTTCTTGACTAGGCCATAGCCTCCGAAGCTCGCGGCGAGCGTGAGCCCGATCCACGGCACCTGCCCGTACCCGACGGCGATGACGAGCACCGCCGCGACACCGACGACGACGGCAATCCATTGCGTTCTTTGCAGCTGCTCCTTCAAGACGAGAACGCCCAGCCCAATGTTGACCAGTGGCGTGATGAAGTAACCCAGCGACGACTCGATGACGTGGCCGGCATTGACTGCCCAGATGTAGACACCCCAGTTGACGCTGATCAGCACACCCGCGAGCACCAGTAAAGCGACGCGCTTGAGGTCATGTCGAAGCTCGCCAACAAATGCCCATCGACGGCGAGCGGCCAGCAGCGCGCCGATGAATACCAATGACCACAGCATGCGATGGGCGAGAATCTGTATCGCCGGCGTCGGATCCAGCAGTGGCCAGTACAACGGGAACAGGCCCCAGATGGTGTATGCGACGAGTCCGAACACAAACCCTCGTCGCGTATCTTGCATAGGGCCAACCGTAGCTGGAGCGCCTGCCGCAGGCCCACCGAGATTCGGGTTAGTCCTGTACTCCGGTATCCGGAGGTGCGGACGCAACGGACTGGATCGGCCCGCCACCGGTGCCCGGCTTGCCGCGGCTAGCCTGCGCCAAATGGGTAGCCGACTTGGCAGCCAGCTGTTCCGCCTCGGTCAAGGCGAGCGATCGACTCAGGCCGTACACGTAGATGCCAGAGAAGTAATCGCCGTCGAACTGGTACACGACCGCCTGCCACGGCAAATTTAGCTGGCCCGTCGGGTCGGTGACGTGGTAGCTCAAGATGATCTGCCGCGCTACGAGCTCGCTGTCTGCGCCGGCGCGCTGGACCTGATCGTTGACGTAACCATCGGTCGTTGATGATGGCGGGCACGTCGTGACGGCTTTTTGAAGCTCGGCCCAAGCACGGGCCGTGCCACCCTTTTGGTAATGCACGAACTCGTTGCCCGCAGGCAGCGCGGCATTGCCGGTGTACTCCACTTGCACTCGCGTCATTCGCAGCGCTTCGCTGGTGTAGGTGAAGTTGCACCAATCCAGAGTCGCCTGGTTCGTGGTATTACGGCCACCATCGATGAGGAACATCATCGAACTTGCGCCGACCTCAGCAGGGGCAAGCAGGTACTGATCCAGTGGCCCCGATGCGCTGCCCGGTGCAGCGCCGCCCGCCGGTGCCGTTGGTTGCCCTGTCGACGGCGCCGCGGAGGGCGAGAACGATGGCGAGGACGACGGCGATGGTGACGATGGTGATGGTGATTGCGTGGACGGCGAGGACTGCGGCACCGATGACCCGGCCGATGCTGGTGCTGAACTCGCTGCTGGCGCGACTGCCGCGGCCGACGGACCCGAGTGATGGTGGGTATCAAGGACCAACGCACCCACGCTCGAGGCCGCCAGCACCACAATGACCACGACCACTGAGACCCAGATCAGCGTTCGCGACCTCCGGGGCGCCGGCGGATACTCAGGACTGGCGAACGGACCGCCGCCAGGAGATCCTGGGGCCGCCCACGGATTCGCCGGCCCACCGTACGGACCTCCGTACTGACCAGCAGCACGGGACTCGTCGTCGGTCATGGACTGCCCCGTTGCCTCGTGTCAGTTCGCGGCAGGCGGCGCGGCGCTTGTTTCATCAGCCTGCGGCTGCGGCAGCGCAGCTTCATCAGCCTGCGGCTGAGGCAGCGCAGCTTCATCAGCCTGCGGCTGAGTAACAGTCCACGTGTCGCCGCCGGCCAGCAACGCGGCGAGATCGCCGGCGCCGTTCTTCGCGACTGCCTGGTCGAGTTGCGCTGTCATGAGGTCGTCGTAGACGGGCCGTTGCACATCGCGGAATACGCCGATCGGTGTCATCGACAGATTGGGTCTGGTGACCCGCGACAACGCGAATGCAAGCGACGGGTCGTCGTCGTGCGCATCATGCACGAGGACGTCGGGTTCGTTGCCGTCGCAGACTTCGAGCGAACCGGACGCCGATCGGTGCAGGCCGCGCAAATCGGCTTCAGTGCCGAACGTGATCGGTTTGCCGTGCTCGAGTCGGATCAAGAAGTCGTCTCGAGTCTCGGGCGCTTTGAGAACTTCGAACGCGTCGTCGTTGAAGATGTTGCAGTTCTGGTAGATCTCGACGAGCGATGTTCCGCGGTGCTCGGTCGCCGCGCGCAGCACAGCCGTCAGGTGCTTGCGATCGGAATCGATGGTGCGAGCGACGAACGTTGCCTCGGCTCCCAACGCCAATGACACCGGATTGAACGGGAAGTCGAGCGAGCCCATCGGCGTCGACTTGGTGATCTTTCCGACCTCAGAGGTCGGTGAGTACTGGCCCTTGGTCAGGCCATAGATCCGGTTGTTGAACAGCAGGATCGTCAGGTTGATGTTGCGTCGCAACGCGTGGATCAGGTGATTGCCGCCGATCGACAACGCATCGCCGTCGCCGGTCACCACAAACACCGCAAGATCGGGCCGTGAGACCGCAAGTCCGGTAGCGATCGCCGGCGCCCGGCCGTGGATCGAGTGCATGCCGTAGGTCTCGAGGTAGTAAGGGAACCGCGACGAGCAACCGATGCCGGACACGAACACGACGTTCTCTCGCCGCAAGCCCAGTTCGGGCAAGAACGCTTGCACCGCAGCCAAAATTGCGTAGTCACCGCAGCCGGGACACCAGCGGACTTCTTGATCCGACTTGTATTCCTTGGCGGTCTGCGGACCGTCTGCTACCGGCACGAGATCGAAACTGTGCCGGTGCCCGAACGCCTGGTCAGTGGTCATTTGCCCACCACGCTCGTGGTCGCGGCCTCGCCAATAGTTGCGGCAATGACGTCGGCGAGCTCAACGGCCTTGAAGGGCATGCCATTGACCTTGTCATACGAGACCGCATCGATCAGGAACTTCGCCCGGATCAGCAGCGCAAGCTGACCGAGGTTCATCTCGGGGATCAGGACCCGGTCATAGGCTCGAAGCACCTCGCCGGTGTTGGCCGGGAACGGATTCAGGTGCCGCAGGTGAGCCTGCGCGATCTTTAGCCCACGCGCACGGACTTGCCGGCAGGCCGCTCCGATCGGGCCGTACGTCGAGCCCCAGCCAAGGACCAAGACGTCGGCCTCACCTGAGGGATCGTCGACCGTGAGCGGTGCGATGTCGCGCGCGATGCCATCGACTTTGGCCTGGCGCAGCCGCACCATCAGATCGTGGTTCGCGGGATCGTAGGAGATATCGCCTGAGCCGTCGGCCTTTTCGAGACCGCCCACGCGATGCTCAAGCCCGGGTGTGCCAGGAATTGCCCATGCCCGCGCGAGCGTCTCCTCATCACGCAAGTACGGCCAGAACTCCGGCTCACCCTTCGCGTCGACGTGGTTCGGCTCTGTCGCGAAAGTCACCCGCAGGTCGGGCAACAACTCGACGTCCGGCAATAGCCACGGCTCGGAACCATTCGCCAGGTAACCGTCGGAGAGCAAGAACACCGGCGTCCGGTACTTGGTCGCAATGCGTGCCGCCTCAAGCGCGGTCGCGTAGCAGTCCGACGGCGTGCTCGGCGCGACGATTGGCACCGGGGCTTCGCCGTTGCGACCGAACATTGCCTGCAGCAGGTCGGCCTGTTCTGTCTTGGTCGGCAACCCAGTCGACGGACCGCCGCGTTGCACATCGACGATGATCAGCGGCAGCTCGAGCATCACCCCGAGCCCAATCGCCTCACTCTTCAGCGCCACCCCAGGACCAGATGTCGTGGTCACACCGAGACTGCCGCCGAACGCTGCACCAAGTGCCGCGGTCACGCCGGCGATCTCGTCCTCAGCTTGGAACGTCCGCACGCCAAACGCCTTGTGCTTCGAAAGTTCATGCAAAATGTCGGACGCCGGGGTGATGGGGTAGGAGCCAAGGAACAGCGATAGACCAGTCGCCTTCGATGCCGCGACGAGGCCGTAGGACAGCGCGAGGTTGCCGGAGATGTTGCGGTAGGTGCCCGCCTTCATCGGTGCGGGTTTGACCTCGTACGAAACCGAGAACGTCTCCGTCGTCTCGCCGAAGTTGTAGCCGGCCCGGAACGCTGTGACGTTCGCCTTCGCGACCGCAGGCGTCTTCGCGAACTTGCGCTCGAGAAACTCCAGCGTCGATTCGGTCGGCCGGTTGTACATCCACGACAGCAGGCCGAGTGCGAACATGTTCTTCGCGCGTTCGGCTTCCTTCTTCGAGACGTCGATGTCCTTGAGTGCCTCGACGGTCATCGACGTCAGCGGCACCGCGGAAACGCGGTACTCGCGCAGCGTGCCGTCCTCGAGTGGGTTGCCTGCGTAGCCAATGCGCTGGCACGCACGAAGCGTGAACTCATCGGCGTTCGCGATAATGTCGGCGCCCAGTGGCACGTCGGCGATGTTTGCCTTCAACGCGGCCGGGTTCATCGCGACCAGCACGTTCGGTGCGTCGCCCGGCGTCATGATGTCGTGATCGGCGAAGTGCAGTTGGAAGGACGACACACCGGGCAAGGTGCCGGCCGGTGCCCGGATCTCCGCAGGGAAGTTGGGCAGCGTCGACAAGTCGTTGCCAAACGCTGCGGTCTCTGAGGTGAATCGATCACCGGTGAGCTGCATACCGTCGCCGGAGTCACCGGCGAGGCGGATGATCACCCGGTCGACTTGCTGAACCTGCTTGCGAGAGGCTGGCGCAGATGCCGAAGCGGACGCTGATCGTGCGGGTGACACCGGGTGTCGAACCTCCTCGAGAGCGTCGATTCACCGTGGAACACTGCAGAAATACAGTGGGAACGCTTTCGACGCGCGGGTTACATGGTACGTCGCTTCGCCGCTGCGCTAATGGTCAGGTACCGCGGCGCGCGGGGCGATCTGGCCGACAGCGGCTGGGTCCTGATCATCGTTGAGGGCCAGGAACAGCGCGCTGGCGAGCGTGACGACAAATCCAAGAGCCGAGGGGACGACGAAGCCATCCCTCGTCGAGTCGCCGAGCACGAGCAACCCGACGGCCGACGCAGCGAGCGTTTCGACGCCGAACAAGGCGGCCGTGGCGATGGTGACGGGCGAGCGCTGGAGAGAGGCTGCGAAGAATGCCATGCCGGCGACTCCGAAGATCGCGAGCGCGTAAGCGGCCGGCGCGGTGAGGACCGACCGCACCGAATGTGCATCCGAGAGAATCCGCGATGCAACCCCGGTGCCTGCGAAACTGACGCCGGAAATCGCGGCCAGGATGCCGCCCGCGCGAGCGCTCGAACGGACGGCTGCCCATCGCAACACGATCGCGCCGGCCACGACCACCGGTGCGGAAGCGATGACCAACCACCACTGCGCCGATCGCGAAACGGCCGTCGCTTCCTCCGCGATTGCCCCAGAGGCGAGCAGTACGAGTCCAAGGCCTAGCCCGCCCAACGCAACGAGGCTGGGTCGCAGCAGCACGGTGCCAAGCACCCGTCGTCCGACCAAAGCTGTGACGCCCACACTCGACGCGGCCGCGCACTGCACAAGGAACAACGGCAGCCAGTGCAGCGCCACCACGGTGCAGCCGAAGCCGACGGCATCGAGTGCGACCCCCGCGAGGTAGAGAGGGGAGACGACGAGCCTTCGGATCGAGCCGTCGGCCAATGAATCAGCCGGCTCTTCGGCAGCCCGGCGTGCCGCGAGTCCTTGGAGCACGGACGCGACACCTGTCGTCAGTGCGGCGCCCAGGGCTAGGAGCAGCCCGACGATCACGGTGCGCGGCGGGTGAACGTGATGCGGACGAATGTGAAGCGCAGGCCGATGCGCTTCCAGTGCACCGGTCGCTCGGGGTGGTCCGGGGAGAACGAGCCGTCGAGGTCGAACCCCGCCTTGTCCGCGTGCTTGATCAGCTCCTCGATCTCTGCCGGGGAGAAGATGTGCACGGGCGCGCCATACGCGGTGTGGCCGGTCGTGTCAGGTGGGGCAGCGTCGTAGTCGGTCGAAATCACCAGCACCCCGCCCGGCCGCAACAGCCGGGCGGCCTCGGCGAGGAATTCGGGGATCGGCACGCCGTGCTCGATGACGGACAGGCAGGTCACGGCGTCAAAGGACCCGGCGTCGAATCTGGTCGCCGTCGCATCGCCGGGTTCGAACGCCACACAGCCTTCATGGCCGTGATGAACGGGACGCCGAAACTCCAGGTTGATGCCGACCAGATCGCGTAGTCCGTAGAGATAGAGCCAGATCAGCAACGTGGAGTACCGAGCTGCTCCGGCGTCCAGCACTCGACCCGTTGGCCCTACCCGGGAGAGCACTGTCGAGGCCGCGCCGACGGTGTCCCAGTTCTTCGGCAGGTCGCGATGCAGGGGCAGCCCGCGTTTGCGTGCTTCGTCGACGGCGTCGCGCCAATCGGCGTCGTCCTGCATGACCGCGGTCGGCGCGACCTTGGGTAGCGCCGAGGGGACGGCCGGCGTCGACAGCACCCGCGAGTTGCGCCGAACCGTCAGTGCGGCACGGGTCCAGAGCACCTGCTCGAGGCCGAGCTTGGCAGCGACGCGGAGCGGCGATGTGACGCCCCGCAGCGGGGCGCTGCCGGTGCGAAGTGCCGACATGCTGCTCCGCAGTGCTGAGGTCAGCCGCATGAGTCAGCGGTAGTTCGTGAATTGCAGCGCGACGGTGAGTTCCTTGCCTTTGAGGAGCGCAATGACTTCCTGGAGGTCGTCGCGCTTCTTGCTGGTCACCCGCAGCTGGTCGCCCTGGATCTGGGCCTGCACACCCTTGGGCCCCTCTTCGCGAATGATCTTCGAGATCTTCTTCGCATCCTCTTGGGCGATGCCCTCTTTGATGGTCCCGGCGAGCCGGAACTCCTTGCCTGACGCCTTGGGTTCACCGGCTTCGAGCGACTTCAGCGAGATGCCGCGCTTGATCAGCTTCTCCTGAAAGACGTCGAGGACCGCCTTCGCGCGCTCCTCGCTGTTCGCCTTGATCTCGATGCCATTCTCACCAGACCACGCGATCGAGGCGCCGACGTCTTTGAAGTCGTAGCGCTGCCCGATCTCCTTGACGGACTGGTTGAGGGCGTTGTCGACCTCTTGCCTGTCCACCTTGCTCACGATGTCGAAGGACGAGTCGGCCATCACTACCTCCTGGGCTATCCTGTGATCCGCCGTCCTGCCGGACGGTATAGCAAACAACGTCACGGCAGGTTGCCCGAGTGGCCAAAGGGAGCGGTCTGTAAAACCGCCGGCTCAGCCTACGATGGTTCGAACCCATCACCTGCCACACC
>DATCDK010000004.1:0-3168 GCA_036510735.1 Acidothermaceae bacterium | reverse complement strand
CAGAGCCGCCACCAGCGACGATGCCCTCTTCGACAGCCGCGCGGGTCGCCGAGATCGCATCTTCGAGCCGGTGCTTCTTCTCCTTGAGCTCGACTTCGGTCGCCGCACCCACCCGGATCACCGCGACGCCGCCGGCCAACTTCGCCAGCCGCTCCTGCAGCTTGTCGCGATCCCACTCGGAGTCGGTGCGCTCGATCTCTGCCCGCAACTGGCGGACCCGATCGGCGACCGCCTCTGTCGAGCCGGCGCCATCGACGATCGTGGTGTCGTCCTTGGTGATGGTCACGCGACGTGCACTGCCGAGAACTTCCAACCCCACGTCGTCCAGCTTGAGACCGACCTCGGGCGCAACGACCTGCGCACCCGTGAGGATCGCGATGTCTTCAAGCATCGCCTTGCGGCGGTCACCGAATGCCGGTGCCTTCACTGCGACCGACTGGAACGTACCCCGGATCTTGTTGACGACCAGGGTCGACAGCGCCTCACCGTCGACGTCCTCGGCAATGACGAGCAACGTCTTGCCAGCCGCGATGACCTTTTCGAGCAGCGGCAGCAGGTCGGAGACCGACGAGAGCTTGCCTTGGTTGAGCAGGATCAGCGGGTTTTCGAGCACGGCTTCCATGCGCTCGGTGTCGCTGACGAAGTACGGCGAGATGTAGCCCTTGTCGAACTGCAGGCCCTCGGTGAGCTCGAGCTCAAGGCCCATCGTGTTCGACTCTTCGACGGTGATGACGCCGTCCTTGCCGACCTTGTCGAACGCTTCGGCAATGAGGCCGCCGACCTCGGGGTCTTGGGCCGAAATCGCGGCGACGTGGGCGATCTCACCCTTGCCCGAGACTTCGCGGGCGGTGTCGACGAGGCGCGCGGTCACTGCGGTGACGGCGGCTTCGATGCCACGCTTCAGTGCGAGCGGGTCGGCGCCGGCCGCGACGTTGCGCAAGCCTTCGTGAACCATTGCCTGCGCGAGCACGGTGGCGGTCGTGGTGCCATCGCCTGCGACGTCGTTGGTCTTGGTCGCGACTTCCTTGGCCAGCTGCGCGCCGAGGTTCTCGTGGCGGTCCTGGAGCTCGATCTCGCGGGCGATCGTCACGCCGTCGTTGGTGATGGTCGGGACGCCGTAGCTCTTGGCGATGACGACGTTGCGGCCCTTCGGCCCAAGCGTCACCTTCACCGCGTTCGCGAGCGCGTCAACACCGCGCTCAAGCGATCGGCGGGCGCTCTCGTCGTACTGCAGGATCTTCGGCATTGCGTTCGGGGTCCTCTCAAAGTTCAGTTCAGTTCAGGCAGTTCGAGGCACTTCTTGGCAGTTCTAGCCGGGCCCGACGGACGCCGCCCCGAGGCCTTACGGCTTCGGGGCGGCGGTGCAAGTCCGTGCAGGGCTGGCGCGACTTACGCCGCGAGCGAGCTACTTCTCGATGACGGCGAGGACGTCGCGAGCGGAGAGTACGAGGTACTCCTCGCCGCTGTACTTGACCTCGGTGCCGCCGTACTTGCTGTAGAGAACGCGGTCGCCCTCTTTGACGTCGAGGGGCACCCGCTGACCGTCTTCGAACCTGCCTGGGCCGATGGCGAGGACGATGCCCTCCTGGGGCTTCTCCTTGGCGGTGTCAGGGATGACCAGGCCGGAAGCGGTGGTGGTCTCGGCCTCAACGGCCTGCACGACGATGCGGTCCTCGAGTGGCCGGATGGCTACCTTGGACTTGGTGGCGGTCGTCACAGCGTGACTCCCCCTCCTCAGTGTTGTTGTGATGATGGTTGGTCGTTAGCACTTGGTGTTCACAGCGGCCTGCCGTCGCGGGGGTCAGACCGAGCAAGCAACGTGTTAGCAAACGGGGTACGAGAGTGCCAGCACGTCCACTCGAAGACTATGCCGGGCTTAGCACTCCGTCAACCCGAGTGCCAGGCACGCTGCGCACAGCCAAATGACGCCGCTCCGCTCCCACCAGCCCCTTGCGGCCGCGATCCTCTATTCCTCACAGCTTCGACAAGGAGAGCCTGAAAAGCGATGGACGCCGACACGTTCGCGGCGCTTGCGACCAAGCCTGGGCGGCAAGCAATCGCCCACGCGATGGCGGGCCTCGACGCCGGCCTAAGCGACCTCGCGGTTGGTGAAGACGTCCGCCGCCACTTCCCCGCGTTGCCAACTACCATCGCCTCGGCCGCCGTCGAACAAGCCACCCTTCGCCGCCGCGGCCGGGTGAAGTTCGGTGCCGCTGCCGACGAGATGTGGTTCACCGCCAATGGACTCGAGCAGGCGACGAGCGCCGTCGCCGCCCAACATCGCGCGACAAGGTTCCAAGCCCTGAACGCCACTGTCGGACGCCCAGCGAACGTGGCCGACTTGTGCTGCGGGATCGGCGCCGACCTGCGCGCGCTCAAAGCCGCCGGGTGCAACGTCACCGGCTTCGACCACGACCTGGTCACGGTCCTCGCGGCGAGACTGAACAGCGACGCTAGGGTCGAGAACGCCGACGTCGAGGCACTAGATCTCAGCGAGTACGACGCCGCCTTCATCGACCCCGCGCGGCGGTCGAGCGGGCGGCGAACCTTCGACGTCAATGCCTACTCACCGCCCTGGTCGTTCGTCACGGCCCTGCTCGCCAAGATGCCAGCCGCCGCGGCGAAAGTCGCCCCTGGCATTCCGCACGACTTGGTTCCCAAAGGGATCGAGATCGAGTGGGTCTCGGTCGGGGGTGGTCTCAAGGAAGCGGTGCTCTGGGCAGGCAGCCTCACGGACGGTGAAACAAGGCGACGCGCGACACTGCTGCCGTCGAGCGCAACGATGCAAACCAAGTCGGACGCCGATGAGCCGGCGCCGACGGGACCCATGCGCCGCTACCTCTACGAGCCCGACGACGCCGTCGTCCGGGCACATCTGATCGGTGACCTCGCACGTTCGATCGACGGCGTCCTCCTCGACGCAACCACGGCGTACCTGACGAGCGATCGCCTGGTTAAGACGCCGTTCGCACACGCATTTGAGGTGCGCGACGTCATGCCGTTTTCGTTGAAGCGCCTGCGCTCTGCGCTGCGCGAACGTGACGTCGGAGGGGTCACCATCATGAAGCGCGGCTCGGCGGTCGACGTCGAACAGCTACGACGCGACCTCAAGCTGAAAGGCACAACGCAAGCAGTCGTCGTCCTCGCACTTATTGATGGAAAGCACCA
>DATCDK010000003.1:0-10882 GCA_036510735.1 Acidothermaceae bacterium | reverse complement strand
GGCCCGGAACGCCGAGTTCATGGCCACGGCCAACATGCACCGGTCACGCGGGTTCTCGGCATAGCCGAGCAGCGCAACCAGCTCGTCTGCGCTCAAGATGAGCCGGGGGCGCTTGCCCTGCGGTTTGCGCTTTCGGATGTTTCGCCAGTAGATCGGTCTTCACCCAGCCGCGACTGGCGCAAAACGTGAAGAATCCCCTCAGCAACCCGATGACCTTG
This sequence comes from Acidothermaceae bacterium, assembly GCA_036510735.1. Lineage (GTDB taxonomy): Bacteria > Actinomycetota > Actinomycetes > Acidothermales > Acidothermaceae > PALSA-607. The sequence goes on along the minus strand of DATCDK010000003.1, from coordinate 10,664 downwards.
TTGTACGCCCCGGCCGATTGGTTGCGGACCTGCACCTCGTCGATGAAGTAGTTCTCGACGTCCTGGCTTGTGACGCCGCCGGTCGGGTCGAATGGGTCTAGATACAGTCCGAACCGGACGATCTGGCTCCTGATGTTGTTGACCGTGTTGGTCGTGTGGTTCAGCCCGGCCACCCGCAGGTACTCCAGAACTGCGTCCCGGATCGTCGGCTCGTCGGGGTTTTCGATCGGTTCGATGACATCTCTCGTCGACACTGTTGGCCTCCTTTTCGGCCTCAGCGTCGACCGCTGATCTACTGAGTTTGAGCTGGAATGTGCACGCTAAGCGTGGTTATTCCCACTCGATGGTGCCGGGGGGCTTGCTGGTGATGTCGAGAACGACCCGGTTGACTTCGCGCACCTCGTTGGTGATCCGCGTCGAGATCCGCGCGAGCACATCGAACGCAACGCGCGACCAGTCGGCCGTCATCGCATCTTCCGACGACACCGGCCTCAACACGATCGGGTGACCATACGTGCGACCGTCGCCCTGCACGCCAACAGACCGGACATCGGCCAGCAGAACGACCGGGCATTGCCAGATGTCGCGATCAAGTCCGGCCGCGGTGAGCTCCTCGCGTGCGATCGCATCGGCTTCGCGCAACACCGCCAACCGCTCCGCGGTGATTTCTCCGATGATGCGCACCGCAAGACCGGGGCCGGGAAAAGGCTGCCGCCATACCAAGGAGTCCGGTAAGCCAAGTTCGGCGCCGACCGCGCGTACCTCGTCCTTGAACAACGTCCGCAACGGCTCGACGAGAGCGAACTGCAAGTCGTCGGGCAAGCCACCAACGTTGTGGTGCGACTTGATGTTTGCGGTACCGCTCCCGCCACCGGACTCGACGACGTCCGGATAGAGCGTGCCCTGAACCAGAAAATCAACCGGCGCCGACGCGCTGATCTCACGCGCCGCAGACTCGAACGCGCGAATGAACTCGCGACCAATAATCTTCCGCTTCGTCTCGGGATCACTCACGCCGGCAAGTGCGGCGAGAAACACATCAGAGGCCTCGACAACATGAAGACGAACACCCGTCGAAGCAACGAAATCTCGCTCGACCTGCTCGGCTTCGCCCTTGCGCAGCAGCCCGTGATCGACGAACACGCACGTGAGCTGATCCCCCACCGCGCGTTGCACCAAAGCCGCCGCAACGGCCGAGTCGACGCCGCCCGACAGTCCGCAGATCACCCGCCCTGACCCGACCTGCAAACGGATCCGCTCGACTTGATCCGCGACGATGCCCGCCGTCGTCCAACTTGGTTCGATGCCTGCAACCTCGCGCAGGAAACGACGCAGCACTGTCTGCCCGTGCTCGGTGTGGCGGACCTCCGGGTGGAACTGGACGCCAGCCAGTCGCCGGGACAGATCCTCGAACGCAGCGACCGGCGCGCCGTCGGACGCAGCCGTCACCGTGAAACCGAGAGGGGCAGCAGTCACCGAGTCGCCGTGCGACATCCACACCGACTGTTGCGCGGGAAGGTCCCGCAACAGCAGGCCCTCAGAAGAAGGAACGACGGTCACTTTCGTACCGCCGAACTCGGCCAGCCCGGTGCGCTCGACGACACCGCCGAGCGCCTGGGCCATGGCCTGGAAGCCGTAGCAAATGCCGAACACCGGGATGCCGGTGTCGAACAGCGACGCGTCGATCGACGGCGCGCCTTCGGCGTAGACGGACGACGGGCCGCCCGACAAGATCACAGCGGCCGGCTTGCGGGCGACGATCTCGGAGACCGGCATCGTGTGCGGCACGATCTCGCTGTAGACATCGGCCTCGCGCACCCGGCGCGCGATCAGCTGCGCGTATTGTGCCCCGAAGTCGACCACCAGCACCGTGGGGCCTGTGGCCTCGCTCACGCAAACCACCTCTGGCGTCGGGGATCGTCCGTTGATTCTAGAGGGTGCGATTTCGTAGCGTTCTCGGAACGATCGCCGGTTACCGTCGTCTTTGACGACAGCGGCTGAGACGACAGCGGTTGCGGCAGGGAGGCACCCAAGTGAGGGCGGACGTCGGCAGCGGGCATCCGCTGGCCACGAAGACCGTGGCGCTGACGATGACGGCCGTGACGTTCGCGCTGCTCATCGGCGGCTTTCCGCTACAGCGGCTTGCTCATCAAAACCTCAACCCTGGCAACCTGCTGATGCTCCCGTTTGCCGTCGTGGGCGCCGTCGTAGCAATCCGCCAACCGCGCAATCCCATCGGTTGGATCATGCTCGCGCTGGCGATGCTGTTCCTGACCAGCACCGACTCAGGCCTGTATGCGGTACGGGCTTATCGCGTCGACCATTCGGGGCTGCCGCTTTCACGTCTCGCCGTCGCCTTCACCCAACTGTGGGTGGGGTTACTCGTGCTGTTGCCGCTGCCCATCCTGCTGTACCCCGATGGCCGGTTGCCGTCGAGGCGCTGGCGCTGGCCGTTCTTCGTGTACGTGGCAGCGTGCGCCCTGCTCGTGATCGGTATCGGCACGAAGGACGTGGCTGCCTTCACTGACAAGACCATCCAGGTCGATTCGTCGGGCGAGTTGGTGAGCTTGGGTGGCAACTCGTCGGGTGGTCCGTCGGGCCTCCTGTTCCCCCTCTACGCTGGGCTCGCGATCTCGTTCGTCTTCGCACAACTCCTGGCCTATCGACGCTCGACCGGTGATCGACGCGAGCAGCTGAAGTGGCTGATGAGCGGCAGCGCGATCGGCATCATCGGCCTTGCGATCGCCCTGTCTCCCATCAACAAGACGGTGGGCAGCGTCGTGTCGCTCGGCATCCTCGCCGTGCCTCTGAGCATGGGCGTGGGCATCTTGAAATACCGGCTCTACGACATCGACCGGTTGATCAGCCGAACCCTGTCCTATGCCGCGGTCACCGGCGTTCTCGTCGGCGTCTACATCGGCCTTGTCACCCTCACGACGAGGGCACTGCCGCTGTCGTCCCCGATCGGCGTCGCCGCATCGACGCTCACGGTGGCGGCACTCTTCAACCCGGTGAGAAGGCGCGCGCAGCGAGTGATCGACCACCGCTTCAACCGAGCTCGCTACGACGCCGACGCCACGATCGCTGCGTTCACGGCAGGATTGCGGGACAAGGTCGATCTCGATCAGGTTCAGCGCGATCTCGTCGACGTCGTCAACCGCAGCGTGCAACCGACTCACGTCGCAGTCTGGATCAACGCCGGCTGAACAACTCCAACGCCGCGTTGCAGCTGATCAATGCGACCGCAATGACGACGAGGCACGGACCGAGCGTTCGCAGGCCTTCGTGTTGCAAGATGATGCCGGCGAATGCGGAGATACCTGCGGCACCCACGTTGGCGCCCGCGATCTGCCAGCCAATCGCGTGTTGAGCCTTCGCGTGGCCGATCCGAACGGGCGTCAACGTCACCAGCGCAGGAAAGACCGGCGCAAGTACCGCACCCAGCAACGCGAATCCGAGAATGACGGCAGCTGTCGACGGAGCCCACCAGATCAGCGCCGACGCGACAAGGCCGCCGATGCACCCGAGCCGCACGAGCAGTACCGGGTTCGGCGTCCGCCGTGGAATCGCGATGCCGAATCGAGCGGCCGTCAGAGATCCCCAGTAGGCGAACACGGCAGGTCCGGCCGCGCCCGCCGACAAGCCGAGTGGCCCGCGGAAGAAACTCGCCGCCCATTGCCCGGCGGTGACCTCGAGGCCGGTGTAGAAGAAGAAGGCTCCGACACCAAGACCAACGAGCAGACCGATGTGCGTCGTCGGCGCGTCGTCAGGCGCCGCGACAACGGCAACGACCTCGCTGTCCGCCACCTCCGGCGTCCAATGAGAACTTGTTTTCCACCAGCCGTACGCGAGCAGCAACTCCAACGCAATTAACAGGAAGTAGGCCGGTCGCCACGACGTGATCAGGATCGCCGCCGTCACGACAAGTGGGCCGATCGCCGAGCCGACGCCGTACGCGCCGTGCAACATGTTCAGCAACCGCAGCCGACCCGACAATGCGATGACGGTGTTGAGTCCGGTGTCGAGGAGGCCGGCCGCCATGCCCATCAGCAATGCACCGATGAGAACCATCGCCCACACCGGCGAGATCGCGATCAGCAAGGCGCCGGTGGCCGCGATCAGACCAGCAACGACGAGCAACCGACCGACACCGAAACGGCGCAGCGTGCGGCCTGTCGACAACGAGGTGACGAGATTGCCGATCGTGCCGAACACGAGGAGCAAGCCGAGACTGCCGAGCGGCTGATGGAAGGTGTGCCGCATCGTCGGCCACGCGGTTCCCACCATGCCGTCGGGCAGCCCGAGGACGACGAAACCGCCCAGGCCCAAGGCAGCCAGGGTGCGTGAGTCCGCGCCGCGTGGTGCACCGGATGCCGCCGTCATACAGCGGACGACGGGCTGGTGGCGGTCGATGAGCTGCTGACGACGGCAGCAACGTCGACCAACGCCTCAAGCGTCGCCGCCAGCACCGGATCCTCCTGCGCGCCGGCCCGAACGGCGGCGAAGATGTTGCGAGCCGCCTTCGGCCCACGCAACGGACGCACGACCACGCCCGGACAGGTCAGCGGCTGCGCCAGTCGAGGGAGCAGGCCGACACCAGCACCGACCGAAATCAGTGCCGCAACAGCTCCCCACTCGGTGCTGTAGTTGCGAACATCGGGCGAGAAGCCGGCAGCCGCGCAGGTTGCCAGCGTCACTTCAGAACACGACGTGCCGGGGCTGGCCGTCACGAAAACGTCGCTCGCGAGGTCGACGAGGTCGATGGACTTCTGATGCGCAAGCGGATGGTCGGCCGGCAGCATGGCGTCGAGCACATCCGACATCAGCTCGACCCGGTGGTAGTGCGGGTCGTTGCGCGGCGGCGCCTTGCGAAAATCGACCGCCACGACGACGTCAAGCTCGCCGCGATCGAGTCGAGTGAACACATCGGGCGGCTCCATCTCGACCACCGTCATGGTGATGCCAGGCCGGGTGGTGCGCAGCTGTCGCATCGCAGGCGCGATCAGCCCGGCGATGCCGGTCGCGAAGCCGGCCACCGAAACCTGTCCGGTCCGGCCGTCGGCGAAGGCGGCGAGGTCGGCCCTGGCGCGCTCGAACTGCGCCTGGACGACGGTCGCGTGGGTCAAGATCACCTGCGCCTGCCCCGTGAGCTTGACGCCGCGCCCGGTCTTCTCCAGCAACGGAACGCCCAGATCCCGCGACAGCGCGGCGATCTGCTGGGACACAGCGGACGGCGTGAGGTGCAGGCCAGTGGCAGCGCTGGTCACCGTCCCCCGCAGGCCCACCTCCCGCAGCACCCGCAGGCGGCGCGGATCGATCGTGAAGTCTTTACTGAACATAGTCATGTGCGAATACTAGATGGACCTGCACGGTTTTGTCAGGGAGGATGGATACATGTTCACCCCTTACTGCGACAACCATGGGTCCACCGTCCTGCTCGGCTACGAGTCAGTGGTGGGTATCGAGTCCACCCCCTTCGGCGTGAAGGTCCTGCTCCACTGCTACTGCGGCGAGTTGCTCGTCCAGGACAGCGTCAACCGCAACGCCGACCTCGCCTCCGCTTAGGTCTGTCTGACAGCGCCCATGTGAAACGGACGTGCCCCGAAGGGCGCGGGCAGTTAACGTGAGTCCACGTGCGCGTCCTCCCGCTGACTGATCCCGGCGTTCCCGATGTCCGCTCGCCTTTGCGCTTCCTGATCTGGGTCGTGAATGGCCAGCGGGCCACGCTGACCGGCGGCATGATCTTCGGCATCATCTGGATGTGCGGCCAGGCAACCGTCCCGTTTGTGGTCGGGCGCGGCATCGACCAGGGCATCACCGGCCACAGCACTAGTGCGCTGCTGACCTGGTCAGCCGTCTTGCTGGGCCTAGGCATCGTGCAGGCCGCATCGGGCGTCAGCCGGCACCGATTCGCAGTCGCGAACTGGCTGACCGGAACGTTCCGGGTCGAGCAACTACTCACCCGGCAAGCCGCGCGGCTCGGTGCCTCGTTGACGCAGCGGGTCCAACTCGGCGACATCGTCAGCAGCGCGACAACGGACGCCGGCTACATCGGCAACTGCCTCGACATCACCGCCCGGCTCGCCGGCTCGATCGTGTCGTTCGTCGCCGTCGCCATCATCATGTTGAGCACCTCGGTCGAGCTCGGACTTGTGGTGCTGATCGGCGTCCCGGTTCTGATGCTGCTCATCGGACCGATCTTGCGACCCTTGCACCACCGCCAAACGGAGTTGCGTGCATCGGTCGGCCAGTTGACGAACTTCGGCGCCGACACCGTGGCCGGCTTGCGCGTGCTGCGCGGCGTGGGCGGCGAGCGCGAATTCTTCACTCGCTATCAGGCCCGATCGCAGGACGTCCGGCGCAAGGGCGTCTCGGTGGCGGCCGTGGGATCGATTCTGGACGCTGCTGAAGTGCTGCTGCCGGGGGTTTTCGTCGTCCTCGTCACCTGGCTCGGCGCCCGTCTCGCGATCCAGCACAAACTCACCGTCGGCCAGCTCGTGTCGTTCTACGGATACGCCGCGTTCCTGCTTGCGCCGATGCGCATCGCCACCGAAGTCGCCGACAAGTGGACCCGCGGCCTCGTCGCCGCCAAGCGGATACTTCGGGTGCTCTCCCTGCAGCCGGTGCTGGCGCAGCCGCCGCACCCTGTCGCCGTGCCGCGTGACGGCGACCTCGCCGACACGACGTCAGGACTCACCGTTCAATCCGGCGAGTTCGTCGTCGTTGCGGCTGCCGAACCGTCGCAGGCGAGCGCGCTGGCCGACCGCCTCGGTCGATACGTCGATCCGGACGGCGAGCAGCAGGTCTTGTTTGGCAACGTGCCACTCACCGCGATGGCGCTGGACGACGTCCGTGCGGCCATTCTGGTCAGTGACAAGGACCCACGTCTGTTCGCGGGCTCGCTGCGTGATCAGCTCGACCCGCACCGCCGAGCCAGTACAACCGACGTCGACGACGCGATCGACGCCGCCGTCGCACATGACGCCGTCGAGTCGATACTGGGCGGCCTCGACGGCGTACTCGACGAGCGCGCGCTTGGCCTCTCGGGCGGGCAGCGGCAACGAATTGCGCTCGCGCGTGCACTCCTTGCCAATGCGCCGGTGCTGATACTCGACGAACCCACAAGTGCCGTCGATGCGTATACCGAAGCGCGCATCGCCGACACCCTGCGCGCCTATCGCGCCGGCAAGACGACGATCGTCATGTCGACGAGCCCGTTGATGCTCGACCGCGCCGACCGCGCGGTGTTGCTCGACGACGACCGGATCGTCGCCGATGGCCGGCACCGCGAGCTGGTCTCTGACGATGCGCGCTATCGCTCCGTCGTCACCCGTGACGAGGAATCCGCATGAGCACACCGAATTCCGCACTGCTCCCCGTCGCCGACATTGCCGAGGTGAAGGCATACGCGTCCACGCTGATTCGCAAGCAGGGCCGGACGGCGAGTGGCGTGCTCGTGCTGTACGCGCTCGCGGGCGTCGCGGGCTTGGCTGGGCCACGCCTTCTCGGCGACATCGTCGGTGCCGTGCAGAAGGGGACGACGCGGGCTCACGTCGACCGGATCGCGATGATCCTTGCCGGATTCGTTGTGGCGCAGGCAATCTTCGTACGCCTGGCCCGCTATGCGTCGTCCGTCATTGCGGAGAAGGTTTTCGCTGAACTGCGAGAGGAATTCCTCCGCAAGGTCATCTCGCTGCCGCTCTCGACCGTCGAGCGCGCCGGAACGGGCGACCTTCTGACGCGGATGACGAGCGACATCGACGCGATGTCGCGCAGCGTGCGGTTCGCGGTTCCCGAGGTGATGATCGCCATCGCGACCGCGGTGCTCACATTGATCGCTGCGTTCATCACCGCACCGCTGGTCGCGTTGCCCTGCCTGATCGTGTTCCCGCTGCTGTTCGTCGCGACCCGCTGGTACCTCAAGCGCGCGCCACAGGGCTATCTGCGAGAGCGCCGCGTCTACTCGCACATGTTCGCCGGCATCACCGAGACACTCGAAGGTGGCCGCACGATCGATGCGCTCGGATTGCGCGACCGGCGGATCCGCCGCGGCGACGACGACGTTCGGCGTGCGTACGTCGCAGAGCGCTACACACTGCGTCTTCGCACGCTGTGGTACCCATTCACCGAAACGGCGTACGTCATACCCGTGGTCGCGGCACTCCTCGTCGGTGGGCTGCTCGCTAATAGCGGCCACGCGAGCCTCGCGCAGGTCACCGCCGTCACGCTGTACTTCCAGCAGCTCGTCGATCCGGTCGACCGCTTGCTCGGCTGGCTCGACGAGCTGCAGGTAGGCGCGTCGTCACTCGCGCGACTCGTCGGCGTCGGCCGGGTGCCCGCCGACCGGGTCGCCACCGGTGAGCAGCCCAATGGCGAACGACTTCGCGCGGACGGTGTGCACTTCGCCTACCGGGCGGGTCGCGACGTGCTGCACGGCATCGACCTCGACGTGCGGCCGGGCGAGCGCATCGCGATGGTCGGTCCGAGCGGCGCCGGCAAGAGCACGCTCGGTCGACTGCTGGCCGGCATCCACGGCCCTGGCGACGGCAGCGTGACGGTCGGCGGCGTGCCGCTCGTCGATCTTGAGATCGAACAGCTGCGTCGTGAGGTCGCCTTGGTGACGCAGGAACACCACGTCTTCGTGGGCTCGGTCGCCGACAACCTGCGGCTTGCCAAGCCTTCGGCGGACGACGACCAGTTGCGGTCTGTGCTCTCGTCGATCGACGCACTCGACTGGGTCACGGCACTGCCCGAGGGCCTCGACACCATGGTGGGGTCGGGCGGGCTCATCCTGACCCCCGCGCAGGCACAACAGATCGCGCTTGCTCGACTCGTGCTCGCCGATCCGCACACGCTCGTTCTCGACGAAGCGACGTCGTTGCTCGACCCGCGAGCCGCCCGGCGTCTCGAGCGATCCCTGGCCGCCGTCGTCGAGGGCCGCACGGTGATTGCCATCGCGCACCGGTTGCACACGGCCCATGACGCCGACCGGGTCGCGGTCATGGTCGGCGGCCGCATCGTCGAGCTCGGCAGTCACGACGAGCTGATCGCGAAGGGCGGCAGTTACGCCGATCTCTGGGCGTCCTGGCACGGCAAAGGGCCCAGCAGCTCCGGCCCCGACACTTCCGGGCCGCACATTTCCGGACGTGCCGTCTCACTATCCGGACAACAGTGGACGCCGAGCGACCCGTCGTCGCACACTGACTGACATGACGCGGTCGGCGAATTACTTTTATGGCTCCGGGAGTCCGGTAGCCGTCGCCACCGTCTGATCCGACAGACAAACCGACGCCCCGGGCTGAAGCCCGGGGCGTTTTCGCGTCTACGGGCTGCCAGCACAAGCCGGTGCGCACGACAGAAAGGCAACGCGCATGAACAGCATCAGCGATGCGGGCGAATCCGAGGTCGCGGCGCTCGAAGCCGAGGCCGGGCTCGAAGCCGACCCGGGGCTCGCCGAGATCATCCGGCTACGTGAGCAGATCGACGAGGTCGACGCCGAACTGGTCGGCATTGTGCAGCGCAGGATCGCGCTGTCCAAGCAGATCCAGGCCGTCCGGATGGCGCATGGCGGCCGGCGCCGTGAGCACTCACGCGAACTCAAGATCGTGAACACCTACGTCGAAGGACTCGGCCGGGGGGGCAGCCAGCTCGCGCTCACGCTGCTCGAGCTCTGCCGCGGTCGAGCTTGATCGAACTGCGCGCGATTGGGCTGTGCGCAGGCCGTTCTGACGCGTACGGTGAGCAGGGAGTACGGCTTTGCCCGGATTCTGGGCTCTGGCCTAGTGTCCGTATCGCGGAGGGATTCCGACGTGAGTTCGGCTCACCAGGCCAGCGGCTCGCGCGAAGCACTGGGCGGACACACGAGCGATGCCGTCGCGCTCGCCCGCCAAACCGACGCTCTCGAGCGGATCAGTCGTGGCGACTCGATGCAAAGCGTGCTCACGGCGTTGGCAAGCGCGATCGAAGACAACCGGCCGGGAGTGCACTGCACCTTCCTGCTGCTCGATGAGGCCGACGGTGGTCGGCTTTTCACCATCGCGTCACCCAGCCTTCCGGCGTCGTTCAGTGACCCGATCGACGGCACCGCGATCGGGCCACATACGGGCTCGTGTGGCAGGGCCGCGTTCGCTCGACACGATGTGGTGACCGAAGACATCGCTACCGACCCCGACTGGGCCGAGTGGCGGGCGTTGGCTCTCGAGCACGGGCTGCGAGCGTGTTGGTCAGTGCCCGTCATCGCACCCGGTGACGACGGCGAGGCCGGCAAGGTTCTCGGCACCTTTGCCACGTATTTCGAAGCGAATCGTGGACCGAATGAGGCCGAGCGCCGTGACGTCGCCCGTACCATCGCGTTGGCGACGATCGTCCTGATGCGAAATCGCGACGAAGCAGAGCTGCGGCGGGCCAACCTACGAGACCCGCTCACGGGCCTGGCGAATCGTCGACTGTTCATTGACGAGCTCGGCGCCGCCCTGCGCCGCGCTAGGCGCCGCAGAGCCGATGTCACCGTCTTGTTTCTCGACATCGACCACTTCAAGGTGCTCAACGATTCGATGGGGCACCTGGTCGGCGACGAGGTACTGCGCGTTGTCGCCAACCGCGTGCAGCAGGCAGTTCGCCCGCACGATCTGGTCGCCAGGTTCGGCGGCGACGAGTTCACCATC
>DATCDK010000002.1:0-55886 GCA_036510735.1 Acidothermaceae bacterium | reverse complement strand
ACTTTGCGCGTGCTGCCAGGTGTCGTTGCGGGCATCGGCGGTTACGGCAACTGCCTTGGGCTGCCGAACATCGGCGGCGAGATCGTGTTCGACCCGTCGTACTTGGGCAACCCGCTGGTGAACGCATTGGCTGTGGGCGTCGTGCGAACTGACGGCATCAAGCTTGCAACCGCTCCCGGACCTGGCAACAAGGTCGTGCTGTTTGGCGCGCGGACTGGTGGCGATGGCATCGGCGGAGCTTCGGTACTAGCGAGTGCGACGTTCGAGGCCGAGGGCGTGCGCAAGCGCCCGAGCGTGCAGGTCGGTGACCCGTTCGCCGAGAAGGTGCTGATCGAGTGTTGCCTAGAGATTTTCGCGGCCGATCTCGTTGCCGGCATTCAAGATCTCGGCGCGGCGGGGCTTTCGTGCGCGACCTCCGAGCTGGCATCGGCGGGCACCGGCGGCATGCGGATCGTGCTCGACACGGTGCCGCTGCGTGACCCGACGCTTGCTCCCGAAGAGATCCTGATGAGCGAGTCACAGGAACGCATGTGTGCAGTCGTCGAACCGTCGAAAATCCCCGCGTTCATGGAGATCTGCGCCAAGTGGGACGTCACCGCGACCGTCATCGGCGAGGTCACCGGCGGCGACCGGCTCGACATTTATTGGCGCGACGAGCTGGTCGTCTCGGTTCCGCCGCGCACTGTTGCGCACGAGGGGCCGGTGTACGACCGGCCTCTTTCGCGCCCTGTCGATCTCGATGCTTTGCGCGCCGACGACCCGGTCTTGCTGCCGCGGCCTCGGTCAAGCTCTGAGCTTTTGGAGACCTTGCTGCGGCTCGTCGCGTCGCCGAACCTGGCCGACAAGTCGTGGGTCACCAACCAGTACGACCGTTACGTCATGGGCAACACGACACTGGCGATGCCCGACGACGCCGGCATGATCCGCGTCGACGACTCGACCAACCTCGGTCTCGCACTCGCGCTCGACGGCAACGGTCGCTACACCCGACTGGATCCGTATTTCGGAGCTCAGCTTGCACTGTGCGAGGCCTATCGCAACGTCGCTGCGTCCGGCGCGGTGCCGTTGGCGATCACCGACTGCCTGAACTTCGGCTCACCCGAGGACCCCGAGGTGATGTGGCAGTTCACCGAGGCGATTCGCGGCATCGCCGACGGTTGCGTGGCACTGGGAATTCCGGTGACCGGCGGCAACGTGAGCTTCTACAACCAGACCGGCTCGACCCCGATCAACCCGACGCCGGTGATCGGTGTGCTCGGCGTGATTTCCGACGTGCGACTGCGTCGGTCGATCGCGTTCGACAGCGACGATGAGCAGATCTTCTTGCTCGGAACGACGCGCGAGGAGTTCGGTGGATCGGAATGGGCGCACGTCGCGCACGGACACCTCGGTGGCCGGCCGCCCATCGTCGACTTCAATGCCGAGATCGCGCTGGCTGGTGTGCTGCACGAAGCGACCGGTGTGATCTCGGCGGCGCACGACCTGTCGGACGGCGGACTGGCGCAGGCTCTCGTTGAGTCGTGCCTTCGTGGTGGTCGCGGTGCGCGGATCACGTTGCCGGCGGACGTCGACCCGTTCGTCGCACTGTTCTCCGAATCGGCCGCACGTGCTGTCGTTGCTGTTCCTGCCGACCGGGTTGATCAGCTGCTCGCGCTCGCGGCTGCCCACGGCGTCCCACTAGTTGCGCTTGGTTCTACGGGCGGCGAGACCCTCGATATAACTGGCCAATTCACGGTCGACGTCGCGGCGCTTCGGACCGCTGCCACGGGCACGTTCGCCGCGCTGTTTGGCTGATGCGAGTCAATCCCTGGGCGGACGCCGGGGTGGCGTGCGTCGCGCAATGGACTCGGGTCGCCGACGCTGTCGACGCGCTGCCGGACGACCGGTTCGATGTGCCGAGCGGGTTGCCGGGGTGGCGGGTTGCTGAGTTGGTCGCGCATTTGGCCATGTGCGCAAGCTCACCGGCACGATGGCTGACCGAGCCGACCCCGGATCGTGCAGAGGCGACCGTCGCGGAGTACTTGCTGTGTCTCACCGCGGCTGCATCCTCCATCGACGAGCGAACGCACTCGCTTGCTGCCGGTCAGTCGCCTGCACAGCTCCGGGCAAATGTGCGGGCGGCCGTCGATTCGTTGCGCGACGTTATGTTGTCGACCGATCCCGCGCTGGTCATCCCGACCAGGTTGGCGCCCATGCGGTTCGACGACTTCCTGGTGACCCGATGTGTTGAGGGCGTGGTGCACGGTCTCGATCTCTCGCCTGCTGTCGAGCCCGACGCGGGTGCGCTGCGCATTGCGACGCGAGCACTGCTGGCGGCGCTCGTTGCGAAGGCGCCCGGACATACGGTCGAGGTCAGGGTGCCGCCGATCGCCGCTGTGCAATGTGTGGAGGGTCCGCGTCACACCAGGGGCACGCCGCCCAATGTCGTCGAACTCGATCCACTTACTTGGGTGCGGCTCGCAGCTGGGCGGCTGCTATGGACCGAGGCTGTCGCCGACGGCCGAGTGCGCGCCAGCGGCGAACGAAGCAACATCAGCGCCCTGTTGCCCATCCTCTAGAGACGGCACGATCCGCCACTTCGCATCCCGTGTGGTTGCTGGAGTGGCCGTTTTGACCGGTTCGGACAACCACACGGGATGCGAAGTTGGGCCGGCGGCCGGCGCCTGGCGTCCGAGCCGTGCTCGATGGCGTTTACGTGGTATCAACTCTGGTATCATCGTGCCATGGCGATGACTCTGCGACTGGACGACGACGAGACCGAGGCGCTGCGCACCCGCGCCGAACACGAGGGTCGGTCGATGCAGGAAATCGCGCGGCAGGCCGTGCGTGAGTATGTCGAGCGGACCAGTCGGCGCGAGCTTCTTGACCGGGTTCTCGATGAGGAGCTGCCGCGCTACGCAGAGGCGCTGCGGCGGCTCGGGGAGTGATCTATCTCGACGTCGAGGACCTGCTGCACATCGCCGAGCGAACGCTGGGCAACGTCGAGATCCGTGATCTAGGCCTTCTCGAGGCCGCGGCCGCCCGACCCCAAGCGTCGGCTTTCGGCGACGACGCATATCCCTCGATGCTTGAGAAGGCCGCAGCACTGATCCACTCGGTTGCGCGCAACCACGCGCTGGTCGACGGAAATAAGCGCCTCGCTCTCGCCAGCGGGATCGCGTTCTTAGGGATCAATGGTCTGCGGCTCACCATGTCCAATGACGAGGCGTACGACCTGATCATTTCGATCGCGACCGGACAACTCGACGACGTCAGTGGCATCGCCGCCGTACTCGGCGCCCACACCGCAGCGCGCCGCTCCTGATCTAGGCCTGCAGGTTCTCGGCTAGCACTTCGCGGTGGGTCGGCAGGGCTGCCTCGTAGCGGGTCCGGCCCTCGTCGGTCAGGTGCGCGAAGATGCCGCGACGGTCTTGCTGACACATAACCCGGGTCACCAGCCCCTCTTCTTCGAGCCGGCCGACGACCCGCGACAACGCGCTCTGACTGAGGTGGACGACGTCCGATAACGCCTGCATGCGGCACTCGGACTGGGGCTGACTGGCCAATTCGTCGAGGACCTCGAACTCGCTGACCCCGAGTCCGTGCTCCCCGAGCGCCTTCTCCAGCGCGCAAGTCACCCGAGCGTGCTGTTCGAGCAGGGTGCGCCAGTGGTCTACCAAGGGATTGCGATCGACGACGGGACCATCGGTGGCAGGCATGCAGTAACGGTACCGCGCAAATATGACCAGCACAAAATATTCTCTTGCAATCAATGCATCCGCATGTATTGTCGTCGCATGGACCTCTCAAATACTCACCCAGCCAGTCACCCCGCCGCCACCCAATTGCGCTGGAGCCCCGCCCTCTGGGCCGCGCTCATCGTGTTGTGCGGCGTTGTCTTCCTTGACGCGCTCGACGTCTCGATGGTCGGCATGGCGCTCCCGTCCATTCAGCGCGACCTCAAGCTGAGCACCGACCAGCTGCAGTGGATCGTCTCCGGCTACGTGCTCGGGTACGGCGGCCTGCTGCTCCTCGGCGGCAGAGCCGCAGACTTGCTTGGACGGCGGCGGGTGCTGTTGTGGGCACTGTCCGTCTTTGTGATCGCCTCGGCTCTCGGTGGCCTCACGACGAACGGCGACCTGCTCATCACGGCTCGCTTCATCAAGGGCGCAAGCGCGGCCTTCACAGCACCCGCCGCTCTCTCGATCATCACGACGACCTTCGCCGAGGGTCCGGTGCGCAACCGTGCACTCAGCATCTTCACCACAGTCGGCGCGAGCGGCTTCTCGCTCGGCCTCGTCCTCGGTGGGTTGCTCACCGAGCTTGGCTGGCGTTGGACGTTCCTGCTGCCCGCTCCTATCGCGGCAGCCCTCGTCGTCCTGGGCCGCAAGTACGTTGCACGCGACACGCACACTCGTAACGCCGGCGGCTACGACGTACCAGGCGCCGTAACGGCGAGTGCTGCGATGCTGCTGCTCGTTCGTACGGTCGTCACCGCCCCGGCGTCCGGCTGGGGATCTGTCAGCACCCTCGGCGGGTTCGTCGTGAGCGCATTGCTGCTCGGAGCGTTCATCGCGATCGAACTGCGGTCACCACACCCGCTCGTTCGCCTGGGAATCCTGCGTTCGTCACGTCTCGTGCGCGCCAACATCGCAGCTATGGCCCTGTTCGGCTCGTACATCGGGTTCCAGTTCATCGGCACGCTGTACCTGCAGTCGCTGCTCGGCTGGTCGTCTTTGCAGACGGCGTTTGCATTCCTGCCGGCCGGGTTGATTGTCGTCTTCGGATCGACGCGCATTGCGCACGTCATCGACCGGTTCGGCACGCCGCGGTTGCTGGCGATTGCGTTCGCGGTACTGACGACGGGATACGCGCTGTTCATCCGTCTCGGTGCGAGCGCGTCGTACGTGACGTTGATGCTGCCGACGGTGGTGCTCCTTGGCATCGGCTTCGCGATCGGGTTCCCGTCGCTGAATGTGCAGGCGACGAACGGTGTTGCGGACGACGAGCAGGGCCTGGCATCCGGACTGCTCAACACCTCGTTCCAGCTCGGCGGCGCCATCGGCCTCGCGATCGTCACGGCGGTCGTGACGAGTCACACGGGTGTCGGAACTGGCTCGAAAGCGGTGCTCGACGGGTTCCGTCCCGGCATCGTGGTCGCCACCGGGATCGGCTTGTTCGGCCTGGTGGTGTCGTTGTCCGGAGTGTGGAGTGAGCGGCGCTCTCGAGGCGTCGTCGCGGAGAACACCGACGACTTCGGGCCGGCTCACGAGGAGTTTGCACTGGCAGGGCAAGACAGCTAGCCGCCGTTGTCCACAGCTTGAGTTGTGCTGGCCCGCGCGGGGTTCCGCGCGGGCCAGACTCGGGCGATGGACAAGGGCTGGTACGACGGGATCGCTGAAGGTGTCAGGCTTCAATCCACGGCGGACGACGAGGGCGGCACGTGGGTGCTCTTCCTCGACGAAGATCGTCGTCCCGTGAACGCGATGGCACTGCCGCCTGAAGAGCTCGGGCCGCTCGAACTCGACGGCCTAGCCCAGGTTGTCGACGACGTCGACGCTCCTGCCGTGATCGTCGCGGTACCGCGATCTGACGGCCAACCGCGCGCCGAAGACTGGCGTCTGTGGGAGGAATTCCGAAACCGGATGGCCGTTGCTCGGCCCGAACTGATCGACCTGGTGGTGGTCGGTGAGCAGTCATGGTGGGCGGCCGTTGGTGCCACCTGATCGCAGTAAGGTGCCGGTCATGGAACTGCGTGCGCCCGCTGGCGGTGTCCTCGTCGTGCCGATGTCGCGTGCGGAGTACGACGCGCTGCCCGAGATGCACCACACCGAGTGGTGGGACGGTGCGTGTGTCGTGACCGGCACGACGCGTCGCCACGGCATAGCCATCTCCGTTCTCACTGCGATGTTGATGGCGGTGCTCGACTCTCGGAGCTTCGACGTCATGACCGGCGTGGGCTGGCGGCTCCCCGATGCCGAGTTCGTGCCCGACTTGGCGGTCGTCGCGGCGGCGCCAGACGCAGAGGCGCTCTTCGAGCCTCCGTTGCTCCTCATCGAGGTGCTGTCGCCCTCAACGAGACACGTGGATCTTCGCCGCAAGCGTGAGCTGTACGCGGCAGGCGGCCTGCCCTGGTACTGGGTTGTCGATCTTGCTAGCAATGAGCTGGTGGTTCTGCGCAACGACGCCGGAACTTTTGTCGAAGTGCAACGACTCACCGGCGGGACGACGATTGGTCCCGTCGAGATCACCCTGAACGTCGCCGACCTCTAGAACATCGGCGAGGAGTCGTCGCATCCGGTCGAGTGCCCCGTACACTGGAGTCAGATCGTTCGACCCACTCCTCCGCTCACTCCTCGCGATCTCTCCAAGGGAGCCCAGCAGGTGCCTCGTGGCGACGGCCGGCTGAATCACGATCTGCTCGCTGAAGACAAGGGTCCGCAAGATGCCTGTGGCGTATTCGGCATCTGGGCCCCCGGCGAAGAGGTGGCCAACCTCACCTACTTCGCGCTCTACGCACTCCAGCACCGCGGCCAGGAATCGGCCGGCATCGCGGTCAGCGACGGCAAGAAAATCCTTGTCTACAAAGACATGGGCCTGGTTTCGCAGGTCTTCAACGAATCGAACCTCGCGACCCTCAAGGGCGATATCGCGATCGGCCACGCCCGCTACTCGACGTCCGGCTCATCGGTTTGGGAGAACGCGCAACCCACGTTCAGGTCGACCGCGATCGGCAGCATCGCCCTCGCGCACAACGGCAACCTGACCAACACCGGTGATCTTGCGCAACTCGTCGAGAAGGCGCAGGCCGACAGCGGCGAGATCGTGTTCGACCGGCGGCCGCTGCGCTCGACGTCCGATACAGACCTGGTCACGGCGTTGCTCGCGAGCCATCCCGACCGCAGCCTCGAGACCGCCGCAGTCGAGGTGCTGCGGCAGGTCGAGGGCGCGTTCAGTTTCGTGTTCATGGACGAGAACACGCTGTATGCCGCGCGTGACCGTTACGGCGTGCGGCCCTTGTCGCTTGGCAAGCTTGATCACGGCTGGGTCGTGGCCAGCGAGACCGCCGCGCTTGACATCGTTGGTGCTTCGTTTGTTCGCGACATCGAGCCGGGCGAGCTGCTCGCAATCGACGAGAACGGCCACCGGTCGGTGCAGTTTGCCGAGCCGGATCCGAAGTTCTGCGTCTTCGAGTTCGTGTACCTCGCGCGCCCCGACTCAAGCCTCGACGGTCGTAGCGTGCACGCGACGCGCGTCGAGCTCGGTCGTCAACTTGCACGTGAGGCACCTGCTATCGCCGACCTCGTCATGCCGACGCCCGACTCCGGCACGCCAGCTGCGATCGGCTACGCCGAAGAGTCCGGAATCCCTTATGCCGCAGGCCTTGTCAAGAATGCGTACGTCGGCCGCACGTTCATCCAGCCGTCGCAGACGTTGCGCCAACTCGGTATCCGACTGAAGCTCAATCCGTTGCGCGACGTCATCCGTGGCAAGCGTCTCGTCGTCGTCGACGACTCGATTGTGCGTGGCAATACGCAGCGTGCCGTCGTCCGTATGCTGCGCGAAGCCGGCGCCACCGAGGTGCACGTTCGCATCTCCTCGCCGCCGGTGAAGTGGCCGTGTTTCTACGGCATCGACTTTGCGACGAGGGCTGAACTCATCGCGAACGGCTTGACCGTCGAAGAGGTCCGGACGTCGATTGGTGCCGACTCGTTGTCCTACGTCTCACTCGATGGGCTGGTGGCAGCGACGACGCGGCCGAAGCAGAATCTTTGCCGTGCCTGCTTCGACGGGGAGTATCCGACGGCACTGCCGGACCCGCGTTTTATGGGCAAAGAGATGCTCGAAATCACGCCGGTCGAGGCATTGATGGCCACCGTGCCGTCAGTCGGCGCGCACCCTACACTCGGACATACGGCGCTCGAACATCCGTGACGTGAGCGACCCAGACGCCGTCACTTACGCTGCCGCCGGTGTCAACATCGAGGCGGGTGACCGCGCGGTCGAGTTGATGAAGGCGTCCGTCCGCAAGGCGTCGCGGCCCGAGGTAGTCGGTGGCCTCGGCGGCTTCGCGGGCCTCTTCCGCTTCGACGCAGCGCGTTACCGCCAACCGTTGCTGGCCACCTCGACGGATGGCGTCGGCACCAAGGTTGCTGTCGCGCAAGCGATGGATAAGCACGACACCATCGGCATCGATCTGGTCGGCATGGTTGTCGACGACCTCGTCGTGTGCGGCGCTGAACCGCTGTTCATGACCGACTACATCGCCTGCGGCAAGGTTGTCCCTGAGCGCATCGCCGCGATCGTCAGTGGCATCGCCGAAGGGTGCAGGCAGGCCGGTTGCGCACTGATCGGCGGCGAGACCGCAGAGCATCCTGGGTTGCTGGACGTTGATGAGTACGACCTTGCGGGCGCAGGCACCGGGGTTGTCGACGAGGATGCAGTGCTCGGCGCACATCGAGTGCGCAACGACGATGTCGTGATCGCGATGGCATCGAGCGGATTGCACTCGAACGGTTACTCGCTCGCCCGCCACGTCCTGCTCTCACGAGCCGGGCTGGCACTCGACGCGCACGTCGACGACCTCGGTCGCACGCTCGGCGAGGAGCTGCTCGTGCCGACGCGGATCTACAGCCTTGACTGCCTCGCCTTGATCAACGCGGTCGACGTCCACGCGTTTTCGCATGTCACAGGTGGCGGGTTGGCGGCGAACCTCGACCGTGTGTTGCCGGTTGGGGTCGACATCGAAATCGATCGGACGACGTGGGCGGCCGCGCCGATCTTCGCTCTCATCCAGCACCTCGGCGACGTCGCGACGCCCGAGTTGGAGCGCACCCTGAACATGGGCGTCGGCATGGTTGCGCTAGTTGCGGCAGCCGACGCCGACCGCGCGCTCGAGGTCTTGCGCGGCCGCGGTGTGACGGCCTGGGTCGCTGGTCGCGCGCATGCGGGCGAAGGTCCGGGCCACACCACCCTCGTCGGTTGATCACGTAAGGGGGGCTACCGGTCACTTCAACAGGCGCGGGCACCTGCTGACGTGACGGTTCGCCTAGCGTGATGGCGCGTAGTTGCAGGGAGGGGGAGGCAACCGATGATGGCGCCGCGACGTCGGACTGCCATGACCACTCGCCGCGCGGCGCTTGCTATCACGGCGTTGACGCTCACGTTAGCCGGGTGTGCGAGCAGGACTGTGGGGTCGTCGGCCACGCCCGCCTCAACCAGTCCCGCGCCGAGTGCGATCGGTTCTCCCGCGCCGAGTTCTCAACTGAGTGCTCAGGCGTTGACGTTGAACTCGCCCGCAGCGCCCAGCCCGGACACCGAAAAGGCGCGGGCAGCAGAGGCCGCCCTTGTCGCCAACTCGTTGCTGCGACTGGTGAATTTGTCCGCGGGCGCAACGCCGGTCACGAGTCCCCCTGCTCCGGAACTGACTGCGGCTCCGGAATCGGAAGGGACCAAGCGCATGGCAGTCGCGCATACGTTCTTCACGGTCCCCGGCACCATCGACTCGGTGCTGACCTTCGTCCAGACCCACCTGCCTGCTGGATTCACCAGCCAGGGCGGCGGTTCCGGAGGCTCTCCCTATGAGGCAGACGTGCTGCTTGTCGGTGCATCGACGCCCGCGTTTGACCAGCCTTGGCTGATGGTCAGTGCCATGCAAGCTGGCGGCCTGATCGGCGTCCGAGTTTCGTCGCAAGTCGTGTGGCTACCTGTGCGCACAGCGGCGGAGTTCATCCCGATGACGGTCCAAGCCGCGACGCTAGTGGTTTCGGGCGTCGGGCCAGACTCGACGACCAAGTCGCTGACGCTGAACGCAACACAGGCCCGGGCCTTGGCGACCGTCATCAACGGCTTGCCGACCGCGTCGGACGCGGAACACGGGTGTCCCCCCATCACGTCCTCCATCACCCTGACCTTCGCGTCCACGCCGAAGATCGTGGTAACCGAGACTGTTTGCGGAGTCGGACTCGACGCGGGCGAAGGTGTGCAACTTCCGCTCTCAGACGCAGGCGTTCTCCAGCCCGCGTTCAACAAGCTGCTCGGCCTGCCGGTGTACTTTCCGCTGTCAAGCCCGGAGCCGACGGTTTCGGTGGCGGCAGAGAGCCCCGCGTCGAGCCCGAGCATCACGCATTTCTTGTGCACCCCGCCCGACTGGTCGCCGTTGACGGCCACCCCCGAGGAGCTTCAGAAGTACGGTTACCCGCCGCGGCCGGACGCGGCGCACGACCAAGGGTGGGTGCAGGCGATGAAGGCCGCCGGTACGCCCTACACCTGCCCGGTGGCGGCGTCCTCGAACTAGGCACGCTCGTCGCCGAGTGAAGGAATTACGTCGTCCCGCGGCGAAATTCGCGCGTAATTCCTTCAGTCGGCGAAGGCCGAGTAGCGGGGACGGCGGGGTGGCGCGCCTAGTGGGCAGCAGCGGCTACCGGGAGCCGGTAGCTCCGTACTTGCCGTCGAGGTCGTCGTCCTCGTCGTCTTCATCGTCGTCAGAGTCGGAATCAGCGTCGAACTCGGCGTCCGTCTCGTCGTCGACCCAGCCCGATGTGTTCGGTGTGCTGGTCGACGGCGGCGCGCTCGTTAGTTCTTTGCGCAGTGCCTCAAGGTCGGTCCCGCCAGTTGAATACTTCAACTCACGGGCGACTTTGGTCTGCTTAGCCTTGGCCCGGCCGCGCCCCATGGCTCGACCCCCTCGTCAGGACCGCAGTCCCGCATCGGACGACAATTCGAAGTACCCACGAACAGTAGTGAGGGCCTGGCGTTTCCGCACGGGCCGTCGGCACCAGCCTACCTGTTTGGGTCGTCCGCCACCACGACGGCTCCGCCAAGGCACCCCCGATGCCCTCACTCGTGCAACGATGCGACTGTGACTGGCAGTTCGGGTCCGGCGCGCGGTGGGTTGACCGCGGTTGCGGCGTTCCTGCGCGTCTACGAACCGCTCGAGGCCTTCGCCGCGGACGAGCGGGCCTGGTGGCGGGCTGTCGCTGCGGCCGGGCCGCTCACCGCCGCTCAGATGGCCGCTCGCGAGCACGCCGCGGCCATCAGAGCACTGACCGCGCTGCCTCCAAGAGTCGTGACGGACCTCGATCTGACCGAGGGCGCCGCCCACCCGGCCGGCATCGTGCTGCAGCCAGATGGGGCCGACGGGCGGCTGCGCGTCTGCCCGGTGGAGATGTCGTGGCGCGCGCTGCTGGCGCTCGAGGACTTCCAGACCGACATCGCCCCGACCGTCCTGCCGTCCTTCCTGCCGGCCGCCGTGATCGACGCCGCGTCGGCGACGCTGGCCCAGCTGGTCTCCGAGCGCAGCTCACTGACCGGCCCGCACGTGCGCAGTTCGCGATGGTCGGTCCCGATGGCCTGGCTCGCCGTCTTCCAGCCCGGCCACCGCCACGTCGAGCCAGTCGACGCTGAGCCGTCAACCCGCTCGCCTCACCACCAAGATCATCAAGAGCCTCGGGATCATCAAGTGACCGAGGCGGACGTCGAGCGGCCACGTCCGTCGGTGCAGCCGGCACCGTCGTCGCGCTACCTAGCCCCGATGGCGGACGCCCGGCGCTGCGTGGCGCGCGCCTTGGCGTCGGTGCGGGTGGCGGACACCACTCTGCTGCCGCTCGCCGAGCTCGAGGAGCTCGGGCGCTGGCTCGAGGAATTTCACGCTCGATCGGTCGTCGAGCTGGATGCCGGGGGCCTGGGCGCGAGCACGCCCGTACTCGACGATTCGGTGGCCGATGTCAGCCGCGGGCTCGGCGATCTGCGGGCCGGGAACATCGACGCGGCAATTGCCCGCCTGTCGTCGGTTCGCGACACTTGGGACGAGATCCGCGCTCACGAGCACGCCTCGTAGGGTTTGGTTCGTCCGGTTGCGCGCCGAACCGGGGCTAAATGGCGTATCTCGGACTAGTCCACGGGGCTTCCAAGGATGACCCGGTCGGGCCATTTCGGACATCCTGCGCGAACGGCAGTATTTAAGCCATGGGCCCGGCATAGCTGTCGGTGCCCGACAGTTCGGAAGTTCGGCGGCCAACTCTGTTGGCCGGTAATGAAGTGGGGGCCAGCTCGCTGGTCAAGTTCGGAAAGTGGGGGGCCGGCATCCGCCGTCCCGAAATCGTCAGGGCTCGGCGTCCGCCGAGTTCGAAGGTAGAGGGGCCGGCGCAGCCGACCCAAATGTAAGGGCCGACAATCGCCGGTCCGCGAGGAGGAACTTCCCTTGGCAAGCACGCGCACACCCGAGGCTGAGCCGCTACTGACCCCGGCCGAGGTGGCGACGATGTTCCGTGTCGACCCCAAAACGGTCACGCGCTGGGCGAAGGCGGGCAAGCTCACGTCGATCCGCACGCTCGGTGGACACCGCCGCTACCGCGAGACTGAGGTTCGGGCTCTGCTGGGCGGGATTCCGCAACAGCGCGAGAGCGACTAGCTCGACCAGCACGGCACAGCTCATCGCACGCATGTAGGGCAGCACTGAAGGCGTCGACTACCCAACGGGGAGTCGGCGCCTTTTGGCTGTCCGGCGGTGCGGTCCGGGCAGCGCTGTCCGGAAGGGGGCTGCCGCGACTCGTCGCATTTGGTCGGTCGGTTCAGGAACCGTCACGGGAGTCCGATGCGTTGGTCAAGGCGGGCGAGCGGTTACGCTTAACCCAGCGAGGCCCGAGGTCGGGTTGAGCCTGCTGGCCCAAATGTGGTCGAACCAGTGAGAGGTACCGGATGGCTGACGGACGCGACGACAAGGGTCGGACGTCGACCAAGTACGCCGCCAAGAAGGCTGCCACCGAGCGCATTGCCGCTCAACGCGCCGCTCAGCAGCGTGCCGACCGCAAGCGCAACCTGCTCATGGCCGGCGGCGGTGTGCTCGCCGTCATCGTCGTGATCGTCGGCATCGTGTTCGCCGGCCTGCACACCAAGAAGAGCGCGGGTGCGAGCGACGTTCTGCCCGCGTCCTCGGCGGTCAGCCAGGCGGTCGCCACTGTCGCGACGTCGAGCCTGTCGGCGCAGCCTGATCTGAGCAAGGTCACCGGGCCACCGAGCGCGATGACGACCCCCGCGCTGAAGGCCTCCAACGGCTTACCTCAGATCTTGTACGTCGGTGCTGAGTGGTGCCCGAACTGCGGGGCGACCCGTTGGCCATTGGCGGTCGCGTTGGCACGCTTCGGCACGTTCAGTGGGCTGAGCACGACGTACTCGTCGTCCACGGACAACAGTGCCCCGCATATCCCGACGCTGTCGTTCCGTGATGCGTCGTACAAGAGCAGCTACATCGACTTCGACGCCAAGGAGCAGGTCGACGGCAACAACAAGCCGCTGCAGAGCCTGACCACCGCCGAGAACGCGCTGTTCGAGCAGTACGGCGGCGCCACACCGGGTCAACCGGGATATCCCTTCATTGACTTCGGTGGGAAGTGGCGGCAGAACGGTACGAGTTACGCCCCAACTGTGCTGTCGGGTCTGACGCCTGACGCGGTCGCCGCGACCATGGGCAATGCCACCTCGAAGCCGGGTGCGGCGATTCAGGCGAGCGCAGACGTCTTCACCGCAGAGATCTGCGACATGACCGGCGGCAAGCCGACCAACGTGTGCACGGCAACGGCTGTCGTCACCGCGACGACCGCCCTCGCTTCCCTCGCTGCGAAGTAGCACGGTGGCGTCGAACCGGACTGTCCCCTCGAGGGCATAGGTGGTCTCGTCGACAAGGCAGTCCGGTGCGCCAGTTTGGGCGTCCCCTGTCTGTCTCGTCCTGACCGCGATCGGAATCGGTCTTGCGACGTATCTGACCATCGCTCACTACGACACGCACATCCCGTTGGTCTGCGCGGCCAAGGGCGCGATCGACTGCGAAGCCGTCACTACCAGCCCGCAGTCGAAGGTGTTCGGCATCCCCGTCGCACTTCTCGGCTTGGCGTACTTCGTCGGCATGATCCCCTGGCATCTGCCGGTTGCCTGGCGTTCAGCCGACCCGCGGATCAAGTTCGGCCGGCTGCTCTATGGCCTGTCAGGCATCGGGTTCGTCTGCTACCTCGTATACGCAGAGGCCGTCATCATCAAGAAGGTCTGCTTGTGGTGCACTGGCGTGCACATCACGACGCTGGTCCTCTTCGTGGTCACCGTGTTCGCGAGCGCCCTCGCGATTCCGCACGACGCCGCGACAGACGAGGATGATGACGACGATGACCTTGAGGATGCGGACAATTAACGGCCGCGCGGCCCGCAACTGAGGGTGTCGGATGGCTGACGGACGTGACGATAAGGGTCGGACGTCGCCCAAGTATGGCGCGAAGAAGGCTGCCACCGAGCGCATTGCCGCTCAACGCGCAGCTCAGCAGCGAACCGATCGCAAGCACAACCTGCTCATGGCCGGCGGCGGCGTTCTCGCCGTCGTCCTGGTCATCGGCGGCATCGTGTTCGCCGGTCTTTCGAGTAAGAAGTCGTCCACAACGATCCACCCCGTCGTAGCCGCGTCCGACACAGTCACCAATGCGATCAACGCCGCCGTCCCGCTCACGTCGACTGCTCCCGACCTGAGCACGGTGACCGGACCTCCTAAGCCACTGACCGGGGCTGCACTGACCGGCACGTCGGGAAAGCCGGAGGTGCTGTACATCGGCGCCGAATTCTGCCCCTACTGCGCCGTCACTCGCTGGCCGCTCGCGATCGCATTGAGCCGATTCGGCACCCTCAGCAACCTGCAGACGACGTACTCCGCTGCCAACGACACTGGCCCGAACACGCCAACGCTGGACTTCGGCCACGCGACCTATAAGAGCGACTACATCGACTTCACTGGCATCGAGTACGAGGACGGCGCGAAGAAGGTGATCGCGACGCTGACGCCGCAGCAAGCGAGCCTCTTCCAAAGCGTGGGCGGGGGATTCTTCCCGTTCATCGACTTGGGCGGCAAGTGGGTGCAGAGCGGCGCGAGCTACCCGACGGCCACTCTCGCGGGTCTCACACCTGACGCGGTCGCCGCTCAGCTCACGAACAGTTCCAGCAAGATCGGATCAACGATTCAGGCCAGTGCCAATGTGTTTACCGCAGCGATCTGTTCGATGGACGGCGACAAGCCAGCAAGCGTGTGCACCGCGACCGGCGTCGCGGCGGCAACCACTGCCCTCGTAGCCCTCGCGAAGTAGTTACTCGTCGATCGAGCTCATGCTGGCGTAACGGTCGCCCGCCGTCGCGCCCTTCGGTGCCGCCTCGTCGATCGCGAGCAGCTCGGCGTCCGTCAGTGTCACGTCCGCACCGCCGAGGTTCTCTTCCAAGTAGCGCACTCGCTTCGTCCCGGGGATCGGGACGATGTCGTCGCCCTGGGCGAGCAGCCAGCCGATCGCGAGTTGTCCGGGCGTGCAGCCCTTCGTCGCCGCGATTTCCTTTACCCGCTGGACGAGATCGAGGTTGCGCTGGAAATTCTCGCCCTGGAATCGTGGCGCGTGTTTACGGAAGTCGTCGTCCGCGAAGTCGTCGACGCTGGTGATCTGGCCGGTGAGGAAGCCGCGGCCAAGTGGGCTGTACGCGACGAATCCGATGCCGAGTTCGCGGACGAGAGGCAGGATTTCGTCCTCGGGATCGCGAGTCCAGAGGCTGTATTCGGTCTGTAGCGCAGTGATCGGGTGGACGGCGTGTGCTCGGCGAATCGTCGTCGGCGAAGCTTCAGACAAGCCGAGGTGCGTGACTTTGCCGGCCTCGACCAACTCCTTCATCGCGCCGACGGTGTCTTCGATCGGCACGGTCTTGTCGACGCGGTGCTGGTAGTACAGGTCGATGTGGTCGACGCCGAGACGTTGAAGGGACGCGTCGCAAGCTGCGTGCACATACTCGGGCGTGCCGTTGATGCCGACTCGCGAGCCATCGGGGTTGCGTTCGTTGCCGAACTTTGTGGCGACGACGACTTCATCGCGCCGGTCGGCGATCGCACGTCCGACGAGTCGTTCGTTGGTAAAGGGCCCGTACATGTCTGCGGTGTCGAGAAAAATGCATCCCGCATCGAGCGCGTGTTTGATGACATCAAGAGACTCTGCGTCGTTGGTGTCGCCGTAGAACTCACTCATGCCCATGCAGCCGAGGCCTAGGGCGGAGACGGCCAGTCGATGGTTGCCTGAACCGAGGTAACGGGTTTGCACGTCTGGAGCCCTTTAGTTGTTTTGGAGTGTGCAGCACCAGATGGTGAGTTCCCACGACAACCGGCTGCCGCGCTGCGAGAGGTGGATCGATCCTTCGTCCATGAGCTCTCGGACCATGGCCGAAGTGGCGACCACGTCAGGAAGCGGGAACTCCTTCTTGACGACCGGCTCCATCGCCGTTCCGAAGACCTTGGCTGCTGCCGCAAGGATCGCTGCATCGTCTTGGATCGTGCCGGTCGGCAGGTAGACCCTGCCCCCTGGCACGAGATAGTCGGCCACCTCGGCCAGCATCAGGACCGGCAATTCGGCGCCCGTGCGACCGCCGCCTTTGCCGTCAGGGAACCACCCCGTCACCTGGGCGATCACGTCAGGGATCCCCGAGACGTCGGCGATGACCACGTTGGCCTTGGTGTCCCCTAGCGGCTCAAGGAGATTGCCGCTGCGGAACTCGGCGACGTCGGACAAGCCCAGGCGAGCGGCGTTGGCCGCAGAACACGCAACAGAGGCGGTGGATAGGTCTGTACCGATCACCTTGGCGGCGCCGAGTTTCGCTGCGACCAGAGAAAGCACGCCGCACCCGCAACCCGCGTCGACGACGATGTCGCCGGGATCGACCCGCAACGCTTCGGCCAGCACCTTGCTCGTCGAGCTGGGGACGAAGACACCGGGATCGACGACGACGTCGAACGGGCCAGCGACACCGCGCCAGGTGTACGTGCGCGCAGCCTCTTCGGCGTCCGGCATCGCGTCTTCCGGCATCGGTGCCCCTCCCGCCACGTCGTCAGTTCCAGCCAACTTTACCCAAATGATGCCAGGTCACAGAAAAGAATGGACTGCAGGGTTTTTGTTGGGGCGACCGAGGCGGGCGACCGACGCCTTGAGTTCTCGGGGTCGCTACTTCGTCGGTTGGTCGGTGAAGTTGCCTGTCCACAGCGCGCGCGAGCCGGCCTCACCAGTCCGGACAACCTGCTGCACAGCGCCAACGGAGATGGCAACCGCGAGGACGCCGACCACGACGCGTCCGAGGGTCCCGTGCAGGGCAACTGAATCCGTACGTGCCCACAGCCACACGAGGACCGCAATCACGAAGAGGCCGATCATCCACGGCAGCATCTCTTTGCCGAGCGCGACGTGCTTGCGGATGAGCGGTGTGATCGCGACTCGGGCCTCCAGCCACTTACCCGCGTGGGTCGTCACCGGAACGGTGAGGAGGGCCCCAAGCGCGATGATCGGGGTGATGATCCCCAGGCGGCGGCCGGCGCCAGGCCAGAGCGCTGCCGCGACGAGGACGAGTGCAGCAATCGGGACGGCGGCCAGCACGAGGTGCACCAACAAGACGTGGGCTGGCAGCCCCTGGATTTTGGTCGGACCCATGAGTCTCCTCCGCACCGACGGTTTGGTGTTGCCGACGGTTTGCTCCTACGAACGGTCCGCTCAGCCAGGCGGTTCACCGTTGGGGGCAGGGGTCCATGGTCCCCCGGGGCTCAGAGTTGCCGGAGGCTCAGGCTTACTGCCACTTCCAGGTCCCGGCGGAAGCGCCGAGGCCAGACGTGGTCGGGCACCCGCTGTAGTTGACGATGGGTGCCGAAGTGGGCTGGAGGCCGCCGGCCTGGCTGTCCCACCAGTAGATGACGTTGCTCGAGAGCCCCTGGAAGCTCGCCTGACTCGTCGGCAGGGCTGAACCCTTGGTGTTGAACGCGGCGAGACAGAAACCGTTACGCGTCTGCTGGATCAAATAGACCGCAGTGTTTGGACTCACGTGGATGCTGATTCCGGCAGCAGCCAACGTGGTGGGGCTCAGCGCGGCGTAGTCGTCGCCAAGGTCGACCCCGTAGGTCTCGATTTGGGCAGCGACGTTACGCAGGTCACTCTTGGCGGCCGTGTTCGAAGCCTTTTGACGCTGACTCAGATAGACCGGGACCGCAATACTCGCGAGGATCCCGATGATGATCATCACCACGAGTAGCTCGATGAGCGTAAAGCCCTCGTCGCGTCGGCGGTCTTGGAGTCGTCTCAGCATGAAACTGTATCGGCACCCGATACTTCTACCTGAGGGCAATCATCCAGTCGGTGGCCAGGGACAGGATCGAACTGTCGACCTCCCGCTTTTCAGGCGGGCGCTCATACCGACTGAGCTACCTGGCCTTGCCAAAATGTTGGGGCCTTGCCACTGCTACTGCGTGTTGCGGTCCCGACGGGATTCGAACCCGCGACCTCCGCCTTGACAGGGCGGCGTGAACTCCAGGCTTCACCACGGGACCTCATGGCAATACAACTGTCTTACACGTGCTGTGGCCTTACAACTGCTGAAATTGCGCTTGCGTGCCCCCAACGGGATTCGAACCCGTGCCGCCGCCTTGAAAGGGCGGTGTCCTGGGCCACTAGACGATGGGGACGGTAGCCAGATTTGCGTCGATAGGCCACAGCCCCGGCGTCATCCGTCGGGGACTGGTCAAGCATAGGGGACGGCCCCGTGGTTTGCTGGCGGGGTGGTGGAGGTCTCGCGCGAGCGCTTCGAGGAGCTCGTCGCCCAGGCTCTGGACGGCATTCCTGAGCAGTTCACCAAGGCGATGCGCAACGTGGCGGTCTTTGTCGAGGACGTCCCGGCCGACCCGCACCTGCTTGGCCTTTACGTCGGAGTCCCGCTCACCGAGCGGACGACGTCCTACGCCGGGGTCCTGCCCGATCGGATCATGATCTACCGCTCCACGCTGTGCGCCTACTGCGACACCGAGGAGCAGGTGGTCGCTGAGGTGCGCAAGACCGTCGTCCACGAAGTCGCCCATCACTTCGGGATAGACGACGAGCGGCTGCATGAACTGGGGTATTGAGCCCGAACCGGGCAGTTTCCAGTTCTTGACATCCGTCGAACATTTGCGCGGTTTACTCGGGGGATGACCAGCGCCTCCGACGCTCCGCGCAGCGACCTGGCGCATCTGTATCGCCGGGCCGGCTTCGGGGCGACGCCGGCCGAGCTGGACGCTGCGGTCGCCGCTGGGTATGCGGCGACGGTCGCTGCGTTGGTGCGGCCGCCCTCGTCGTCCGACCAAGGAGTACTGGCGACGCCACCGCCGCAACTCTCGCTTGCACCCGCGCCGACGGCGAACTCGACCGCGGCGCAGCGCAAGGCGTACCAGGCGCGGGTGACCAGCGAGGGTCGAGAGCTCAGGCTTTGGTGGCTTGATCGCATGGTGATGGCGACCAACCCGTTCCCGGAGAAGCTGACGTTCTTCTGGCATGGGCACTTCGCCACCGCGCTGTCGAAGGTGCGCAGCGCGGCGTTGATGCTGCGCCAAAACGAGCTGCTCCGTACCGGAGGACTCGGCGCGTTCGATGCACTCGACCTGGCGATTGCGCGCGATCCCGCGATGATGATCTGGCTCGACGAGAACCAGAACATCGCCGGACGTCCGAATGAGAATTTTGCGCGCGAGAACATGGAACTCTTCACGCTCGGATACGGCAACTATTCCGAGGACGACGTGAGAGAAGCCGCGCGTTGCTACACGGGTTGGCGCTACAACCAGGACTCGGACGCTTTCGTCGAGGTCGCGAAGCTGCATGACAACGGTGTGAAAACGGTGCTCGGCCACACCGGCAACTTCGACGGCGGCGACCTCATCACGATCCTTACTCACAGCGAGGCGTCGTACCGGTGGGTCAGTACGCGGGTGTGGTGCCGGTTCGCGAAGACGATCACGACTGATCCGGTCGTCAACACACTGATGACGACGTACTCGCCGCAACTGAACATCGGTGCACTCATGACCGCGACGTTCAACTCGCCGTTGTTCCTACAGACGAAAGGCGAGTTGGTGAAGCAGCCGGTCGAGTGGATCGTCGGCGCCCTGCGGGCATTGAAAATGCGGGCCAACAACCAAAACTACCTGGGCTATCTGCAAGGGCTCGGGCAAGTGCCGTTCGAGCCACCGAACGTCGGCGGCTGGCCTTTCGATGATGGGTGGTTGACAACCGCTGCGAGTTATACGCGCATGAAGGTCGCCCGGTACATCGCTGCGCACGGCGACACCTCGGCTGTCGCCGACGAGCCGGCGTCGGGTCGGGCCGACGCGGCCGCGCACCTGTTGTCGGTCGACGCCTGGGGAGCGCAGACCCGCGTCGCGCTCGCACAGGTCGCACATGACCCCGTGTCGTTGATGACGCTCGCGCTATGCGCGCCCGAATACGTTGTGAATTAAGGAGATCTCCATGCCACGAACCATGTCGCGACGGCAGTTCCTGATCTCCAGCGGTGTCGTCGGCGGGGCTGCACTGGCGGTCGGCGCGGGCGGCATCACAGTGCGCGACCTGATGGTCGCTGGCAAGCGCACGCCGCTCGCGACTGGCTCGAAGATCGTGGTCTTCGTCACGATGTACGGCGGCAATGACGGCCTCAACACGGTGATCCCCTACACGGACAAGGCCTACTACGCCGGTCGTCCCGAACTTGCGTACGACGAGTCAGAGGTGCTGCCGCTTGCCGACGACGTCGGCTTCAATCCGTCGATGACCGGCTTCAAGAAGCTGTACGACGCTGGCCAGCTCGCCATCGTCCGTGGGGTTGGATACCCCAACCCCGACCGCAGTCACTTCAGGTCGATGTCGATATGGCAGACCGCGTCTCCCGGCACCCCCCAGCCCACCGGGTGGCTCGGTCGTTGGCTCGACGCGAATGGTGCCGACCCGCTGCTCGCCGTGAATGTCGGGCCGGTGCTCCCGCCGATGCTGGCCGGTCAGCATTGTGCCGGGGCGGCCGTGCCGTCGAACGGCGGCGTGACGATGCCCGATGGCACTTACGGCAGCGGGCTTCGCGCGCTGGACACAGCGTCGAAGAACAGTGCGCCGCTGATTCAACGCGTCGCACAGTCGGGGTCGGATCTGTTCCGCGTGGCCACGACGTTCGGCCCAACCCTGGCCTCCTCGAAGACGACTGGGGCGAACGATCTCGCCGGGCAGCTCGACGTCGTCGCGCGCTGCATCGCGGCCAACGCCCCGACCCGCGTGTACAGCGTGCAGCTCGGTGGCTTCGACTTCCATGCCGACGAGAAGGCTGCTCAGAGCACACTGCTAGGACAGCTGGACGCCGCAGTGTCGGGGTTCTTGACCACGGTTGCCGCCGGCCCGCACGGCAAGGACGTCGTAGCGGTGCTGTACTCCGAGTTCGGTCGACGCGTCGCGGCGAACGGCAGCCAGGGCACCGACCACGGGACGGCGGGGAACATTTTCGTCGCCGGCGCCACGGTGAACGGCGGCATGTTCGGCGATCAGCCGAGCCTGACCGATCTGTCGATGGACGACCTCAAGTACAACGTCGACTTCCGTTCGGTCTACGCGACTGTCCTCGAGAGTGCGTTAGGCGCGGACGCCGACCAGGTGCTGGGCGGCACGTTCCCCAAGCTTGCGTTCATCTGACGGGTCGCGTGACGGCTGCCGCCGTTTTGCGCTAGATCTGCCGCCCTGATCGAGGGTTTGCCCCGATTCCCCGATTGCACCGCGAATCTACGGTCGACAACGTGAGCACTTGCCCGACCGCGACCCGGGAGTCGACATGCCAGCAACCAAGAAATTGACGATCGCGGCACTTCTCGCCGTCACCGTGTCAGTCGCGGGATGCAATTCGAAGAAGGCGAGTTCGACCGATTCGGGTACTGCCGCGACAACCGCGGCTGCGGCACCAGCAGCCTCGGCAGCCGACTCGGGCGCAAGCGCGCCCGCGGCGACCGCTTCCGGGGCCGACGCGGCCGCGTCCGGAGGCTGCACGTTGACCGCAGCTCAGGTCACCACGGTGATGGGCGTCACCTACGGGGCTCCGCAGAACACCAATGGGTTTTGCTTCTACGCGAGCAGCACAGACTCGCTCAGCATCCATGTCGAAGACGTGTCTGACCTCCATACCTTCGACGCCGAGCTCGCGGCGGCGAAGGAGTCTCAGCAGACGGATAAGACGCCGACAACCATTCCGGGACTTGGGGACAAAGCGGCCGGTGTCGGGCAGCAACTCGTCGTCGCGGCCGGCGGCAAGACCATCGACATCCGCGACGCGGATACCGGGGGCACCGCCTGGCCCAAGTCGATTGCGTTAGCGAAGCTGGTTATCGCCGCCCTTCATTAGGCGAACCACACCCCCTGAACGTGATCGAACCAAGAACCACACCGGTCGCCGTAGTGGGTCGGGAAGACTCGGTTGCATCCCTACAGGCGAAGAAGAGAACTCGGCCGCTTTGTGCTAGGGTTCCCGCCCATGGGCAACGTCTTTCTCACGCAGCGACTCCATGTCGATCTGTTGCGCGTGACGTCTGCTGTCTGTCGGCCCTGCTGAGATCGAACCGCCGACCTTAGTCGAATTGGCCGCCCGTCGGCGTCCCGCCTGATTTTTTGCTCGATCCCTCGCTTGCCCACACGCCCGTCCGCGCCGAGTCCCGACGTGAACGGGCGCTTGTGTGTCACCTATTCCCTAGCTTACAACTAGACAAACTGGAGAACTCCCGTGCGCCCCCTTGATCGCGTGTTCGGCCTGCTCGCCGCCACCGGCCTGCTGTTGGCCGCCGGGTGCGGTTCATCGAAATCGACAAACACCGCGTCGACGACGTCGGCGGCCGCTCCCTCGTCGGCTGCTGCGGCTCCTACGTCGGCCGTCGCCTCGTCGGCCGCTGCGACGCCGGCCAGCAGCAGTGCTGCGGCAAGCCCTGCAGCGAGCGGTTCTGTCGCTGCGGGTGGCCCCGCCACGTTGAACCTGGTGGCGTACTCGACCCCGCAACCGGCCTACGTCAAGCTCATAGCAGCGTTCCAGAAGACTCCGGCCGGCAAGAACGTGAAGTTCACCCAGTCCTACGGCGCTTCGGGTGACCAGGCGGCCGCGGTCATCGCCGGCCAAGCCGCAGACGTCGTGGAGTTCTCTCTTTTGACCGACATGACAAAGCTGGTCAACAAGAAGGTGGTGGCGGCTGACTGGAATGCCAACCCTGAGCACGGTTTCGTGACCGACTCGGTGGTCTCGCTCGTCGTGCGCAAGGGCAATCCGAAGGGCATCAAGGACTGGCCCGACCTGATCAAGCCGGGTGTGAAGGTCTTGACGCCGAACCCGTTCTCGTCGGGCAGCGCGCGGTGGAACATCATGGCTGCATACGGCGCGCAGATCAAAGCCGGCGACTCCGACGCGCAGGCGACCGACTACTTGAGGTCGCTACTCAAGAATGTGATCGTGCAGGATGCCAGCGGCTCCAAGGCGCTCGCCGACTTCGTCGGCGGTGCGGGCGACGTGCTGCTGTCGTACGAGAACGAGGCGATCTACGCGCAGGCCAAGGGACAGGCGGTCGACTACGTGATCCCGAGCGACACGCTGCTGATCGAGAACCCGGTCGCCGTCACGACGACGACGAAGTATCCGGTGCAGGCCAAGGCGTTCGTCGACTTCTTGTACTCGCAAGCCGGTCAGCAGATCTTCGCCGACAGCGGCTACCGCCCGACGCTTCCGGGCGTGACGTCGACAGTGAACAAGTTCCCAGTACCGACGGGGCTGTTCAACATCGGCTCGCTCGGCGGCTGGCCGGCAGTGACCACGAAGTTCTTCGACCCGACGAACGGCGTGATCACGGCAATCGAGAAGTCCAACGGTGTCGCTACCACCAAATAACACGCTGGACGACGCGAGTGGACCGGGCGCACACGCCCGGTCCGCTTCGCCAACTTCGGATGCACCTGTGCCGTCGTGGTGGGCGGCTCGATCGGGTAAGAACTCGCGCGGCGGAACGTCACTTGGGCTAGGACTCGTGACGCTGTATCTCAGCTTTCTGGTGTTGATCCCGCTCGGTGCAGTCGTGTGGAAATCACAAAGCAACGGCTGGTCGGCCTTCTGGCATCAGGTCACGACGCCGGAGGCATGGGACGCACTCAAGCTCACGCTGACGATCTCGGTTGGCGTTGCGCTTTTCAATCTTGTGATGGGCACGATCATCGCGTGGGTGCTCGTGCGTGACGACTTCCCTGGCAAGGGGGCGGTCGAGCTCTTCATCGACTTGCCATTTGCATTGCCGACAATCGTCGCCGGCGTCGTGTTGCTGTCGCTGTATGGGCCGCGAAGCCCGGCGCACGTGGACATCGCGTTTACCCGGACGGCGATCACGGTGGCGCTGTTGTTCGTCACCTTGCCGTTCGTTGTGCGGACTGTGCAGCCGGTATTGATCGAGCTTGACCGCGATATGGAAGCGGCTGCGGCTTCACTTGGTGCGTCGCCGTTTCTCATCGCGCGCCGGATCATCCTGCCGAACCTGGTGCCGGCAATGTTGACCGGAACCGGCCTTGCGTTCGCTCGGGCTATTGGCGAGTTCGGTTCGGTGAGCCTGCTGTCGGGCAACCTGCCGTTTCGCACCGAGGTCTCCGCGGTCAACATCTACAACCAGATCCAAAGTGACAACCCAGTCGGGGCCGCAGCACAGTCGACGATCTTGCTCGTCATCGCGTTTATCGTGTTGTTCGCGCTCGATCGGTTGAAGCGCTGGGGTGTGCATCGTGGCTAGCGCATCGGGTATCGGTGGCAGCGACGGAACTGTCGCTGTGCGGGGCAATCGCCGTCCGGTCGCACGGTATGGCTTGCGGTTCGTCGCCCTCGGTTACTTGCTGGTGTTGCTCGCGGCACCGGTCGCGATGGTGTTCTATCGCGCGTTCCAGCACGGGCTTGGGCCGATCTGGTCCGCGTTGACGACGAGCGAGGCTCGCAGTGCCATCGAGGTGACACTGATCGTCGCCATCTCGGCCGTCGTGCTTAACACATTGTTCGGTGTCGGCACCGCGTTGTTGCTGGTACGTCGGCGTTTCCCTGGCCGCCATCTCCTCGACGTCCTGGTCGATCTTCCGCAGGCGGTGTCGCCGATCGTCGTTGGGCTTGCACTGATTCTGGTGTACGGGAAGTTCGGCTTCTTCGGATCGTGGATCGAGCGCAACGGCATCAAGATTATCTTTAGCTTGCCCGGAATGGTGCTCGCGACCGCGTTCGTCTCACTGCCCCTCGTCGTCCGCTCTGTTGCTCCTGTCCTTGCCGAAATAGGGGATGAGCAGGAACAGGCCGCGCGGACGCTGGGTGCATCGAGCTGGCAGACGTTTCGCCGGATCACGCTGCCATCGATTCGCGACGCGCTGGCGTACGGCGTCGTGTTGTCGCTGGCGCGGTCGCTGGGCGAGTACGGGGCCGTGACGGTGGTGTCGGGGCATGTGATCGGGAAGACGTTGACCCTTACGCTGTTCATTGATGAGCGTCTGGAGAACTTCGATCAGCCGGCGGCCTATTCGGCTGCCGTCTTGTTGGCGATCATTGCGATGGGCAGCCTGCTGATCAGCAGGCGGTTCCGGACGCGAAGCAGGAGTGTTGCATGAGCATCTCGATTCGCCACGTGACGAAGCGGTTCGCTCAGTTCACCGCGCTCGACGACGTCAGCGTTGACATTCCTACCGGGTCTTTGACTGCGCTGCTCGGGCCGTCAGGGAGTGGGAAGTCGACCCTGTTGCGGGTTATCGCCGGCCTCGACACCGCCGACGCAGGGACGGTCAGCATCGAGGGCAACGATGCGACGCACCTACCGCCGCAGCGTCGCGAGGTCGGGTTCGTATTCCAGCACTACGCGCCGTTCAAGCACATGACCGTGTACGACAACATCGCGTTCGGACTCACGGTGCGTAAGGCGGGCAAGGCTGAGACGAAGTCAAAGGTGAACGAGTTGCTTGAGCTCGTGCACCTGGAGAAATTTCAGACTCGCTATCCAGACCAGCTTTCGGGTGGGCAACGGCAGCGCATGGCGTTGGCGCGCGCGCTTGCCGTCGAGCCTCGGGTGTTGCTGCTCGACGAGCCTTTCGGTGCACTCGATGCGCAGGTACGCAAGGAGCTGCGGACGTGGCTTCGTCGGCTGCACGACGACATGAACGTGACGACGGTGATCGTCACGCACGACCAGGAAGAGGCGATGGAAGTCGCCGACGAGATCGTCGTGCTGTACGACGGGCGAGTGCAGCAGGTCGGCCATCCGAACGACGTGTACGAGCACCCGGCGAATGATTGGGTGATGAGTTTTCTCGGGCCGGTCACGCATTTCGGCTCGTTGTTGGTTCGGCCGCATGACCTCGATCTAGCCCACGAGATATCGGACGGCGCGTTGCCGGCGACCGTTGTTCGCGTGACGCGTTTGGGCTTCCAAACGGTGGTTGACCTCGACGTGCAAGGAGCGCCGATTTACGCGCAGCTCGCGCGCGAGGCGACGGATCGGTTGACGCTTGAGCCCGGCACTTTGGTGTACGTGAGTCACGCGCGCGGCGAGGTGCTTCCCGCTGCTCCCGCGATTCCGGTACCGGCGGCCGACAGCCTGCTCTAGTGGCCCTTCTGCGAAAGTTGGCAGCCCCAGGACGCTCAAGAAAGCGTATACACGCTGACAACTTCTTAGATGCGCATCGGTTAGGGCCCGAACTGCAGGCCGCCGAGGCCCCACTCAAGTAGCCGATCGCCAGCCCACACCGCATTGTCGCCGAACTGAGCACCAGGTGCTGTCGGAAGCGCGGTCCAGACGTCCGTTTCGGGGTCCCACACTGCGCTTTCACCGGCGCCGGTAGTCGGGCCACCATCGAGGCTGGAGCCGATGGTGCCGGTGTACTCAAGCATCGCTGATCCGGTCCAGACTCCTAGTGGGTCGGTCACGTCGATCGGCCCGGGCGACATCGCGCGCGACGTGCCAGACGCGAGATCGAGCCGGTATCCATGCTGACCAAACGAGGGCGGCCACGTCGATCCATCACCGTGCCAACCCTGACCGGGCAGCACGAGAAGCTGGTCACCGGCAACAGTCACGCCGTCGAGCCCTGCAGGTTGGTCATTAAGCGTTGCAGCCGATATCTCGCGTTTCGTCCACGTGTTCTGCGTCGGGTCGTAGATGACGAAGTCCGTACCCGCCTCGAGCTCGGTGCTGTCACCGTCTGTCGTCACGTGTTGCCACAGCTGCCCGACATAGATGCCGCGGTCGGTGACCATTGCTCGAAGATGCCGGATGTCGTGGCCAACTGTGCTCGGCATCGCCGGCAGCTTCCGCCAGCGATTGCTGCTTGGATCGTAGGCCGCTTCGCCTGCTGCGTAGCCGGGACCATCCAGCGATTCATCGGCCGGGTCGCCACCGACGACGAGAACCTCGTGGCCGGTCCAGACGAGGTCCGGATTGAAGCGGGGCGACAGCGGTGCGACCGGAAGCTTGCGCCATGAGTTGGTGGAGGGCGTGTAGATCGCACCATCCGCAAGTGGCGCAACGGTGCCGTCGCTAGCGACACTTCCGTAGCCGCCGAACACGACCAGCGATGAGCCCGTCCATACCCAGCCCATCTGGGTGCGTGCGCTGATCGGGGCGGCCGGCAGCGTCGCCCACGTCTTCGTGGCTGGGTCATAGCTAGCACCGTCGGCGTAGAGCGTCGCATCGCTTCGACCGTCGGATGCTCCGCCCCAGACAAGCAAATGAGTGCCGGTCCATACGAGAACGCCAGCTTCGCGGTGCGCGATAGGAGCTGCCGGGAGTTGACTCCAGTGGTCGCCGATCAATGCGGCCGCGGTGCCCGCAGAGGGATCAACAATCGAGGCGGACGCCGACGGTGACACGACCGACGCGGACGCCGGCGGTGGCGCGGGGGACGCGGACGCTGGCGATGACATCGCGACCACGCCGGACGAGTCGGCCGCGCTGCGACCGTGAATTGATCCGCTGCCACACCCGACAACGACGACCGCGATCGCCACCGCATACGCAGCCGCTCGTCGCGTCGCGTTCACGTGAACGCCACTGAAGAATCGGTCACGGGCTGGGTCCGAACTGCACACCGGTTGTATCGCTGAGTACTGAGTCGTTCGATCTGGGTACGTTCAACATCCCCCATTCGAGCAACCCATCGCCGTCCCATACTGCGACGTCTCCGCCGTATAGAGGCGCGGAGGGCAGTCGTGTCCACGCGCCGGTGCTGGGGTCCCACGCCGCAGCCTGGCCCGGCAATGTGTCGCCACTGGGTCCGTTGGTCTCGGAGCTCGTGTTGAAGTCGATCACGGTGGCACCGGTCCACACGAAGACGCCTGGATTGAAGTCGTCAATCGGACCAGCCGGAATCTGCGTCCACGTGTTCGTGCTCGGGTTCAACAGGTCGCCGCGACCGCCGAGTAACGGCGGTCCTGGGCAATCCCCGCACCAATTCGATGTCGGGGGCGGCACAAGGATGTTCGTTCCGGTCCAGAGCGCCGACTCGATGCCGCCAGGCGAGTTGTTGTCGGTCTTGCCGTCGGTGGGTCGCGATGCTGCGACGTCGTGCGTCCACGTGTTGCGAGTTGGATCAAGGATGTACAAGTCGAGGCCGGAGTAGAGCGTCCCTGAGCCGTCCGCGTTGTCTACCGCATGTTGCCATTCCTCCCATGCATAGAGGCGATCGTTGGTCGCCACCGCAACGACTGCGAGAACCAACTGATTGCTGGCGAGCGGCATGGGGGCGAGCGTCGTCCAGCGGTTCGTCGTGGGACTGTACGCCGCAAGATCTGTCGGCACCTGCGGGCTCGTCGACTGCGCGGGCGGGTCGCCACTGATGACGATCACTTCGTTGTCCACCCACACTGCTTGCGCACCGGCGCGCGCGCTGAGCGGACTGCTCGGCAGCGTCTGCCACTTCAGCGTCGTGGGGTTGTAGAGCGCACCATTCTTCGAAATCCCGTCGGCAGCGTCGCCACCCCAGATGAAGAGTTCGCTACCGGTCCAGACACTCGCCATCTGATCGCGGGCGCTGATGGGGGGCGCTGGAAGCTTCGTCCACCGCTTCGTTGTCGGGTCATAGGCCGCGCCGTCGCCGCTGAGTTGATCACCCCGCGGACCGAGGGCGCCGCCCCAGATCAGAAGTTGCCGGCCCGTCCAGGCAGCGGCCGCTCCCGTTCGCACCGCAATAGGCGCGGCAGGCAAAGTGCTCCACTTGTCCTTGGCCAGTGCGGCTGCGGTGCCCGCGGTGACGTCAAGAATCGGAGCGGACGACGAGGGTGCCGCGAGTGAGGCGGATGCCGGCGGCGAAACGGAAGACGCGGCCAAGGATGACGCGGGCGCGGACGGCGATAGTGAAACCACCCCTGAAGACTCGGTCGCGCTGCGACCGTGGATCGATCCGCTGCCGCACCCGACCACGATGACGCCGAGCACCACCGAGCAGACGGCCGCTCGTCGTGCTGCGTTCACCGGACCACCTCGATGCTGTCGCCGACGTAGTTCAGACTCCGGCGGTCACCCTCTGGTTCCGTCGCGCGGGCGACATCGCACCGCTCGACTCCGCTGATAAACAGATCATCCTCGCCCCGATGATCTGTTTATCTGCGGAATCAAGGGGAGGGGTCCTTTCCAGGTCGGCCCGGCTCCTCGACTGCGACGTTGTACCGGTCGACTCCTCACGGATTCAGGTTTTGGTCGCGGTGAAGCTGCATTTGTGAGGAGTCGGGCTGCATCGAGTTAGCGGGGGAGCCAGGCTTCGAGGTCGCGGATCATGGTGCGCACGGACGCTGGCATCCTGCCGGCCGCGACATCGGCGACACTGATCCGCTCGAGTACCGCGCGAAGGCCGGCGCGGACTGCGACCCACACGTCCTGCAGTCGCTCGGCTGACCCTTCGTAGACGAGCGTCTCGGGTCGCAGGCCGCGCACCTCGGCCAGCGGTCCGTCGACCGCTCGCATGACATCGGCAACCTGGATCTTCGAGGCCGGCCGCGCCAGCCGGTAGCCGCCCTCGGCCCCGCGCAGGCTCTCGACCAAGCGGGCCCGTCTCAGGTCGGACAGGATCGCCTCCAGAAACTTGCGAGGCAGATGCTGTTCGCCCGCGATCGTCTCCGCCTTCACCCAGGTGTCGCGCGGAGCCTCGGCGAGCACGAGCATGGCCCGCATCGCGTAGTCCGTCTTCGCGGAGATGTGCACCCCGCCATGATGGCAGCCGGACCGACCCCAGTGTCGACTCAAGCAACGCACTAGTGCCCGCCTCATCGAGCGAGCTGATCTCCATGGCGAGCATGTTGTCGCCGTCCCCAAGTTGCGCAGCGCAGGCGGCAGGTCGGCGGCGACCCGCGTGACGAGGATGACCTGGAGGCCTTGAAAGTCCATAAGCTGCCGCACAACCAGGCCGGAAAGCCCGTCGAGCAGATGCGCATCGTCGACAAGTAGCAGCGTGATTTCATTCGCGGCGAGGGTCGCGGCGATGGCCTTGCGAGCCCGGGCGAGCAGCAGACCGTTCTCGGCCGGAGCCTCGATACCGGTCAGGAACGGACTCAGCGCGGCGAGAGGTACCTCATGCGATGAGGTCGTCCCGAAGATGGCCTTGGACGGCCGCCCCGCGGCGTCTGCATTGGCAATCGCTGCCTTGGCCAGCCACGTCTTGCCGATCCCCGACGGTCCGGTTAGGAGCAGATTTGTGCGCGCGTCTTCGTGCCCGCTGAAGGAATTACGCTCAAATTTTCGTCGGGACACGACCGAATTCCTTCACTCGGCGCGTCGGGCAGCGCGGCGGCAGAACTCAAGGTGGCGGCCAGCTCGGTCGAGCGTATAGTTGCTTTTAGTCAAGCAACTATCCCCGGGAGTCGAAGTTGCCGAGCCCGCATTACAAGTGGGTCGCCCTGTCGAACACCACGCTCGGCATGCTGATGGCGACCATCAACTCCTCGATCATCTTGATCTCGCTGCCGGCGATCTTCCGCGGCATCGGCATCAACCCGCTCTCGCCCGGCAACGTGGGTTACCTGCTCTGGCTGATGATGGGCTACATGCTCGTCACGGCCGTGCTGGTCGTGAGCCTGGGCCGCCTCGGCGACATGTTGGGCCGGGTGCGCATCTACAACGCGGGCTTCGCGGTGTTCACGGTCGCCTCGATCATCTTGGCGCTCGACCCGATGCGCGGCGGCGGCGGCGCGTTGTGGCTGGTGCTGTGGCGGCTCTTGCAAGGCGTCGGCGGCGCAATGCTGTTCGCGAACTCGAGCGCGATCATCATCGACGCGTTCCCTGCCGAACAGCGCGGGCTCGCGATGGGCATCAACATGGTCGCGGCGATCGCCGGCTCGTTCATCGGACTCATCGCGGGCGGTCTGCTGTCGGTCGTCGACTGGCGGCTGGTGTTCTGGGTGTCGGTTCCGGTTGGCGTGTTCGGCACCGTCTGGGCGTACAAGAGCTTGAAAGACAATGGACGCCGTGTGCAGGCGCGCATCGACTGGTGGGGCAACATCACCTTCGCGGTAGGGCTGACGGCGGTTCTCGCGGCGATCGTGTACGGGATCCAGCCGTACGGCGGTCACACCATGGGCTGGACGGCGCCGAAGGTGATCGTCGCGTTCGTCGTCGGCATCGGGCTGCTCGCCGCGTTCGGGTGGATCGAACTGCACTCCGACTCGCCGATGTTCAACCTGCGGCTGTTCAAGATCCGCGCGTTTGCCACCGGCGGATTCGCAGGACTGCTTGCCGCCATCTCCCGCGGTGGCATGCAGTTCATGCTCATCATCTGGCTGCAGGGCATCTGGTTGCCGTTGCACGGCTACAAGTACGAAGCGACTCCGTTGTGGGCCGGTATTTACCTGCTGCCACTGACTATTGGCTTCCTGATCGCTGGCCCAGTCTCCGGCTACTTGTCTGACCGCCACGGTGCGCGAACGCTGTCGACGCTCGGCATGGTCGTGGTAGGAGGCAGCTTCGCCGGTCTGCTGGTCGTGCCGACGAACTTCGCCTACTGGATCTTTGCCTTGCTGGTGCTGCTCAACGGCATCGGCGGCGGGTTGTTCTCGGCGCCGAACTCGACCGCCATCATGAACAGCGTGCCGCCCGAGCAGCGTGGTGGTGCAGCGGGCGTTCAAGCGACATTCCTCAACTCCGGCATGGTGTTGTCGATCGGCATCTTCTTCTCGCTGATGATCGTCGGCCTTGCCAACACGTTGCCCTCAGCCATGTTC
The DNA here is from genome assembly GCA_036510735.1 of Acidothermaceae bacterium. Classification (GTDB taxonomy): domain Bacteria; phylum Actinomycetota; class Actinomycetes; order Acidothermales; family Acidothermaceae; genus PALSA-607. The sequence goes on along the minus strand of DATCDK010000002.1, from coordinate 23,843 downwards.
AAGGGCTTGACCGACAACGGCGTCAGCGCCGCGCAAGCGCACACCATCGCTAACCAACCTCCGGTGGGCAGCTTGTTCGCGTCGTTCCTCGGCTTCAACCCGCTACAGACGTTGCTCGGTTCTCAGTCGGCGGCACACGTGTCGAATGCGCAGTGGGCGACGTTGACGGGCAAGCACTTCTTCCCGAACCTCATCGCGTCGCCGTTTCATCACGGTCTGGTGATCGTGTTCGCGGTCGCGATCGGACTGTCGATCGTCGGCGCGATCTTCTCCATGCTGCGCGGCAAACGCTACATTCACGGCGACGACGTCGAGGTCACGCATCCAGACCACGAACACCGCGGCGATGCGGCGATCGTGTCCGGTGCGGTGCCTGGCGAGCTCGCGCTGCAGGACGACCGCACATGACGCGGCCTACTGCGACGGTTATCAGTACCGACGCCGAGACCGCCGCGAGGCTGAGGCTCGTCATTTCGCGACTCGCCCGAGCAATACGCCAGCACGGAGCCGCCGGCCTCACGCCGTCCCAGGTATCGGCATTAGCCACCATCGAAGAGTTCGGGTCGATCCGCATGAGCGATCTCGCCGGGTACGAACTCATCGGCGCCCCGGTCGCGACCCGCGTCGTGTCGTCGCTCCAAGAGCTCGGCCTCGTGCAAAAGGCCCACGGGTCGACCGACGGCCGCGTCTCGCTCATCGAGCTCAGCGAGGCCGGCCGCGAAACGCTCAATGAACTGTGGAGCGAGCGAGCCGCCGGGCTCACGGCGCGTATCGAGCGGCTGCAGCCTGAGCAGGTCGCGGTGCTGACTGCGGCCCTGCCGGTGCTCGAAACGCTCGTGCGCGACCGCGTCATCTGACCGCCGCCAAAACCCGAATCGGTAACCGGGGCTTTGCTCAGCGGCAACGTTCGCGTCACATGTGCCTGCCAGTGTCGCTCTCGAGCCCGAGGTGGAGCTCAGCTTGGCGAAGGTAAAAGGGGAGCGACATGATCACGAATGCGAGAAGGCTGCAGCTCGTCCGTCCGTCGGTGACGTTGGAAGAGGTGTCCAGCGCTGCCGGAGTATCGAAGTCGACCGCGTCGCGTGCGCTTTGTAACGAGCCGAACGTCAAGGCGGAGACCCGTGCTCGGGTTCAGGCGATAGCCGCGGGACTCGGCTATGTGCCCAACGAGGCTGCTCGGGCGCTGGCGGCCCGGCGCCAGGTTGTGATGAGCGGCACGCGCGCGGGGTAGCGCGCGCCGCCGCAACGAACGCCGCAGGAATTACCGAGACGTTACCGCCGCCTACTGGAATGAGGTCGAAGCATCCCACGTCTCGAAGGGACCAACCCATGTTCAGGCTGCGCTCCACTCTCGGTGTTGCTCTCGGCGTCAGCCTGGTGGGGCTGAACCTCGCGGCGTGCTCGTCGTCCGGTTCGACCAAGGCCGCCGCGGCCAGCAGCGGTACCCCGTCGACTCAGGCGACAACCTCGACCGCTTCGGCGGCTGCGACGAATGGTGCGTCGCCGCCCGCGCAGAACGGCAGTGCGGCAGCCACTTCGGTCGCACCGGCCGCGCCAGTCGCATCGGCCGCGCCGGCAAGTGGCGAGGGCGAGCCGCTGGCGCCGATCGGTTGCGGCGGCATCACGCCGGCAATGGTCAACGACCTGGTGACCACACCGGTCACGTCGATCACCTACTCCTCCGGGTTTGGGGTGTACCCGGATCACCACTTCGAGTGCGACGCCGGCATGCGGGTCGCCGTCTACCCGCAGGATTCCGATAAGTCGCAATACACCGCCGACCTCACCGCCGAGAACGCCGCACCGAACCCGATCTCAGGAGTCGGGGACGTCGCGGTCTACACCCTGGCCACCCTGGCGGGAATGCCGGACATCTACGCCCACAAGGGCACCGTGACCTGCGAGTTATTGCCCACGTCGACAGTGACCGACTACAAAGTCGCTGTCGATCCGAACTCCGTGTTCGGCGGCATCACGAAGGAGGCTGGCGCGGCGTGGGCGATGAAGGCGGCCGGCCTGTGCACCGCCATCTTCACTGCGCTCAAAGCCTGAGCCAACGTAGCGTGGGTATGTGGTCGGACGGCGGTCAGCTGCGGCACGTCTCGGCGGTCTGCTGAGCCTGGCTGCCATCAGTACGCTGCTGGGCGCCTGCTCGTCGGCGGCCGCGCCGACGGCTTCGGCTTCGGCTTCGGTTCCGGCTTCGGTTCCGGCTTCGGTTCCGGTTCCGGCTGCGGTTCCGGCTGCGGCTTTGCCGTCCCCGGCGGCTTCCCCGGTCGCCGCGCCTGTCGTTGCGTCCGCGCCGGCAGTGAGCACAGCACCACTCGCGTCGGTCGTGGTTTCGGCTGCCGCGGTCTCGGCTGCCGCGGTCTCGTCTGGCACGGTTCCGTCGGTTGCAGCGCCGTCCGCCACGACTGCGGCAGTGACTGGGGTCGCGTACGTCGATGTGTCCGTCGCGACGTTGTGGCACAGTCCGAGTTCGCCGCGTGCCGTTGACTCGGCTGAGTTGCAGCAGCCGACTGGGGTGACGGCCTGGTTGAGCGCGATGACAACCGCACAGCGGCTGGCGCTCAATGGACGCGTCGACAGCCAACTCGTGCTCGGCGAGAAGGTGGTCGTCGACAAGCGGCGGGGCACATGGGCACACGTTGTCGTCCCGGACCAGCCGACGCCACTTGATGCGCGCGGCTATCCTGGCTGGATTCCCGCCGCCCAGCTGACCTTCCGTGCACCGGCGGCAGCCGCCAATGATCTCGTCGTGCTCGCGCCGACGGCGTGGGCCTACGCGACCGACGGGGTGACGCGCGTTGTCCAGGTCAGCATGGCCACCCGGTTGCCAGCACTGACCGCCGACGTGAAGTGGGTGCATTCGCAGCTGCCCGACGGTCGCGCAGTTCTATTGCGCGCGGCCGACGTTGATGTTGTAGCGAAAGGCGCGGCGCCGTTGCCAGCGACGGCAGCTGACGTCGTCCGGACTGCAAAGCTTTTTCTTGGTTTGCAGTATTTGTGGGGTGGAACGTCCGCGTTCGGGTTCGACTGTTCGGGGCTCACGCATCTGGTGTTCGAGCTGCGCGGGATCACGATTCCGCGGGATGCCGATGCGCAGGCACGAGTCGGGCAAGCCGTCGCGAAAGCCGATCTGCAGCCCGGCGATCTGGTCTTCTTCGCGAGCAGCGGGCTGGTGCATCACGTCGGAATCTACGTCGGCAACAACATGATGCTGAGCTCGCTGCAGACCGGGAGTCCGGTCGAGTATTCGTCGCTATCGGCCCAGCCATTTGCCAGCGAGTACGAAGGCGCACGCCGACTTGTGCCCGTGACGTAGCGGCCGAAGGAGCAATGGCGTCCAGCGCTCGTTCTTGCGTGCGTACGGCTTCAACGCTCCGCATTACTCAGCCGTTACGCCGGGGTGGTGCCATGGCGTCAACCCCGGACGCTCGGTCCCGGGCGAGCTCGGGAGACGAATATGCGGATCCATCGCCTAGTGGCGACCGGTGGCGTTGTCGTGGTGTTGCTGACGGTCGCGGCGTGCCAAAGCAAGGCGACGTCGTCGGCGCCGAGTTCGAGTGCGGCAGCATCGACGAGCGCAGCGGCCGCCGCAGCACCGACCAGCGCAGCGGCGTCTAGCGCGGCTCCCGCGAGCGCAGCCGCGAGCGCGGTAGTCGGTTCGGCAGCGAGTGCGCCGGCAGCGGCGGCGGGCTCGGGTGCGGTGACGTTCGATGGCTCATACAGCGGCACCTTGACCAACGTTCTGTGCGTCGGCAGTGGGCCGACGACCACGGCCTCGTTCGACGCGGCCTTCACTGGGAAGCCCGGGACGTTGACCGGCGATATCTCCTCGACCGAGTTTGGCTTCCTCGGCCCCGACAACACCCAGTTCGACTCCGGCTTCCTGAACAAGGCACTCGACACCGATGGCAAGGGCTTCGATGTCGACGGAATTGTTGCGAAGGACGAGTCGGGCAAGTCCGTGACCATGCATGGCACGCTCGTGTGTCCGTAGCGTAGTTTCAGCGCATGCTTGATCTGCTGATCCGAAACGCGCAGATCCGTGGCACCGAGGGCCTGACCGACATCGGCGTGCGCGGCGGCCTCTTTGCGCCACCCGAGGCTGACGCGCCCGACGTCATCGATGTCGCAGGTGCGCTGGTGACACCACCGCTCGTCGAGCCGCATATTCACCTCGACGCCGTGCTGACCGTCGGGCAGCCGCGGCCGAACCGATCGGGCTCGCTGTTCGAGGGCATCGCGGTGTGGAGGGAGCGGGTCAAAGACCTCACCGTCGACGACGTGAAAAGCCGCGTGCGCGAGGTCTTGCGCTGGCAACTCGCCAACGGCGTTCAGCACGTGCGGAGTCACGTCGACGTGTGCGATCCCGAACTCACCGCCTTGCGCGCGCTGATCGAGATTCGCGAAGAGGCACGCGGTCAGATCGATTTGCAGTTGGTGGCGTTTCCGCAGCTGGGCATCATGTCGTTCGACGGCGGCCGCGAACTCATGCGCAAAGCCGTCGAGCTCGGCGCCGACGTCGTCGGCGGCATCCCGCACTATGAACTCACTCGCGAAGACGGCGTCGAGTCGGTGCAGTTCTCCTTTGCGTTAGCGGAAGAGTTCGGCCTGCGCGTCGACATCCACTGCGACGAGACGGACGACGACCACTCGCGTTTCGTCGAAGTGATGGCGGCCGAGACGATTCGGCGAAACATGAGTGGCCGAGTGACGGCGAGTCACACGACCGCGATGCACTCGTACAACGCGGCGTACGCGTACCGGCTGGTCAACAACATCAAGCGCGCGGGCATGCACATGGTGACGAACCCGCTCGACAACGCGGTGCTGCAGGGTCGCTTCGACACCGGACCGATCCGTCGCGGCCACACGCGCGTGAAGCAGCTGCAGGAAGCCGGCGTCAACGTCTGCATCGGCCACGACTCTGTGATGGATCCGTGGTACCCGCTTGGGTACGGCGATCCCGTGCAGGCAGCGTTCGTCTTCGTGCACCTCGGCCACTACAGCGGCGACGACGAGTTGCGCCGGCTCCTCGACATGGTGACCGTCAACCCAGCCGCGGCCCTGGGCATCGAGGGCTACGGCATCGTCGAAGGAACGGCTGCTGACTTCGTGGTGTTCGACGCGCCCACCGACACCGACGCGATCCGGCTCGGATCACGCCGGCTTCTCGTCGTCCGGGGTGGTCGTGTCGTTGCTCGCACCGCCCCAGCGCAAACAACCGTGACTTGGGACGGCGAAGAACAACCAGTGACCTTCCTCCGCCCCTAGCCCCGCGGAGTGTTGAAGTCCAGCGCTCGCAAGAACGAGCGCTGGACTTCAGTGCCCAGTGGGACGGCGGGGGGTTGCGGAAGTGGGACGGCGCGGGGCAGCCGTTACTTCTTCGCGCCGGCGCCGTATTCGGGGATGACCAGCGTCTCTGACTTTCGGCCGCCCTGCAGCTTGTAGAAGATCGCGTACAGCACGGCAGCGAGCACGAAGCCGACCTCGAACGTCAGGTCGCCGAGCGCGGGGTGTGCCTTCGGGATCGGCGCGAGGTACTTGGTCTGGTCGGAGAACAGCCAGATGCTCACCACCATGGCGACGCCCATCGCGACCCAACCAGCCCACGGATTGTGCTTGGTGTCGAAGAGGAATCCGTCGACGCGCACCCGCCGGCGCAGCAGCATGTCGGAGAACATCACGCCCAGCCACGGCGCGATCCAGTACGCAACGACGAGCAGGAAGTTGGTGTACTTCTCGCCAGCGTCGTGCAAACCGGTCAGCGCGACGATGAAGCCGATGGTGCCAGCGACTGCCGCGACGATCGCGCGTCGCAGCGCCAGCGGCAACCGGAAGCCCAGGGTGAGGAACGACATCGCGCCGGAGTAGATGTTCAGCACGTTCGCGCAGACCGCACCGATCGCGATCGCGACCAACACGAAGTCGGCCAGCGCCGTGCTCATGTGCCCGGTGAATGCACTCGTCGGGTCGTTCAACGCATCGGTCGACTTGCCGATGGTCGCCGACGCGGCGCCGATCATTTCGAGCACCACGCACGACACGAACACACCCAAGCCCGCGTACAGTCCGACCGCGCGCCTCGACGTGGTCGGCTTCATGTAGCGGGTGTAGTCGGAGGCGAAGGGATTCCAGCCGACGGCGTAGCCGAATGCGCCGCCGAGCGTCAGCAGGAAGCCACCCGTTCCGCCAAGCCCGAACGACGCGTTCGGCCCGTGCGGCGCACTCGCGTTGGCCTTGCTGAAGATGGAGATCGCCGCGAGTAGGAACGCGAGACCGAGAATCGGCAGTGCCCACTTCTCGACGACGTGCGCCAGGTTGTGCCCGAAGAACGCGATCGTCAGCTGTGCGACCACGATGATTAGCAACGACAGCCACTTCGGCATGTGCGTCAACGTGTTCAGCGCGAACGCGCCGCTGACGCTGTTGACTGCGAACCAGCCGATGCCCGCCGTGACCGAGTTCAGCCCGGCCGGCAGCCAGTTGCCGCGGTAGCCGAACGGAATGCGGGACAAGATCATTTGCGGGACGCCGAACTTCGGCCCCTGCGACGACAGCACGGCGTGCGTCACGGAGCCGAGCGCGGTGCCGAGGATCAGCGCGGCGGTCGCCTGCCAGAACGACAGCCCGAACGCGGCGACACCCAACACCCCGACGAACACGGTGGCGAATTCGAGGTTGGGCGAGGTCCAGGTCCAGAGGAGCTGCAGCGGATTGCCGTGCCGCTCCGACAGCGGGATGAACTCGGCTCCGCCCGGTTCGATAGCGGCCAGCTTCCCGCCGTATTCACCCTCACGGACTTCGGCGACGATCTCGATCTCGGCTTCGGTTCGCGGCAGTGTCGTCACGTGCGGCCTTCCTGAAGAGTCGCTGGCTATTGCGATCGATGGCGCGGAGAGTAGCGTGCGCGTGTCACTACGGGAAGTCCCGAGACCTCGGATCAACCGCGCAAGACCGGTCAGAATTCGCCGCCCTTGGCCGACAAGGTGGGCATGGTCTCTTTGACGTTGGTTTCCGAGCCCGAAACGGATCGCTCAGCCAGCCGTTGGATAGGCGTGGGCAGAGCGTCCGGAGATGCCTCGGGGGGCCCCGACCAGCCGGGTGAATCAGGCATGGGTACCCGGGCGCTGCGCGAGGCCCTGGCGGGTCGAACACCAGCACTCATCGTCTTTTTTGCGTCGTCCGAACTGGATCTGGGCGCCCTCAACGCTGACCTACGCGGTGCGGTCGAAGCCAACGTGCCGGTTGTCGGCTGCACCACCGCGGGCGAGATCGGCACCGACGGTCCGGGCGACCGGAGTGTCGTCGTTGCCGCTTTTGGTGGAGACGACTTCTCAGTGGCCGCCGCCGTCGCGGAGAACGTCAGCATGGGTCTGCGCGAGGCCGGCGCCGAAGTCGCGGCTGCCGTCAGCCTCCTCGACGATCGCCCGCACCGGATCCTGTTGCTGCTGACCGACGGTCTGGCCGGCGACCAGCAGGAGATCGTGCGCGGTGCCTACAGCGTCGTCGGGGCGGGCGTGCCGCTTGTCGGCGGCTGCGCGGGCGACGACCAGCACATGAAGACGACGCATGTCTTCTTCAATGGTCAGGTTCTGACGAACGCCATCGTCGGCGTGGCCATCGGGTCGACGTCCCCCTTCGGTATCGGCGTGCGGCACGGGTGGCGCAGGGTAGGTGAGCCGATTCTGGTCACCGCGAGCGTCGGCACCAGGGTGCTCACGCTCGATGATGAACCGGCCCTCGACGTCTACCTGCGCCTTAACGGTGCGGCACAGGACATCGATCCCGCTGCGTTCGCGCGCTTCGCTATGACCCACCCCCTCGGGCTGAGCAAGCGCAGCGGCGAGGAGGTCCGCTTCATCGCCGGTGCCGACTTTGTCGAGCGCTCGTTGCAGTGCATCGCGCAGGTCCCGCAAGGAGGCCTCGCGTGGATCATGGAGGGCGACGACGAGTCCGTTCTTGCAGCGACGGACGGCGCGTGTGTTGATGCCCTGGAGCAACTGGGCGGCCGCGAACCGAAGGGTGTTCTTGCGTTCGACTGCATCGCCCGTCGCGGGGTGCTCGGCGACGCCGGCATCGAGGAAGAGGTTGACCGCATCGGTGCCGTCATTCGCGGTGTGCCGGTGGCGGGGTTCTATAGCTATGGCGAGATCGCCCGCACCAAGGGGACCGGCGGCTTCCACAACCAGACACTCGTCGTGCTCGCGGTGTCGTAGGCATGCCGATATCTACTCCAGCTGCGAGCGGGTGGGCGCTCGAACAGCTGACCGCCTACTTGTTCGGGCTGGCGAGCGCGGGTGATCCCGACACGGTCGTGCTCGAGGCGCTCGACCGGGCCGCGGAGGCCATGGAGGCCGAGGTCGCCGCCCTCGTTCTCGACGGCAACGTGATCAGCTCGATCGGCTTCGCCAACGGCAAGGCGCCGGTCGAGATTCTGCTCGCGACGGTCGCGGGTCGTCTCACGCAAGCTGACCTGCCGGGGGTCGGACCTTGCCACGTGTCGGGCGCATCCTTTGAGTCGCAAGGCGACTACTGCCTGATCGTTGCGCGCACCGGCGACGTCACTTTTTCCGCTGAAGAGCGCAATCTGCTGCGCGGGATGAGCCGCGCTCTCGCTCTGAACCTCCAGTCGGCGCGGGTGCTCGCCGCGATGCACGAGCGCCAAGCTCTGATGGAGCGGCTCACCCGGATTCTGCGGTCGATCAACGGCAGGGCGCCGCTGCCCGAGGTGTTGCAGGCGATCGTCGACGGCGCTGCGGAACTCATCGGATCCACGATTGCGGGGTTGCGTCACATCGATCCGACCGACTCGCAGTACGCGGTCTTGTCGTGCGCAGTCAACCTCCAGCCTGGTTCGCCGCTGGGAGAGCGAATCAGGGTCGGTGAGGGAGCCGGCGGTCGCGCCATTTCTGAGAACCAACTGGTCGTGATGCACGACTACGCCGGCCGAGTCGACGCCCTGCCGAACTGGGCCGAGCTCAAGCTGTCGGCGGCCATGGCCGCGCCGGTGCACGAGAACGGGATCGTCGTTGGCAGCCTCGTTGTGGGCAGCACCGAACACGGCCGCCGTTACAGCGAGGCTGAGCAGGCAATTCTGCTGTCGTTCGCCGACCATGTCAGCCTCGCGCTCACTGACGCGATGACGACGCAGTCGTTGCACCGCGCTCTCGAAGCCGCGCGCCACGACGCGATGCACGACGAGCTCACTCGGCTCCCCAACCGGGCATTACTCAGAGACCGGCTTGAGCAAGCCTGGGTGCGTGGCTGCCGCACCGGCTCACCGATCGCCTTGCTGTTCCTCGACTTCGACGACTTCAAGGACATCAACGACAGCCTCGGTCATGACGCGGGCGACCGGCTACTTGTGTCCCTCGCCGACCGGCTCGCAGGCTCGCTTCGACCAGGCGACACGATCGCGAGACTCGGAGGCGATGAATTCGCTGTCCTGATTGAGAATTTGACCGATGCTGCGACTGCCGAAGGGCTTGCGGCGCGACTGCTCGAGGTACTGCTGGAGCCGGTCGTCGTGAACGGCCGCGATGTGACGATGCGTGGCAGCATCGGGATCGCCGTCTCGGAGTTCACCGAGCCGGACAGCCAGTCGTTGCTCTATAGCGCCGACCTCGCCATGTACGAGGCCAAGCGCCGGGGTGGCGGCCGCTACATCCGCTATCGACCCGACATGCATCTCGACACGTTGGTGCGTCTCGACACCGAGCAGGCCCTGAAGCGTGCGATCGGCGCTGGCGAACTTGTGCTGCATTACCAGCCGATCGAGGAACTGCGGTCCGGTCGCATCATTGGCGCCGAGGCACTCGTCCGCTGGGAGCACCCGGTGCGCGGTCTGCTCGGTCCGATGGAGTTCGTGCCGATCGCGGAAACAAGCGGCCTCATCATCGGCCTCGGCGAGTGGGTGCTGCGCACGGCCTGCGCGGAAGCCACCCGCTGGCCCAGCGACCTCGAGATCGCAGTGAACCTGTCGCCACGTCAGCTTGAACCAGAACTGCCACAGACGGTGCGCGACATTCTGGCCGAGACCGGCCTGTCGAGCGACCGGCTCGTGCTCGAAGTGACAGAGGCAACCGCGATGGCCGACGCACCTGAGACTCAACGCATCATCGAAGAGCTGCACGCGATGGGCGTGCACTTTTCGATCGACGACTTCGGCACCGGGCACTCGTCAATCGCCAGATTGCGCACGCTGCCCGTCGATCAGCTCAAGATTGACAAGAGCTTCGTGAGCACGCTCGACGCATCAGACTCGGGCACCGATGTGTTCATCAGCGCGATCGTCGCGCTCGCGCACGGGTCAGGGCTGGTCGCTGTCGCCGAGGGCGTCGAGACCGCGGGACAACGTTGCCGGCTCGTCGCGCTTGGTTGCGACCGCGCTCAGGGTTATCTCTTCAGCCGACCCGTTGAGGCTCACGTCATTGCGGCGATGCTGCACGATCGGGTGCTTGTTCAACACCCCTGATCGGACGACTGCAGAGGCTTGTTCGAGTGAACCAATGCCCGCCTGCAAGTGGCGGATGTGGTGATGAATCCATCGCGCGCATACCGATTCCGGTGCACCGACAACGATTCCAGGCGTTCTATCGGACGGCGGGGTGGTGCTGCTCGTTGACAGATCAGCGGCGATGCCTTCGAGTGCCGTTGTGAGGCTGTGCAACTCGCCGTCCAGGAAAAGCTCGTCGTTCTTCGTGCCGCCTCTCTGTCTAAGCGGCAGTGTGGCGAGGGAATTCGCGGTAAGTAGCAATCGACTCGCGCCACCAACCAGTGCTGCGAGCTCGTCTCGGTGCACGAGCTTGGTGCCTTGTTCGGCGAGGTAGACCCGGAACGCAACATCGAGTCTGCGCGATGCGACGGTCGCGACTCCGGCTGCGGATCCGCTGACCGCCTCCTGGCCGAGCGTCGCGTGCGTGCCGATGAGCGAATGCACCGCTGACGACAAGTACGCGGTGCCGGTGCGGTAGGCGTCGGCAAGGTCCGCGGAGACCACCGGTCCGGCGCCTCGTGGCCAGAGCAGGAAGCCGGCGACCAGGCTGACTGCGCAACCGATCGCGACGTCCTCGACACGTACCAAGCCGACGCGCCAGCCGGTCGGTTGCACGATGTTGAACAGGACGGCGAGCAGCACGGTGAATGCGGCCTGACCTGCGAGGAACGAGATCCTTAAGGGGGCGTAGCCCGCGAGCAGGACGGCGAACGGCAACACGATCCACAACGCGGTTGTGCTGTCACCGAGTGCGACGAGCAGTGCGCCGCCAACGATGAAACCGAGCGATGTACCAGCGATCGCGCGGAGTGCGATGGCTCCTGTGCCGAGGGCGTTTGACCGCAGCACCGCGAGGGTTCCGAGCACGACCCAGAAGCCGTGCTGCACGCCGGTGACCTTCGCAACAAGCACCGCGGCTGCGACGCCGACGGCACCGCGCAGGCTGTTGCGCAGCCACACCGACCGAAGGCTGGTCTGCGCGAGCGCTTGCTGCGTGATCTCGCCGATCCCGGTTTGCGGAGCGTCTGCTGCGCCGTACCAGCGGGACTGTTCCGCCCGGACGGCGTCGTGATCGGCATTGCCAGAAGCGACAAGGGCGGACGACGCGGCAGCAGCTGTCGTCGTGGCAACGGACCTCGCGTGGAACGCACACTCCAGCACATCGGCGTCCGCCTCGATGTTTGCAGCAGACCAGCTATCGACAAGCTCAGCTGTCGCCATCGCCGCTTGCGCGCGCAGACTTCCGAGCAGTTCGAGGTCGATGACGAGCGCCGGTTCATCGCACGGTTTGCACGACACCTTGGTCGTGCCGCCGGCGTCGGCGTCGATAAGTGCGGTGCCCGCGTCATGGAGGACTGCGATCGACTGCGTCAGCAGGTCGCGGTCTTGCTGTGTCGCGCGCGCGTAGCCATCGTCGGGCAGGTCGTCGTGCTTCGCAGTGAGGGTCAGCAGCCAGTCGATTTCCTCGACCAGTTGGACAATTGCCTGCTCGGACAGCGTCGCCCCCGTCGGTCTGAATGGGGTGGCCAGGTAGGTACCTTTGAGTTTCGCGACGGCTTGTTCTGCTGCCTCTGTGTTTTCCTCGACGGGCTCGCCGTTGAGGGTGGCGCGCAGGTGCTCGGCAAGCCGGTGCAGTGCGTTGCCGGCCAGCGTGCCGAGACCGGCCTGCGGCGGATCGCGCCACACGAGGAAGACGGACAGAGTTCCGACGACCGACGCGAGCGCCCAGCCCTCGAGGCGCGGCCCGATCGCACTCGCGTTCGCGGGGAGGGTGAGAGGAAGGATGAGCACGAGCATCGACGCGACCGACCCCTTGGCGACGTACCCGCTCAGGATTCCGAGGAAGAGCACGAGTGCGCCCGCGAGCCCTGCAACGACGACCGCGAGCCAGGTGACTCGTGAGGCCAGTGTGCCGACCGTGATGAAGAGCGCACCGACGACAGTGAGTCCGGCATAGGCGATGAACCTTCTGCGTAGGGGCCCACCGAAGTCGGCGAGCAGGAGTACAGAGAACGCGCCGATGGAGGCGAAGGTCGCGATCTGGGCGTTCTTGAGGACCTTGTCAGCGAACGCGAACAGCCCAGGGATGACGACCGCGGCGCGGATCGAGCGTTTCGCTACGGCGTCCCATCGGGGTTTCGACAACCCCCACATTCCGGGACGCGTCAGAGCAGACGTCCAGACAGCGAGACGTCCTGGCGTCCAAGCCCCAAAGCTCGCCATGCACGCAGTCCACACCACCCATTCGGTCGCCGCAAATTCCGAGCGGTCACGTGCCTTCTCGTTCGAGCTCTTGTCGTGCGCGGTCGACCAGCAGCTGTGCCCACTTCAGCGCGCTGCGGGCCTGCTGCACGGGAATGATGAGCACGCCGTAGTGGGCCTGGTCTTTCAGGTCGATCAGTCGAACGAAGGTCGCAGCCAGCTTCTTGCCATCTGGTGTGGCCTGCTCGAGCAGCGTGGAAGCGGCGCGGTGGTCCTGCCCGCGATGGATCCGACGTAGGCGGGTGGCGCAAATGGCGTCGGATGCTGCGATGCCAGCCAGGACTGCTAACGCCGCCGAAACGCCGCGCATCTCGGACCGATCTGGCTCCTCAAGAACCAGCTCTGCTACCTCCAGGTAAGCCTCGCTGGCACGTAGACGCACGCGCGCTTCTCAAGCGTTGCTGGGCGGATGCCCCGTGTCTCAGCCACGGGCCGGCCGGCGTACCGGCCACACCGTGAATACGCGCGACTTCATCAACTCGATCCCATCACTCTCGACCTCCACGAACAACGGCTCGGTGTCGCTCTGTGGATATCGCCAGTCTTGAAACGAGACATCGACGACTTGCAAGGCATTTCCGGTCCATCCTTGGGCCAGCGGTCGCAGACGGTCGACCTGCTCTTCCCATTGCCGTGCCGCGTCGATTTCGCTACTAGCTGCCGTGAACTCAGCCAGTGCCTCCGACACCTGCGAACTGAGCCGTGCGTTCGCGCGCGACGGCTTCTTCTCGCCTCGGAACGGTGGGTGAACGAGGAGTAGGTCTATGTCACTTGACTCGTCCCCGTCACCGCGGGCAGCTGAGCCGAACACGCTCGCGTAGAGCGGGCGTGGGCGCCAGTGCGAGAATTCCTCACGAAAACGTCTCCATAGTTCGGGCCTGAGTTCGGCAAGCGCGTCGGCGACACTGGCGGCAATATGGCTGCGGTTGAGTTCGTGAACTTGGTTCCGGCCCATCAACGTGGCACGCACGATGCCTTGATCGACGAGTCGGGCAAGGCTGCGGCGTATCCCGATTTCGGAGCCGCGGACGGCCTGCGCTGACACCTGACCAACGGTGAGTGGCTTCCCGGCTGCAGCGAGCACCGCGAGCACAGTGCCGTCTAGCGTTGCCGTCACCGCACGTGTCGGATCAGATAGGTCCATATCTAAAACTATAGCAGCCGATCATTTTAGATAGGCGAAACTCTTCCAACCTGGTTGACCGCGAGCGGTCAACTTACGGGAGTACCCAGCAACCCAGTAGCGATCTCATGGCGGTTCTTGCCGAGGCTCTTCGCCCGGTACATAGCGGCGCCAGCTTGCGCGAGGACGTCCTCGACGTCGTCGCCGGCGTGGGCGAACGTGAGTCCGATGCTGACGGTCACGGCGTACTCGTGCCCATCGAAATCGACGGGCACTGCGAGCGCCGCCTCAATGCGTTCGGCGAGTTGCACCGCATAGGCGCGGACGTCGATGGGCGCGCCGTCGGGCCCGGCCCAGGTACGCGACGACGGCTCGACAATGACCACGAAGCTGTCGCCTCCGACGCGCGCGGCGGTATCTTCTGCGCGCAGGGTGGCCAGCAGCCGCGTGGCAGTCGCTTCGAGCACGGCGTCGCCGGCCTCGTGGCCGCCGTCCTCGTTGACAGCCTTGAATCCGTCGAGGTCGCAGAAGAGCACCGCGAGCCCGTGGCCGCTGCGGTTGGTCCGGGCGAGCGTGTTGCTGAGACGGTCCACCAGCAGGGTTCGATTCGGCAGGCCGGTGAGTGCATCGTGAAGCGCCGCCTCTGCGAGCTGCTGTTCGATCCGTACCACTTCGGTGACATCACTCGCAATGCCAAGAATCTGCATCACCTCGCCTGCGTCGTTGCGGGCGAACGGAGTGACGCTGCGGGAGAACCAGCGATACATGTCGCCCTGCACGCGTATCCGATAGCGGATCCGCGCGACCTCGCCATTCGATAGCGCTTGAGCGACGGCATTCTGTTCGCGAACCCTAAAGCGATCCTCGGGGTGCACGAGCATCTCGATCGTGTTGTCTGCGAGCTCCTTCATTTGTTGATCCGTGTAGCCGAACTCGCTCAGACTTCTTGACGACCATAGATTGCGATTCGTGACGGCGTCTGCAATGAAGATCACGTCGGGGCTCGCCGCCAGCACCGCACTCTGAAAGGCCGCGCTCGTGCGCAGGTCGGATTCGCGCTGACGCAACAAGGTGATGTCGTGCATGCTGCCCACCGCGCCAACGACCTCACCCCGCACCCCCCGCAGCGGCGTGCCGGTTGTGATCACTCGTGTTGCCGCCGTATTGGGTGGCGCGATGACCATCTCCGTCTTCCAGACAACGCCGTCTCGAAAAGCTCGCACGATTGCGTTGTTCTCGATCGAGAGGGGTGTGACCCCATCGGCTTCGAAGAGATTGTCCTTCAGACGCGCGAGCTGTTCGGAACTTGGCTCGGCGTCGGGATCAAGGCCATGCCAGCTGCGTGCCGTCCGATTGATGACTGTGACGTCGCCGGTGGTGTCACACGCGAGGATTCCGGCGCCGGCGTTGTCGAGCAGTGAGTCGGTGAACATCTGGTGAGCGGCCAGTTCGAGGCTCGCGGCTGCGATCGTCTGTTGTGCCTCTTCTAACTCGCCAATGTCGACGATCATGCCGACCATGCGAGACACAGCGCCCGAGGTCTGTCGCACGACTGCGACGCTGATGAGCACCGTGAGTGTGCTGCCATCCTTTCGGAGATAAGTACGTCGAGCTGCGTACCCGTCCGTACTGGCAGCGGCGGCGATGTTTCGCGCCTGCTCAGCATGGTTGCGCGGGTCGGAGAGTATCGACGCCGGCTGCCCGATGAGTTCGCCGGGTTGATAGCCGAGCATCGCGCAGGCTCGTGGGTTTACCGCGATGAGAGTGCCGTCGGCACGCGTCTCGACAATACCGATGGGCGCGAGCGTGAATAGCGCGCGGAAGCGCTCCTCGCTGGCCCGCAACGCTGCAGCGGGTGAGGTGGCCTCACCAAGGTCTCGCTCGGTCAGGACGGCGTCGCTTGCCCGCTGCGTCGGTGTCACGTCGAGTGGCACAGGTGCCGACAGCGTGCGTGCCATGAGCCAGGCATCAAAGGTCTCGACGGGTGCGGGCCGAGCGATGTAGTAGCCCTGCGCGACGTTGCAGCCGAAGCCACGAAGTGAAACCAGCGCACGGGCGGTCTCTACGCCTTCCGCGACGATGTTGAGTCCGAGGTTCTGCCCGAGTTCGATGACGCTGTGCACGATGAGCGCGTCGCGAGCATCGGACGACATCGTCATCACGAAGGAGCGGTCGATCTTGAGCTCGTCAACGGGCAACGTCTTCAACTGGCTGAGGCTTGTATAGCCCGCACCGAAGTCGTCGATCGATAGTCGGATTCCGAGATCCGCGAGACTCTGCAGAAGTCGTTGCGCGTGCACGGGGTCGAGCATGATCGCCGACTCGGTGACTTCGAGCTCGAGCAGCGACGCAGGCACTCCGTGTGCGGCGAGCAGGTCGGCAACCTCCGTAGGGAGATGCTCGTCAAGAAGGTTGCGGCCGGAAAGATTGACCGACACCGGCAGGGGGCGACCCGCGTCCGCCCAGATGCGGGCTTGCGCGAGTGCAGCGTCGAGCACGTAGCTGGTGAAGGGGCCGATGAGGCTGGTGTGTTCGGCTGTCGGGATGAACGCATCGGGGAACAGCAGCCCCATTGTCGGATGCTGCCAGCGGGCAAGTGCCTCGACGCCCACGACCTCGCCGCTAGCGACATCGATTTTGGGTTGATAGTGCAGCACGATCCGGTGCATCTCCAATGCGCGGCGCAGATCGCCTAACATTGCCAGTCGCATTGGTGAGTAGTCATCGACTTCGCTGCTGTACGCGAAGACACCGACGTTGCGGGTCTTCGCGACATACATCGCGACATCCGCGTGCTGCAGCAGCGTCGTCGCGTCCGTGCCGTGTTCGCCCGACAACACGACGCCGATGCTGGCGTCGACATCGAGCTCGACCCCTTCGACGTTGAAGGAGGTCTCCAAAGCCCGTTGGAGGTTGTCGGCGATCTGGTTCGCGGCCGCGAGGTCGCTGACGTTTGGCAGCAGGACGGCGAACTCGTCGCCGCCGATGCGGGCAACGGTATCGGCGTCTCCGACTACCGCCGCAAATCGGCGTCCGATCTGAATCAGCAGTTTGTCGCCGTAGTTGTGCCCGAACGTGTCGTTGATTTCCTTGAACCGATCGAGGTCGATCAGCAGGAGCCCGGTCACGGCGCCCGACGCCACCGCCGTCCGCAGTGCGGCTTCGAGGCGATCGACCAACAGAGGGCGGTTCGCAAGCCCGGTGAGTGCGTCGTGCAAGGAGCGTTCGACGGCCGCGGCTCTTTCGGCTTTGAGCTCTCTTCGATAGCCGCGGACGAGGCCCGCCAACACGCCCGCAAGTAGTAGACCTAGACCAACGATGACCAGTTCGGTAGCCACGGTGACGTGCGAGGACCACATGGCAAAGCCGCTGGCGGCGAGCAACAGCACGACGATCCCGAGCGCGGCGAGGCGACCGCGCCGCGCGATACGGCGGGCAGGATCCGGTGTCGAGTCTGGCGAACGCGACGGCGGGGTCTGAGCAGCGCGTGAGGGACCGTTCACCTTCGGCAATACGGTGGGAGTCTCACGCCAATATCATCGACCCACCGACGCGGAATTGCAGCAAAAGTGCTGGTCGGAGCTACCTCTAGGACTTCGCTGCGGGGGTGGGTGGGAGGACTGGGCCGGACGGCGGGACGGCGACGGTCCCCGAGCCAGCTGAGCCGCCGCCAGATCCGCTGAAGCCGGCAGACGTTGAGGCGGCCGGTGCACCGACCGGTGGGATCGGGAACTGGTCGCCCAAGAACGACGGGTCGACCGCGATAACGGTTAGCGGATCCGTGGACCCCTCAACGGTGAAGAACCACGTCGGCACCAAGATGTTCGAGCCGCCACTGCTCGAACCGTCGGCGGTCGTTGTCGCGCCGGTCGCGTTGTACTGAACCTGCAGTCCGATAACCGCACCAGTCACCTTCTGCGGCTTCGGCGTCGGGCACGGATACGCCGACTCGACCGGCGGTACAGCGATAGGGCCAGCACTGTCGATGGCCGGGCCGCTCACCGGCGCAGGTGGCGGCGACGCAACGAGCACGGTATTCGGCGACGCCGATGCCGCGGGGTTGAGCGGGAACTTCGTGTTCGGTCCGCTGGCCACCGGCGCCGGCTGGTCAGATGCGCTGGGGTTGAGCGGGAACTTGGTGTTCGGTCCGCTGGCTGCCGGAACGGGAAGCACGGGACCGCCCCTTACTGGTCCGCAGTACATCGCGATCATCGGCATCGGCCGGTCGGCGAGCGACTTGAACGCGGCCGTCGCGGTCTGCAACGGGTAATCGTCGCCGGACTTCGGTGCCACGAGACGACCGGTAGCGGCGCGAATTCCCTTCGCATCGACGTCCACGTTGGTTTCGATGCCTTGCGTCGGCATGCCGTCGATCTGCGGCGCGACCGTCAAAGTTGACACCGGATCCGATGCGTTGAACTGCTCGTCGCCGGTGACACCGAGCGCCTCGAGCAGGCTCGCAGCCGCGGTCTTTGTCGCGGCCTCGTCGGGTGCCGGTGCGGGGGTCGGGGGGGAAGCGCCGGGCGGGATCGGCGGCGCGAAGACTGCGCAGCCGACACCGACGGAGACTCCGTCAGCGTTGTCGATGTCGGTCTGGTACGCGGGGCACGGAACGGTGTCGGCGCGGTTGTACGACCACTGCTCGCCGTCAGTGTCGCGTACGCGCAGGTCGCCGGCCGACGTCGAGAGTTCCCAACCGAACGCGTGGCGTTGCGGTGTGCCGGAGAGTCCGAGTGCGGACGCGAGCTTCGTGACGTCGGACTCGCTGGCCTTGCCTGATTGCCAGGTCCAGATCGGTGCGTGAGTGGGCTCGGTTGGCAGCGTGCCGGCGAGCACGTAGCCGCCGAATCCGGCGAAATGTCCGACTGCGGGTTGCGGGGCGACGGCGGCGCCCGGGGCTACGCCAGCGGCCATCATCGGGGCGTCGGCGGTACCCGCGGAGGTACCGGTGCCGATCAGCAACTTGGGCGGGTTGCCACCAGATCCGGCGGCTGAGTTCTTGCTCGCGCAGCCGGCCAACAGCACGCCTGCGGTCACGATGGCCAACACGGCAGTGCCGCTGAAAGCTGACTTCTTGGACGCCGATGTGCCGGGCATTGTGTTTCCTCCAGGTGCGAACCCGTGAACCGTCGGGGGTTCGACGTCACCAAGCCAACCACGGTTCCACCGCTTAGCCCGCCCGTTGCGCCGAGTGTTGAAGTCCAGCGCTCGTTCTTGCGGGCGCTGGACTTCAATGGTCGCTAAGCGGTGAGAGAGGTCTGAGCGTCGGTGCTGGCGCGGCGGGTGAGGTCGACTTGGTGGGCTGGCAGCGGACGGCCGAGCCAGTAGCCCTGGCCCTCGTCGCAGCCGAGCGTCTCTAGGAGCTTCGCCTGATGCGGAGCTTCGATTCCTTCGGCGACCACGCGCATGCCCATCGCGCCGGCCATCGCGATGATGGCCGCGACCAGCGGCGCGCGCGTCGTGTCGGGCGGCAGCGTCATCACGAACGAGCGATCGATCTTGACGATGTCGACAGGCAACCGGTCGAGCCGCGACAGGCTCGAGTAGCCGGTGCCGAAGTCGTCCAACGCAACGCGGACGCCGAAGGTGCGCAGCGTGCTCAACGCAGAAACAGCCTGCTCGGAGCTTCCTTCGAGCGCACTCTCGGTGACCTCGAGCACGAGTTGCGACGGAGGCAGCCCGACGGCGGCCAGCAACTCCAAGACAGAGTTCGCATAACCGGCGTCGACGAGTTCACGGCCCGACACGTTGACGTTCACGATGAGCGGCAGACCTTGCGACGACCAGAGCATGGCCTGAGTGCATGCCGTCGAAAGCACCCACTTGCCGAGCAGGCTGATCGCACCGCTCTCTTCCGCGAGCGGGATGAACATGTCGGGCGGCACCAACGACTGGCCGTTCGGTCCAGTTCGCAGCCACCGAACCAGCGCCTCGACGCCAGTGACAACCCCAGTACGCAGATCGACCACGGGTTGGTAGAACAGCCGCAACTCGTCGTCCGCTATGGCTTGTCGTAGTTGCATCGCCTCTGCCGCGCGATTGCCGCTGCGCAGGCTGGTGCGATTGCGGCCGGCGCGCTTGGAGTCGTAGAGGGCGGCGTCGGCGCGGGCGAGCAGCATGGGCAGCGTGTCGCCGGGTTCCCATGCAGCGATTCCGGCGGAGCACGTCATGCCGCCCGGCACTGCAACTCGCAGTCGCTCGGTCGGTGTCGATGCCTCGGCCAACGTAGATTCCTTTAGTACCAAGGCAAATTCGTCGCCGCCGTAGCGTCCGAGCACTTCGTGTTCGCGCGAAAGCGCGCGCCACGAGTTCGCGATCGAACGCAGCAAGCGATCGCCGCTGATGTGACCGCCGGTGTCGTTGACGAGCTTGAAGTGGTCGATGTCGAGCAACGCCAACGACAGCACGGTCCCAGACGAAGCGGCATGGTCGAGCGCTTCGGTCAACACGCGATCGACACCGCGTCGATTCAGCAGGCCGGTAAGCGGATCGATCTCGGCATCGTCAGCGGCGCGCACAAGTCGCCCGACGACGAGTGACACCGCGATGAGAACCCCGGGTGTGATGACAACCTGTCCATCACCGGCCGCGCCAACGAGCGCGAGCGACACGACGCAGGATGCAATCGTGATCGCGAGATGCAAGAGAGCCCAAGGCCAGGCGAAGAAGAAGAAGACGTCGACCGCGACGAACACGAACAGCGTGGTGCAGGCGACCGACGTCACGCCGCCGCCGCCTTCATACACCCCGACGATGATGAAGGCGTTGCCCGCCAGCAGAAGCAAGTGGTACCCCCACCGCGGCACTCGATGGCCTTGCCAGAAGATGAGGGCTCCGGAGGCGATGCCACCGAGCGAGACAGTACGGACGAGAGCCGCGTGGACGCCGGGCGCATGCGGCAACGTGAACGCGATCAGCGTGACGATGCCGGCGGCCATATAGAGGACGCCGGCGGTGACGGCCATAGCGCGGGGGCTTGCGATGGACGGAGCCACCGCGAGGCGCGGCCGACCGAACCGGCCCAAGCGAAGCCGGGGTCGGACGTCGACCTCTTGCGGCAGTCTCATAAAGCCCCATCGGCCGCCCCCACGGTTCTTGCAGACATTCACCCTCGGGGCGAGAGGCGAAGCTGCAAGAACCGTGACGCGGCGTCTTCGTGTTACTTCGCGAAGTCCTTAGCTAGTTGCGTCAGGTTCGGGAGTCCGAGGCCTGATGCCGGGTTCCAGGTCGCGCCCTGCTTACCCGTGTAGTACTCGTTGTTGTTGCTGAAGACGCCTGGCAGCGCAGTGCTGACATTCGTCGTGATGTTCGTCTGGAAGAGGTACTGCTTGCCAGAGAACACCGTGGTGTCGTTCAGCGGGGTGAACGGTGAGTTGCCGCCGTTCGCCCACTTGTAGATCTTCGGGTTCCAGAAACCGACCCGGTGGCCGACGTAGCTCTCGAACACCGCCGACGTCCCGTTGAGTTGCGGTGACACGAAGCTGGTCCCGCCGTACTGCTCGAAACCGCCGTCCGCCGCGAACAACGTCGGGTCGTAAACCGCGTAGCCGGTCTGCGGGTCGGCGTTCGTCGACACGTCAGGCTCGCCACGACCTTGGTTCTGGTGACCGCTCTGCAACGACGGGTTCGGCGTGAAGTTCACGTCGGTCGGTTCCGTCAGGCCGGGAGCAACCTGCTGGAAATCGATGCCGGTGAAGTACTGCCGAGCGTTGAAGCCGGAGATGCCGCTCTGGTACGACGGTCGTGGCTCAAGCACGCTGTAGCCACCGCCGTCACCGACGATCAGTGTCTTCGCCGCGGTTGCTTCGTCAGGGAAGCCGAGTGCTTTGTAGAGATCGGCCAGGTAGTCCCAGCTCCACGCGCGCTCGGCCGGGATGTTCGCCGACTCCGTGCCGATGAGATTGCCACTCGAGTCCGCAACTCCGTAGGTCTGGAGTCCGGCCGGCGTGGTGCCTCCTGCTGAGGTCGTGTACGGGCTGTCCGCACCGTTGTCGACGGCGAGGTTGGTGCTGCCGACGTCGGGCACCGCGTCGTACGCACCGGCGTCGCCGCTCGAGCTGAAGTTGGACGTGCCCTGCGCACCGAGCTCGGCCATCACCTGGTCGAACACCGCAACGTACGCGGGTGTCTCGGTGCCCTTCGCAATCCCCTGCTGGATGTAGGTTTCCGACTCGCCCCAGCTGATGGAGAGCGTGTCATTCAGGTTGTCGGATGCCGCTGAGTAATACGCGTCCGCAGCGCCGGGGTCGCTGTTTGGCGCTTCGTACAGCCGAACGTTGGCGCCAGGCGCGATCGCACCGGACTGCTCGACGTCCAGGTCAGACTCGTCCGATCCAACGGCCGTGCTTGGTCCAGGAGAACCACCATCGATCGGGACGATCTTCAAGCGGCTCGCGGGCACGTTCAGACCGAGGACGTTGTTCCAGAACTTGACCGGCGTCGCGGGGTCGATGGCCGCAAACGTGACGATGCCGATGGTCTCGCCCTGGCCCTTGTAGCCCTGGTTTTCGATCGGCTTGAGGTTGTAGTTCTTCACGAAGTCAGCCGGGGCCATCATTCCGGCCGGGACGCCGGTGCCAGCCGAGGCCGTGACGTTGACCTTCTGGCCTTGTGCGACCTTCGCGTTCGACACGAACGGCGAGTAGTTGCTCAAGCCGAGGATGGCCAGGATCGGGCTGCCGAACTGCGAGGGCACCCGCGGGTTGTTGAGGCTGCCGAAAACGGTCTGGTTCCTGAAACCGCCGTGAACGCCAGGAGCCTTGATGCTGAAGTTCTGCAGCGAGATGCTGAGCGCCTTGTTGAACTGGCCGGCGGTACCGGTGGCCTGGATGTCGAGGCGGTCGGCAAGCGCGTTCGTCTTGATGCCGAATGCCTTGAAGTAGAGCTCGAGGGCCGCGATCACCAGCGGCGACTGGCCGTACTGCTGGGCGAACTGCTGCGTCGTCAGGTAGGGGCCGTTCCAGCCGTTCGCGACCCTGTTCTCGAGCTGGCCCAGGCCGGGGGAACGCAGGATGATCGAGACCTGGACCGGAGTGTTCGGAGGGGTGTTGCCCAGCGGCGTACCGGCAGCCAGCGGGGCGACGTTCGATTGGGCAACGCTCACGGTCGGCGTCGTCGTGTTGGACGACGCGGCTGAGGCGGTCGCGCCTTGCGCGGCGAGCAGCGCGCCGGCGACACCGACGCTGAGTGCACTTGCAATCACCCGCCTCTTGGTGAAGCGGACGATCGGGTGTGCGTTGGGCATGGGTTAGTCCCTCCGTGTAGGCGCGCCAGGCCTGTAGGCCGGGCGAGCGGTGCATGTCTCCCCACGGCAACCTAACTAGCCCGAATGCCCAGGGCTACCCCCCAACCGGATGACGTCCGTTCCGGCGCTTTGCTCTGGCTTTACTGTTGCCGGCTCGTGGCGTGGTACATCGCCGACATGTCCTTTTTGCCGTGCCCTTTTTGCACGGTGCGCTCAAGCTTTTGCTGGACGGCGGTCATGAGGTCTTCGTCGATTCCTGCGGCTTCGGCGGCGGCGAGGATCAGACCGATGTCCTTGTAGGCGCCATCGGTCGGGAAGGCGGGGGCGAAGTTTCGGTCGATGGTGGCTTGGCCCTTGGCGTGCAGGAACGGGTTGTCGGTCGCGGAGCCCTTGATGGTGTCGAGGAAGAGTTGCGGGTCGAGACCGAGCCCTTCGGCCAGGGCAATCGCTTCAGCGATGGCGGCGGTGACGGAGAGGACCCAGCTGTTGACGACGAGCTTCAGCTTCGAGGCTTCGCCGACGTCGTCGAGCCAGATCGTTCGCGCGCCGATTGCATCGAAGACCGGTTGGCATTTTGGTTCGAGCTCTCGGTTTCCTCCGGCGAGGATCGTGAGCTTGCCGTCTTCGGCAGGCTTCTTGGTGCCGATGAGTGGCGCGTCGACTATTGCTATGTGCGCTTGGTTGGCTCGTTCCGCAAGGTGCTCGATCGCCTC
>DATCDK010000001.1:0-7197 GCA_036510735.1 Acidothermaceae bacterium | reverse complement strand
CGCGTGTTGGTCAGTGCCCGTCATCGCGCCCGATGTCGACGGCGAGACCGGCATGGTTCTGGGCACGTTCGCTACCTACTACGAAGCTATCCGCGGACCCAGCGAGGACGAGCGCCGCGATGTCGCGCGCACCACAGCGTTAGCCACGATCGCACTGACGCGGTACCGCGACGAGGGAGAACTGCGGCGGGCCAACCTGCGCGACCCGCTGACCGGTTTGGCGAATCGTCGCCTGTTCATCGACGAGCTTGGCGCCGCCCTGCGCCGCGCCCGCCGCCGCCGAGCCGATGTCACCGTCTTGTTTCTCGACATCGACCACTTCAAGGTGCTCAACGATTCGATGGGGCACCTGGTCGGCGACGAAGTACTGCGCGTTGTCGCCAACCGCGTGCAGCAGGCAGTTCGCCCGCACGATCTGGTCGCCAGGTTCGGCGGCGACGAGTTCACCATCTCCTGCGAGGGCCTTGCCGGAGCGGCCGAAGCGGAAGGGCTCGCGAGGGAGTTGCGGCAAGCCATCGAAGCGCCGGTCCAAGTCGATGACCGCGAGGTGTTCTTGACGGTGAGCGTCGGCATCGCGCGCGGCGCCGGTTGGGAGTCGCCACATGACTTGGTCGCCGATGCCGACGCCGCGATGTATCAGGCAAAAGCAGCTGGTCGGGCCAGCGTCATCACCTTCGACGAGCGCATGCGCGAACAATCCCGCGATCGGCTGCACATGGAGTCGGCGCTGCGGCGCGCGATCGAGAAGGGCGAGCTGCACCTCGTCTACCAGCCTCTCGTCGACCTGGCATCAGGCCAGCTAGTCGGTGTCGAAGCGCTGCTGCGTTGGACCTCTGACGAACTCGGCACGATCCCGCCTGTCGAGTTCATTCCGATCGCCGAGGAGACCGACCTCATCATGGGCATCGGCGAGTGGGTACTGCACCAGGCCTGCGCGCAGGCAGGTCGTTGGCGGGCCAGTCATGGGTGGTCACCCTTGCTGTCGGTCAACGCATCCGCCCGCCAGTTCGGTCATGCATCGATGTTCCTCGACACCGTGACAAGCGCCCTGCGCGCATCGACTCTCAATCCCTCGCAACTGCGCATCGAGGTGACCGAGTCGACCCTCGGCGATCCGGTGACGACGGGTCCCCTCGTCGCCGAGCTGAACCGGCTCGGTGTGTCACTGTCGATCGACGACTTCGGCACCGGCTTCTCCTCACTCGCGCGGCTGCGCAGCTTCCCCGTCGACGAGCTGAAGATCGACAAGTCGTTCGTCGAAGGACTTGAGACGCACGCGGACGATCGCGCCGTCGTCGCCGCCATCATCGGCATGGCGAAAGCCCTCCACCTCGACACAGTCGGTGAGGGCGTCGAGACCGCTGGCCAGCTCGACATCTTGCGGACCCTCGGCTGCACGAGAGTGCAGGGGTACTACCTCGGGCGACCGATTCCCGGCGACGACATCGGGGTGCTCCTCGCTAGCAGGTGACGACGACCTCGACGCGTTGGAACTCCTTGAGGTCGGAGTACCCGCACGTCGCCAACGCCTTGCGCAAAGCGCCCACCAAGTTCGTCGTACCTTCAGAATCTGTCGACGGTCCGTATAGCACTTCGCGCAGGGTGCCAGCCGTACCAGCGCGGAACCTCTTCCCGCGCGCGAGATCGTTGTGCCGAGCTTCGGCGCCCCAATGCCAACCGCCGCCGGGAGCTTCCGCGGCCCGAGCCAACGGCAGGCCGATCATCACGGCGTCCGCTCCGCAGGCGATCGCCTTCGCGATGTCACCCCCGGTGCGCATCGCGCCGTCCGCAATGACATGCACGTAGCGGCCACCGGATTCGTCCATGTAGTCGCGACGCGCGGCCGCGGCGTCGGAGACAACCGTTGCCATCGGCACCCCGATACCGAGCACCTGACGCGTGGTGTGCGCGGCACCGCCACCGACACCGACCAAGACTCCGGCCGCGCCAGTGCGCATGAGGTGCAACGCCGATTGATACGTGTACGACCCGCCGACAATCACCGGCACGTCGAGGTCGTAGATGAACTTCTTCAGGTTCAAAGGCTCAGCCCGCGTCGACACGTGCTCGGCTGACACGGTCGTACCGCGGATCACGAACAGATCGACGCCAGCCTCGAGTACGGCCTTGTGGTACTGCGCTGTTCGCTGCGGCGACAACGCAGCGGCGGTTACCACGCCGCCGTCACGGATCTGCTTGATACGTGCGCCGATCAGCTCTTCCTTGATGGGCTCCGAGTAGATCTCACGCATCCGCCGCACGACATCGCCTTCCGGCAAGGTCGCGATCTCTTCAAGGATCGGTTTCGGGTCGTCGTAGCGCGTCCAGAGTCCTTCGAGGTCGAGCACACCGAGGCCGCCGAGCCGCCCGATCTCGATCGCGAAGTCGGGCGAGACGACGCTGTCCATCGCGCTCGAAATGATCGGAGCCTCGAAGCGGTACGCGTCGATCTGCCACGCGACCGAGATCTCTTCGGGGTCGCGGGTGCGTCGCGACGGCACGATCGCGATGTCGTCAAAGGAGTAGGCGCGGCGACCCGTCTTGCCCATGCCGATCTGGACTTCGGCCACCGAAAAACCCTTCTGTGAAGGAAAAATCAGCGCGAGTAGTAGTTCGGTGCTTCGGTCGTCATCTGGACGTCGTGCGGATGACTCTCCTTCAACCCGGCCGCGGTTATTCGCACCAACCGTGCCTGCTGCAGCTGCCCAATCGTGGCCGCGCCGCAATAGCCCATCGCTGAACGTAGACCGCCAACAAGCTGGTGGACGACGGCGGCGAGCGGCCCGCGATACGGCACCTGGCCTTCGATGCCTTCGGGCACGAGCTTGTCGTCGGACAACACGTCGTCCTGGAAGTACCTGTCCTTGCTGTAGGAACGCACCTCGCCGCGCGATTGCATCGCCGCAAGCGATCCCATGCCCCGGTAACTCTTGTACTGCTTGCCGTTGATGAAGATGAGTTCGCCAGGACTCTCTTCAACGCCCGCCAGCAGGCTGCCGAGCATGACGGCATCGGCACCGACGGCGATCGCCTTCGCGATGTCGCCGGAGTACTGCAGCCCGCCGTCACCGATGACCGGAACGCCAGCCGCACGGCATGCCTTCGCTGCTTCGTAGATCGCGGTCACCTGGGGGACGCCGACTCCGGTGACCACGCGCGTCGTGCAAATCGATCCGGGCCCGACGCCGACCTTGACGCCATCGGCGCCCGCGTCGACCAGCGCCTGGGCCCCTTCGCGAGTGGCGATGTTGCCACCGATGACATCGACAGTTACGTCGCGCTTCAGTCGGCTGACCATCTCGAGCACGCCTGACGAATGCCCGTGTGCAGTGTCGACCACGATGATGTCGACGCCTGCCTCGACGAGCGCGCGGGCTCGCTTGTAGGAGTCTTCACCGGTGCCCACCGCCGCAGCGACGAGTAGCCGGCCAGCTGCGTCCTTTGAGGCGTCAGGGAACTGCTCGCGCTTCGTGAAGTCCTTGACCGTGATCAGCCCGCGCAATCGCCCGGCACCGTCGACGAGCGGCAACTTCTCGATTTTGTGCTGGCGCAACAGCTCAAGGGCGTCGCCGTCGGACACACCCACGGGTGCGGTCACCAGTGGCATTGGCGTCATGACGTCACGCACCGGCCGCGACAGATCGGTCTCGAACCTGATGTCGCGGTTCGTGACGATGCCGACGAGGACGCCAGCAGCATCGACGACGGGAGCACCGGAGATCCGGTAGTGCGCGCAGAGTCGGTCGACATCGGCGAGCGTGTCATCGGCCGAGCAGGTCACCGGGTTGGTGATCATGCCGGCCTCAGACCGCTTCACCAGGTCGGCCTGCGCGGCTTGTTCGTCGATCGACAGGTTGCGGTGCAGAACGCCGACGCCACCTTGCCTCGCCATGGCGATCGCCATGCGGGCCTCGGTCACGGTGTCCATCGCGCTCGACAGCAGCGGCACCCGCAGCGAGATGTTGCGGGTGATCGCGGTTGTGGTGTCGGCCTGGCTGGGAATCACGTCAGACGCCGCAGGCAAGAGCAGCACGTCGTCGTACGTGAGGCCGATCATGGCCACCTTGTCCGGCAACAAGCCGAACTCATGCGCTGAATCTGTCACGGCTGCGGCTGCTTTCCCCTCGGGCAGGAGACTCCATGTTAGCTGGCGCTGGCGTCGCCAGCCCGCCGCCGTCCACTCGCCGGCACGCCGTCGGGCCGCTGCGCGGCACGCGCTCGGGCCGCGCTCGGGCCGCTGCGCGGCACGCCGTCGGCCGCTGCGCGGCTAGGCTTTCGGGCATGCATGAGGCAACGAGCGAACCGCTCTCGCCCCAGGACCGCGAGGAGATCCTGGTCGATCTGGCCGACCTCGAGGTCTTTCAGACGCTGCTTGAGCCGCGAGGCATACGCGGTCTCGTGGTCGACTGCGGGGAATGTGAAGCGCCGCACTACTTCGCGTGGGAGTTGCTCCGCCAAAATCTGCGCCAGCTGCTCGACGTCGGCCAGCTGCGCGCGCACGAGCCCGCGTACGAGCCGGATCCCGCTGACTACGTCGCCTGGGACTACGCGAGTGGCTTCGTTGACGGTGTGCTGTCGGAATCAGAGCGAGACGACGGGCCCGATCGCGACGACGGCCCGCCAACCATCGACCTGCGCTAGCGGCCGCACGGACGGCAGCTTCCCGCCGTCCCAGCTCGAGCATTGAAGTCGAGCGCTCGTTCTAGCAAGCGCTGAACTGCAGCACTGTCTCAGGCGCTTTGCTCTGCTGCGCATGGGAACAGCTCAGCTCTGTTGCGATACCGCAACAGAGCAAAGCGCGCCAAATAGAGGCCCTCGGACGGCGGGAGCTGAAGCATTGAAGTCGAGCGCTCGTTCTAACGGGCGCAGGACTTCAGCGCTCTCTCGGGCGGACGGCGGCAGCGGGCCACCGGCGCTTAGCGGACGATGCCGCTGCGAAAACCTAGAGCGACAGCCTGCGCGCGGTCGTTGACACCGAGCTTGCGGAACAACCGCCGGGCGTGCGTTTTCACGGTGTCCTCGGAAAGAAACAGCTCGCGACCGATTTCGTTGTTCGTCTTTCCGCGACTCATGCCGTCGAGAACTTGGCGTTCGCGCTCAGTCAAAGGCGGATCGATGACTTGCGCCGGGCCGTGTCCGTTGTTCGCGCGCGCGACTCCCGCATCAACAACGACGTGGGCGAGCGCGGCACACAATTCTTCGACCGAGACGTCCTTCGTCAGGTAGCCACGAGCACCACCGGCCATCGCACGGGCGAGGTTTTCACTGTCCGCGGTGCCAGCAAGCATGACGACATTTGCGCCGGGGTGAGCCGAGACAAGTAGGCGGGCAGTCTCCGGACCACCGAGGTCAGGCATGGCGACGTCGAGGAGCACGAGCGCAGGGAGCTCGGCGGCGTACCGCACGAAAGTCTCCGCACTGGTGTCCGCCGTCATGACCCGATCGACGCCCGGCACCGCGGCGACATAGCGGCGCAAGTGCTCGCGAAAGCGCCGATGATCGTCACAGATGAGCACAGTCGTCACAAGCGTTCCGCCCGATCCAGTCCGAATCGTCCCGCGGGGAATTTCACCCTCTTGGGCCATCGGATCTTTCATCGGCAGAGTGGGCGGCAATCCTGAGCCCGAACCTGGCCATTCCCTTACTCCGAATGGCGCAATTGATAGACAAACCGGACAGCTATATCGACAGTAATGCCTCTATATCGGGACGGTTGAGCCATTCCTCCCGAACGTCATCAGGGAGGTCGCCCGCGATAGCCAATACCGCGGATCGGGCAGCCTGCAAACTACGCGCGCTGGTGGCCGGATCGTCCTCGGCGAGCAAGGCACCCACCAGCGCTCGCGCCTGCCAGATCAGCGGCGTCGTACCGAGCTGCTCGGCGAGCGTTGCCGCCCGTCGCAGGGTGGTAACTGTGTCGGGACTGCCGAGGTGGGCCTGCGCGACGCCGAGAAACAACAAGCCCTTTGCGACGTGACGCGGCGCATGCGCCAGCTCGGCCGCGTCGATCGCTTCGGACGCCGCCTCCTGCGCCGCGGTCGGGTTCTCCTCGAGCAGCGCAATCTCGGCGCGTACCCAATCGAGGCGGACGCGCTGCCGCCACCAGTCGGGGTGCACTTCAGCTAGGCCGGCGGCAACGCCGAGCTCGGTGCCGGCGATCTCGATCTCGCCCAGGCCCACAGCGTCAGAGGCGAGACCCAGCCGGCAGTCGAACACCGCTTCGTCGAGCCCCGGCAGCGCGTCGGCGGCGGTCAACCCGAGCGCGTCGAACTCCCACGCAACGGTGTGCCGCCCCAGCTGCCGGTGCACGCTCGCAACCGTCGCCGCCGCGAGCGCGCCGAACAGCCGCAACTCAGGCGCGGTATCGGCGCCGGACAGCGCGTCTCGCAGCGGTCCCATCACGCCGCCCAGCAGGGTCAGCGCGGTGCCGAACCGACCGCGAGACGCTTGCGCGACACCGAGTAGCCAGGTCGCCGCCGTCGCCTCGGCAACTCGACCGCCACTGGTCGCGAGTGCGACAGCTTCTTCAAGAGGCGGGACGGCGGTGCCGGGCGGTCCGTGGAACGCCGCTCGCTCGCCCTTGGCTAGCAGCCCAGCCAGAGCGTCCGGCGCGCCGGAAGCGCGCCGGGCTGTTGGGGCAGCCTCGTCAGCAGTCTCGTGGGAGTCCACCGCGCCAGGTTAGTGGCTGTGACCGCCCGGGCCGTGGCTGTGACCGTGACCGCCGTGCGCGTCGGCCTCGCTGTCTTCGGGCTTCTCCACGACGAGTGTCTCCGTCGTGAGTACGAGGGCCGCGATTGAGGCCGCATTCGCCAGCGCGGAACGGGTCACCTTGACGGGGTCGATGACTCCATCAGCAATGAGATCGCCGTAGTCGCCGGTGGCTGCGTTGAGTCCGTGACCGACCGGCAAGCCGGCGACCTTCTGCGTCACGACGTAGCCCTCGAGGCCACTGTTCTCGGCGATCCACCGAAGCGGTTCGACGAGCGCCTTGCGCACAATGGTCGCGCCGGTCGCCTCGTCACCGACGAGGTCGAGGTTGTCGAGAGCAGAAGCGGCGTGCACGAGTGCGGAGCCGCCACCAGCGACGATGCCCTCTTCGACAGCAGCACGGGTTGCCGAGATCGCGTCTTCGAGACGGTGCTTCTTCTCCTTGAGCTCGACTTCAGTCGCCGCGCCCACCCGGATCACCGCGACGCC